>NZ_WHNU01000003.1:0-291528 GCF_009362305.1 Burkholderia sp. BE17
GTGCGGGCAGCGTTCGACTGGAAATCAGCAATGAACCAGTTTGCTATCCTGTTCGGTGAACGATTCACCCAGGCGCGTGGATAACGCGTTGTTCAACCGCCTCGCCCACAAAAATGCGGACAGGTTCCGCCGCGCCGGCGCGCGCACTTGCCGCAGTCGCTTTCGTCCAACGTATCGGCCTCTCGGCGCCGAGCGGCGATGCATGCGCGCGGCACTTGCGATTCGCGCCCCATACATGCCCCAGCATGCACGGGATCATGCCCGCGTTTGCGCGGCACGCATGCCGGCGCTACGATATGCGTTCACGCGGACATCCGCGGCGCCGCGCGCAACCGCCTCTGCACACCTCCGCACGCCAATACCACGCATCACCCGCCCAGCACGCGCTGCCGCCGCGCCTGCGCGCCGCTCGTCAGCACCGTTCACCTTTTCACCCAATCACCGGTTCGCCACCATGACTGCATCCTCAACCGCGCCGCACGTGCGCGCCATCGTCTCCGGACACACGCGCGGCCTCGGCGCATCGCTCGCCGAACAACTGCTGCAGGAAGGCATCGCCGTGCTCGGCGTGTCGCGCAGCCGTCATCCGTCGCTCGCGTCGCAAGCCGGCGACCGCTTCGCCGAAGTCGAACTCGATCTGTCGGACACGTCGGCCGTCGCGACCTGGCTGGCCGGCGACACGTTGCGCAGCTTCGTCGACGGCGCATCGATCGTGCTGCTGTTCAACAACGCCGGCATCGTCGATCCGATCGGCCCGCTCGCCGCGCAGGATCCGGCGATCGTCGCGCGCGCGGTCGGCCTGAACGTCGCGGCGCCGTTGATGCTGTCGGCCGCGCTCGCGCGGGCGGCGTCCGCCACGACCGAATGCCGGATCCTGCACCTGTCGAGCGGCGCGGCGCGCAACGCGTACGCGGGCTGGAGCGTCTACTGCGCGACCAAGGCCGCCCTCGATCACCATGCGCGCGCGGTCGCGCTCGATGCGAACGGCGCGTTGCGAATCTGCAGCGTCGCGCCGGGTGTCGTCGATACGGGCATGCAGGCGACGATCCGCTCGACCAGCGAAGACAACTTCCCGATGCGCGAGAAGTTCGACCAGTTGAAGTCGAGCGGCGCACTCGCGACGCCCGAGGCGGCCGCACGGCAGTTGATCGGCTATGCGCTGAGCGACGCGTTCGGCTCCACGCCGACGGCCGACGTGCGGGATTTGTGATCCGCGTCACCGCGATCCGGCCGGCCACGCATGCTGCACGCGACGTCGCATCCCGGATGCGGGCCAGTGTTGCGGATGGCATGTCCGCACCGGGCGCGAATTGCGCATACCGGGTTGGGCGAGCTCGGTTTGCGCATCGCCAAGTCCATAGCCCGCCTGCGGAAAGGCGATAGAATCGCTCCCGTATTTCATCCACAAGGATCCCCCGATGGTCACAAAGGCCAGCGCACCGTTCCAGCAGATCAAGACGCTCGTTCGCCAGAACGTCGAAGCGGGCGACTGGCGCCCGGGGGACCGCATTCCGTCCGAACTCGATCTCGCCGCGCAGTTCGGCGTCGCGCGCATGACGGTCAACCGCGCGCTGCGCGAGCTGACCGAGGAAGGCGTGCTGAAGCGCATCGCGGGTGTCGGCACCTTCGTCGCCGAGGCGAAGCCGCAGTCGAACCTGTTGATGATTGCGCATATCCGCGACGAAATCCGCGCGCGCGGGCACGACTATCGCTGCCGCGTGCTGAGCCGGTCGAGCGAACCCGCATCGTTCGACGTCGCGGCCGCGTTCGGCCTGCCGGTCAACACGCCGGTCTTTCACGTGGTGTGCGTGCACGAGGAAAACGGCCGCCCGATCCAGCTCGAGGACCGCTACGTGAACCCGGCCGCCGCACCCGGTTTCATCGACCAGGATTTCCAGGTCGAGCCGCCATCCGAGTACCTGTACAACAACGTGTCGCACTACGAACTGGAAATCGAGCACGTCGTCGACGCGTCGCTGCCGACCGGCGAACAGGCCCGGCTGCTCGACATGCGCGCCGACGAGCCGTGCCTCACGCTCACGCGCCGCACCTGGACGGACGGGCTACCGGTCACGTTCGTGCATTTCCTGCATCCGGGCAACCGCTACCGGCTCGGCTCGCGCTTCAAGCCGGGCGCCGGGCGCCACCCGACCTGACCGTTCGCTACTCGCCGACACACCGACACGCCAACACGCCAACACGCCAACACGCCAACACGCCAACACGCACAAAAACACACAGCGGCCGTTTCGTCAGGAAACGGCCGCCGCGCTCGTTACATGCGTCGGTCAGATCGCGCCGACCTGCCCCGCGCCGCGCGACCACACGACCGGAAACAGCGGGTGTTCGAGCGGCGCGCCGTCGGGCAGTTGCTCCGCGAGCCCGGGGAAATCGGGCGACGTTTTCCAGCGGCGCGGCGCGTGACGGATGTCGTCGCCGACGAAGCGGATCGAGAACGCGCGCCGCCGATTCTGCGTGCCGCCCGACGCATGCAGCGTGAGCATCCGGAAGCACACCATGTCGCCGGGCTCGAGCGCCCAGTGGCGGATCGGGAACGCCGTGCGATCGGCTTCGATGTCGGGCAGGTCCGCGAGGCTGCCTTCCGGAAACCACTTCGCCTCCTTGTCCATGAACGTGCGCGGCATCAGCCACGGCCCGCGATGCGAGCCCGCGACGAATTCCAGCGTCGATTCGAGCGGCACCGGATCGACCGGAATCCACATGCTGACGTTGTCGTCGCCTTCGATGTTGTAGTACGGCTGGTCCTGGTGCCACGGCGTGCGCTGCCGCGTGCCGGGCTCCTTCACGAGCAGGTGGTCGTGATGCAGCCGCACGTGCTCCGTGCCCATCAGCGCAGCGGCCACCGACGGCGCCGGCGAGCGCACGATGAAGTCGCGGTACGCGTCGTTGTACTGCCAGTTGCAGAAATCCTCGAAGAACCAGCCCGGATCGTCGGGCCGGCTCGCGACTTTCGCGCGCTCGCTCGGCTGCGCGAGATTCGCGTCGATGCCGGCCCGGAGCGCGGCCACTTCGTCGGGCGAAAAGATGCCCTTGATGCAGACCGCGCCTTCCTCGCGGAACGCGGCGATCAGTTCGGGCGTCACGGCTTGCGCGACGCGGTCCTGGATGCTCGTCATGATGTGCCTGTCGATTGAATGAAGCACGGAATCACGGTGCGGCGGTCAGCTGCTTCGCGCCGTAGATGTCGAAGTCGAAGTATTTCGCGGCGATCTTCTGGTACGTGCCGTTCGCGCGGATCGCGACGATCGCGTCGTTCAGCCGCTTCTTCATGTCGGCGTCGCCCTTGCGCAGCCCCATCGCGACGCCGTAGCCGGTGATCCGCACGTCGGTCACGTCGGGGCCCGCGAACGCGTAGCCCTTGCCGCGCGGCGTCTTCAGGAACGAGTAGCCGGCCTGCGTCTTGTCCTGGAAGGTTGCATCGAGGCGGCCGTTGACGAGATCCTGGTACACCTGGTCCTGGTTCTGGTACGAGACGATCGTCACGCCCTTGGTCGCCCATTCGGCCTTCGCGTACGCCTCCTGCGTCGTGCCCTGGTCGATCCCGATGCGCTTGCCCGCGAGCGACGCCGCGGTCGGCAGCAGCTTCGAGCCGACCGGCGCGACGAGCGCGGCCGGCGATGCATACAGCTTGTTCGAGAAATCGATCTGCTTGAGCCGCTCGTCGGTGGCCGTCATCGCGGACATGATCACGTCGAACTTGCGCGCGCGCAGCGCCGGAATCATCCCGTCGAAGCCCTGCTCCACCCACACGCACTTCGCACGCAGTTCCTCGCAGATCGCATTGCGCAAGTCGATGTCGAAGCCGGCGAGCGAGCCGTCGGGCTGCTTCGCCTCGAACGGCGGGTACGTGGGATCGATGCCCCAGCGGATCGTCGACGTGTCCTGCGCGAACGACACGAGCGGCGCGAACGCCAGCGCGGTAACGAGGGACTTTGCAGTGCGGTTCATGGCGCGTCCTTGAAGGTCTCGACGCGGCGGGCGAGCGCCGGCGTCCGGTGGATGGCACCGCGCCGGGATGCCGGCGTGGTGCGGTGCTTAGAAGACGGGGATTTCGGAGAAACTGCGATGCAGTCTAGACCGCTAGATTTTCGAACGCAAGCAGGGGAAGCGGGGATGGAGCGGATTGATGTCGGGTGGACGCGGGAATCGGAGAGGAAGGTTGGAGTGGGATTGGAAATACTGCTGTTTTTCGCGGAATTTTGAAATTTTCGGGTGTTTACCCTGCGCAACGCACGCCCGCCACAGAGCGTGGTTTTCCGGATATCCACTGGATATCGATGTCTATACAAGCGATCAATGCCCAACCTCGCCCGATCCCGAATCATCGGTATTGGCGATGCGCCCTATACCACCCCGGAAATCGGTCGAAGGCAAAAGCCCGTCCAGCGATGCTGGATATACCTTACATTCATGGGCTGCCGAACCCATGCAGGAAGGTCCGATGCAACTCCATGAAATCGGTCAGGCCGCTGCGAAACGGAGGGCGGAGCTCGATCTCACGCAGGCGCAGCTTGCCAAGCTCGCCGGCCCGTCTCGCCTCACCGTGAACCAGCTTGAAACCGGCATGCTCGAGGATCTCGGCATCAACAAGTTGATCCCGCTGCGTGGCTTGCTCGGCATCGAACTCATGACCCGAACACGGCCCGCTCAAAACGGTCTCTACAAGGCCATTGTCAGCGCGAACGTCAGCTACAAGGGCGAATTGACCGAACGTCTGTTGGTCGACGCGTTGGCTAGCGGGCAAATTCCGGCGGGATATGAATCGCACCTCGCCGTCATCCTCGACGAGGTGCCACTGCCAGCCGTGGTGAAAGCGGCCGAGGAAGCCGCCGAGCGCTCGGGCACACCGCTTCGGGTCATCTGGAAAAACCTTGCCGCGTGGTCGAAGGCGCTTCATCTCTATCGGGAGGTATGGGTTTGACCGCAGCAAAGTCCTGCCCGCGCTGAAACCTACCGCGCCGCCGCGCATGCTGCAGCAGCGCATTGTCGTTCGAATCCGCGATATTGACACCCACACCCGCGTCGCAATCAGCGGCGCCGTGCGGCCCTGCCCGTCGCGCAACGATCTGCGCATCGCGGTCGACCACGCTGCGCCGGCCCTCGAGCGCGCCGCCGTCGGCGGCAACCACGCCCGACGTAAGCGTCGTCAATACAAACGAGCCGATGATCGCGATCCGTCTGAAAAACATCCCGTTTCCTCCTTGCGTGCCCGCGCTCGCCGAAGCGCGGCCGATGCAATGCGCGAGGCGTCTTCGTGGCGCCGCACGACGCCGCGCCGGGTCCGGCGAAACCGCGATTGCCCGCGGCGTCCGGCCATGTTAAAAATCGTCGCACGCATTAGAAATTGAAATGTTCGAATCCGCAAAAGTGCATAAATGAATAGACCCCTGTTCGACCTCGACCTGCTGCGCGCACTCGTGATGGTGGCCGACTGCGGCAGCTTCACGACCGCCTCCGCGCGCCTGCACTCGACGCAGTCGACGGTCAGCCAGAAGGTGCGCCGGCTCGAGGAAATCGCCGGGCACCGCCTGCTCGACCGCGGCACGCGCGACGTGCGGCCGACCGACGCGGGCGTGACGGTGCTCAGCTATGCGCGGCGCATGCTCGCGCTGAACGACGAGATGCAGGAAGCGCTGTCGGGCGCGACGGTTGCACTGACGATCCGGCTCGGCGTGCCCGACGATTTCGCGGCGGGCCGCACGACCCATGCGCTCGCCGCGTTCAATCGCGAGCATCCGCAGGTCAAGCTCGAAGTGACGTGCGGGCTGAGCCGCGACGTCAGCGCCGCGTACGATCGAGGCGAACTCGACCTCGTATTGATCAAGCAGCGGCGCGACAGCCGCGAGGCCGTCGTGCGCTGGCCCGAGAAGCTGCGCTGGATCGACAGCGCGAAGCATCCGTCGATCGATCTCGACCCGGTGCCGATCGTCGTGTTTCCGCCGCGCGGGCTCTATCGCGACGACATGATCAAGGCGATCGAGGAGCGCGGCCGCCGCTGGCGGATCAGCTTCACGACGTCGAGCCTGAGCGGCATCCAGGCCGCCGTCGCCGACGGGCTCGGCATCAGCGTACTGCCGGCGCGCGTGGTGACGGACGAGCACACCGTGCTGACCGCGAAGCAGGGTTTCGCGCCGATCGAGCACATGGACATCGCCATCCTGCATCGGCCGACGGCCGACCCGATGGTCAGCGAACTGACGAAGACGCTCGCGGCGATGCTGGAGCACGAGGAATAGTCGAGCGGCGGGGTTCGTTCAGGAAGGAGAAAGGGGCTGCACACCCCGGCAACTCAGAACATCGTGTTCCCGTTCGCGGCCTGTTCGGGCACCGGCTGGTTGACGTCCCAGTGCTCGACGATCTTGCCGTTCTCCAACCGGAAGATGTCCATGATCGCGCTGCCGCGCGTGCCGGGTTCGCGCACTGCGTGCACGTGCAGGATCACGTAGTCGCCGTCGACGAACGAGCGTTTGATCTCGCTGTGCGACTGCGGATATTTGTCGCGCAGGAACGCGACGAACTTGCGGAAACCGTCGCGGCCGTCGGCCGCGTTCGGGTTGTGCTGCACGTAGCGCTCGCCGACATACGCGAGCGCGGCGTCCGCGTCTTTGTCGTTCAGGCCTTTTTCGTAGAACGCGAGCACCGTCCGCCGATTCGCTTCCTGCTGCGCGTCGTTCGGGCCGGCCGCCACCGCATGCGCGGCGTTCACGGCGAACAGGGCCGCCGCCATCCATCGTGCGGCCCGTGCCGCTGTCGTGCGTTGCATCGTCGTCTCCCGGGAAATCCGGCTGAAAACCGGATCATACCGGCGCGACACGGCGCTCAGACCAGCGCGCCGTTGCGCGCGACGATCTTCCCCGACGACACGACGACCCGCCGCACCGGCCGCGCAACGACCGCCTCGGCAAACGTCAGCGCATCGACCAGCACGACGTCCGCACGGTTGCCCGGCTGCAGCCCGTAGTCGGCGAAACCGCAACCGCGCGCGGCGCTTGAAGTCACGCAGTCGAGCGCGACTTCGAGCGCGTCGTCGCGGCGGAAATCGTTGCGCATGCCGATCAGCATCGCGCGTTCGAGCATGTCGGGCGAACCGTATGGCGTCCACGTGTCGCGCACGCCGTCGTTGCCGCCGATGACGGTCACGCCCGCCGCGCGGCACGCGGCCACCGGCGGCACCGGCACATCCGCCGGCGCGGTCGTGACGATCGCGACGCCGAGTTCGGCCATCCGCGCGAGCAGCGCATCGCGCTCGCGTTCGGCAAGATCGCCGAGACAGAACCCGTGGCTGATCGTGACCTTCCCGTGCATGCCGTGCGCGGCCGTGCGCTGCAGGATCAGGTCGAGCGAGTACGCGCCCATCGACGCGCGCTCGTGCAGGTGGATGTCGAGCCCGCGGCCGTGGCGCTCGGCGATCGCGAACAGCACGTCCACCGCCTCGACCGGATCGCCTTCGATCGCGCACGGGTCGAGCCCGCCGAGCAGGTCGGCGCCGGCGCCGAGCGCGTCGGACAGCAGCGCGTCGGTGCCCGGCCGCTTGAGCACGCCCGATTGCGGAAACGCGACGATCTGGATGTCGACCTGCCCGCGCAGCGTCTCGCGCGTCGCGAGCACGCCGTGCAGGTGCCGCAGCCCGGCTTCGGTATCGACGTCGACGTGCGTGCGGATGCGCGTCGTGCCGGCCGCGAGGAACGCGCGCGCCAGCGTGAGCGATGCGGCGCCCGCGTCATGGCCGCTCGTCGCGCGATAGTGCCGTTCGTTCTCGATGCGGTCGACGAGGCGCGGCCCGACCTGGTTGCGATACCACGGCATCCCCCAGTGCGTCTTGTCGAGGTGCGTGTGGCCTTCGACGAGGCCAGGCAGCGCGAGCGCGCCCGCGCCGTCCTCGATCGCGCAGCCGGCGGGCGCGTCGAGCGACGGGCCGACGCGCGCGATGCGATCGCCTTCGATCAGGATGTCGAGCGCAGCGTCGGCGCTCGTGCGGACATTGCGGATCAGCAGGTTCGTCATGTCGGTTCCGGGGTAGTCGGTCAGTGCGGTCAGTGCGAAGCGGGCACGGCGCTTCACGCGCTGCCCGCGGTCGGGTCGGTCAGCGCGTGAAGCGCAGCGCGGGGGCGAACGGCGCGCCCGTATCGCTTTCGCCGCGGCGGAACACCCAGCGTTCGGCCGGCACGCCCGCGACGGCCGCCGCCGCATTCGGCGCGCGCACCGCGACGAACGTCGCGTCGCAGCCGATCGCGATTCCATAGTTCTCCTTGCCGATCGCGCTCGCGCCGGCGTGCGTCGCCATGTCGAGCGCGATGCCGAGCGCTTCGTCGGTGTAGAAACCCGACCGATAGCCGACCATCATCGCGCGCTGCAGCATGTCGCCATTGCCGTACGGCCACCACGCGTCGCGGATGTTGTCGTTGCCCGCGAACACGTGCACGCCCGCGTCGCGCAACTGCCGCACCGGCGGAAACGCGCAGTCGCCCGGCGCATTCGTCAGGATCGACACGCCGGCTTCGGCGAGTGCCGCCGCCGTGCGCTGGACGTCGTCGTAGCCGACTTCGCCGAGCGCATAGGCATGGCTCACGTTCACGCGCCCACTGAGCCCCGCCGCGCGCGTGCGCGCCGCGATCCGCAGCAGTTGCGCGATGCCCGTCTCGCCCGGCTCGTGCAGGTGGATGTCGATCTTCGCGCCGCGCTTCTCGGCGATGCCGAACACGATGTCGAGCTGGCCTTCCGCGTCGCCGTCGAGCGTCGTCGGGTCGATCCCGCCGACCACGTCCGCGCCTTCGCGCACGGCCGCGTCGAGCATGTCGGCGGTGCCCGGGCACGACATGACGCCGGCCTGCGGAAACGCGACGAGTTCGATGTCGACGATCCCGCGCCATTGCGCGCGCGCGGCCATCACGGCCTGCAGGTTCGACAGGCCCGTCGTCGCATCGACATCGACGTGGCTGCGCATCGCGACGGTACCGAATGCGGCGGCCTGCGCGATCAGTGCGTTCGCGCGCTCGACGATCGGCGGCGCGGCCGCGAGCTGGCGCTTCTCGACCGCAAGCCGCTCGCGCAGCGAGCCGGCCGATTCGTGCGGCACCCAGCGATCGCCGACAAAGCTCTTGTCGAGGTGGATGTGGCCATCGATGAAGCCGGGCAGCACGACGCGGCCGTCGAGGTCGATCGTCTCCGCACCTGGCGCGGCCGTGCAATCGGCACCGATCGCGTTGAAGCGGCCGTCACGGACGACTAGGTTGATGGGCTGGCCGCCGGCGTCGACGGCGTTGATGAAGATACGATCGGTCATGGCTCGGAATCTTAGGGGCGGCCGCCGCGCGACACCGGCGCGGACAAAGGCAGGAACCGCAGCCGGCGCGGGGCGACCGTTGGCAGGGAATCCGGCCACGATATCGGACGCCACCGCCCGAGGCCAATTAAATGTCGCGATGCCGCGCATTCGATTTCGCGATGGGCGGCGCAAACGCCACGCCAGCAAGATGCCGCGGCGGGGTCCGATCTCGTCGGAGACGGCCTGCATGCCAACGGCCCGTCGGGCGGCGTCGCGGAAGCCGAGGTTTCGGGCGCTGCATCGAGGGGCCGACCGCCTCAAAAAACACTCCGCAGGACCGCTGTCGATACGCGTAATCGAAGCTGCCGAACGGGCGCCGCCGCCGTTGCCGGCCGTTGCGCGACCGCCCCGCGCAAGCCGGCGATTTGCGCGGCAACAGACTTTACACGTTGTTACCCGGCCGCACCGGACGCGCATCCGGCCATTACTTATACTCACGCCGAGTTCGCCACCCTTCCGGGTTCCGCCGGCGAACACGTTGCCGATGCAGGAACCATCTTGGCTGCTCCCATCGCTTAAGAACGGGATTCCCACTTCATCGAATGCAACCCGACATCGCCTCAAAGAGACATGGGAATTACGCTTTCTCCATGGGCTGACACCGCCAGCCCGGCGGCCAAAACGTTGCGTGCTGCGTTGATGTCGCGATCGTGGGTCGCCCCGCATCCCGGACAGGACCACGAGCGCACCTTCAACGGCAGCGTGGCTACGGTATGCCCGCAATCGGAACATCGCTTGCTGGATGGGTACCAGCGATCGATGTGGATCAACGTGCGGCCGGACCAGCGGGCCTTGTACGTCAGTTGCCGCACGAATTCCGACCAGCTTGCATCGCCGATCGATTTTGCGAGTCTTCGATTCTTCAGCATGTACCTAACGGCAAGACGCTCGACGACGATCACTTGGTTTTCGTTGATCAACTGTGTCGAAAGCTTGTGCAGGAAATCTTTGCGGCAATCTGATATCCGGGCATGCATGCGTGCGACTTTGAGTCTCACCTTCCTGCGATTGGCGGAACCCGGTTGCTTCCTCGCCAATCGCCGTTGCAGCTTGGCAAGTTTGGCTTCGTTCTTCCGAAATTCGTTCGGCGCGGCGATCTTCTCGCCTGTCGAAAGAACGACAAAATCTGTTAACCCCAAGTCGACGCCGACCGTGCCGGTTTCTTCGGATTTTGCCGAAACCGCGTCGTCGCAAAGCATGGATACGTGGTATCGACCCGCCGTATCTTTCGACACAGTGACAGTCGTCACTTTCGCGCCTTTCGGGATCGTGCGCGACCAACGGGTCGCGAGCGGCGCATCCATCTTCGCCAACTTCAGCGAAGTGCCGTTCCACTTGAAGGCGCTCGCCGTGTACTCGGCCGATTGCGCGCCATCCTTGCGCCGGAAGTTCGGGTACTTCGCGCGCTTGGCGAAGAAGTTCGAGAACGCTGTCTGCAAATGGCGCAACGCCTGCTGGAGCGGAACCGAGCTGACTTCGTTCAGCCACGCATGTTCGGACGTTTTCTTCAACGCTGTGAGCGCTGCGGAGGTCTCGTGATAGCCGACACGCCCGGCGCTGATGCCACGCATCGGTGCGCACGCGCAGCATGTGGTTATACGCAAAACGCGCGCATCCGAACGTCCGGGCCAGCATCACAGCTTGCTCGGGCGTCGGATAGAACCGGAATCGATAGGCGCGCTTAATGTTCATTCCTCACACGAAATCACTCGGCCATGTGAGGCTCAAACCTTGGAGAAATAGCCTTGCAGCTGCGTTCTTTTCACTCCCTGTCGATAAGGATGGGGTTTCTCGGAGCAGATTTGATGATGCGCATTCCTTCCACGAAGACCGTTCTGTTCGCCTCGCTCGTCGCCGTGGCGGCGCTTCCGCTGACCGCCTGCGTCGCGCCCGGGTATTACGGCGCGCAGCCGGGTTATCCGCAGCAGCAATATGCGACGCCCGCTTATTCGCAGCCCGCGTATTCGCAACCCGGCTACGTGCAGCAGCAACCGTACGACCAGTACGGCAACCAGCCGCAATACGGGTCGCAGCCGTATGACCAATACGGCAATCAGCAGCAATACGGCAACCAGTACGGGAGTGGCTACGGCACGCAGTACGGCACGGTCGCGAATATCCAGCCGGTCAGCGGTTCGGTTGGCCCGGCGGGCGTCGCCGGCACCGTCGTCGGTGCGCTGATCGGTGGCGTGCTCGGCAACCAGGTCGGCCGCGGTCACGGCCGCGATGCGGCCACCGTGATCGGCGCGCTCGGCGGCGCGGTTGCGGGCAACCAGATCGGCCAGCAGATGGGCGCGGCGCAACCGCCGAGCAGCTACCGGATCGACGTGCAGGTCAGCGACGGCTCGACGCGTTCGTTCGACGTGCAGTCGCCGGGCAACCTGCGGCCGGGCGACCGCGTGCAGATCAACGGCAATCAGTTGTCGCGGTATTGATGCCATTCCCGTGCGCCTGACCTGAGCGGGCGCATCCCGCGCGTTTGATGTCGTGTGCCGATTCGGCGCGACGGCTCGCTTGCTTCACGTGATCCTCATCGTTCGTGCCGGCGCGGCGCGCATGACGCGCCGCCGGCACTTTCGCAGCCCCTCCACATTCGTGTCCGCCTCCGCGGCGCGTCACACGGCAGTTTCACCGCTCGCCTGCACGGATCAACCGCGTCGCAATCACACGCGCTCCGCACCGACCGCGATGCGCGTCGACCGCGCGACGCGATCTGAGAACCAGGGCGCGGCCGGCATGCACGACGCATCGAACGCCGCCACGCGTCATCCGGATTCCGATTAGCATAGGCACGATGCATCCTGCGGCCGCAGCAGCCCGCGCCGGCATGCACGGCCCTCCACAGGAATCCCCTCGATGACGATCACGACCCGCCTGCTCGACGCGGCCGACGCCGCCCGTTTCCAGACCCTTCGCCTGCGTGCGGTCGACACCGCGCCGACCTCCTTCCTGCCGACGCTCGACGAAGAAACCAGCGTGCCGGTCGGCGAATTCGCCGCGCGCATCACGCCGACGCCCGCACAGGCCGTGTTCGGCGCGTTCGACGGCGACACGCTCGTCGGCATCACGGGCGTGCGCCGCGATGCGCGCGCGAAGGTCGCGCACAAGGCGACGATCTGGGGCGTGTTCGTCGATCCCGCGTATCGCGGGTGCGGCATCGCGCAGGCGCTGCTCGAGAGCGCGACCGCTCATGCGGCGCAAGCGTGGCAGTGCAAGCAACTGATGCTGTGCGTGAACGAAGCCAACGGCACCGCCGAGCGGCTGTATGCGTCGCAGGGGTTCGTCCGGTTCGGCACGGAACCGCGCTCGCTGTTCGTCGACGGCCGCTTCTACGACGAACATCACATGGTCAAGACGCTGGCTTGACGCGTTCAGTCATGCTTGCGTTCGCGTGCATCGACCGCCGCACGCGAACGCCCTTCACCTTCACTTCACCTCAAGTCACCGCTTGTCGGTAATCGTCGTGTCGACGGCCTGCCCGGCGATCGTCACGTTCGTCAGCGTCAGCGCGCTCACGTTGAACGCATAGATCGGCCCCGGCGACGTGACCGTCGGCGTGCCCGACGCGGCCGGCGTGCCGAAGTCGCAGTTGCTGATCGTCACGCCGGCGATCGGCTGCGCGGCCGGCGCGGGCGGCGTGCCGTTGTAGTCGAACGCAACGGGCCCCTGCGCGACGATCGCCTGGAAACACGACGCGGTCACGCCGTTCAGCGTCACGTTGCTCGCCTTCACGTCCGAGATCGTCACGTTCTGCACGACCGGCGCGCGCGTGCGCACCGCATCGTTCGCGGGCTGGTAATCGCAGTCGAACGTGACGATGCCGCCCTGCGCGGCCGACGGGTTGCCGGCCGACGGCGTGACGACGCCGAGCGGCACGCTCGCGTTGATCGGACTGCCCGCGAGCAGTGCGCTGCCGTAGCCGCCGCCCTTCAGCGTCACGCCGTTCGGCAGCGTGACGCCCTTCACGTGGAAGTCCTTCACATAGCCGCCGCGATTCATGTTGGTCTTCACGCGAATCGCGATGTTCAGCGGGTTGGTCTGCCAGTTCGCGTTCAGCATCGACAGGTTGGTCGCATAGATCTGCTCGACGCCGCCGCCCATCTCGCTGCCGAGCGTGATGCCGCCGTGCCCGCTGTTCATCGTGCAGTTGCGGATCAGGTGCCGCTTCGCCGGCCCGTATTCGGTGTCGCGATCCTTGCCGGACTTGATCGCAATGCAGTCGTCGCCGGTGTTGAACGTGCAGTCCTCGCACAGCACGTCGGCGCACGCGTCCGGATCGAAACCGTCGTTGTTCGGGCCGATGCTGTTGGTCGTCACGCCGCGAATCACGACATTGCGGCTCGCAGTCGGGTGGTGCTGCCAGAACGGCGTGTTCTGGGTCTGGTAGTTCGCCATCAGCACGTTCGTGCAGCCGATGAATTCGACCATGCATGGCCGCAGGTAGTGGCCGAGCCCGAAGACGCGCTTCTCGACCGGCACGCCGGCCTCGGACAGCGCCGGCAGGTAGTTCTGGTCCTGCTGCCACGGCGTGACCGGCGACGTGAGCAACGCATAGAGCGCGTCGGGAATCGCGGGCGCGACGATGCGCAGGTCGACGTTGTTCGGATTCGCATAGGCCTGGCTCGGCACCGACGCGCCTGCGCCGTACGCGCCCGACGACCCCTTGTAGGTCCACCAGCAGACGCTGCCGGCCCCACTACCGGAGAACGGCGTCATCGCCTGCCCGTTGAGCACCGACGTCGGGCCCTCGCCCGTCACCGCGATGTTCGTCGCGTTGCGCGCGTAGACGGGCGCGCCGTAGTTCAGGCAATCGTTCGCCTGCCAGCGGCTGTAGTACAGCCGGCCGTTCGCGCCGCAATCGACCGGGCCGTCCTTCGCGTAGTCGGCCGGGTTCGGGCTGAAGTAGATCGTGCAGTTCGCGCTCAGGTGGAACGTGACGTTGCTCTGCAGCACGATCGGCCCCGCGCAGTACCAGTTGCCGGGCGGCACGCATCGATCGCCGCGAGAAACGCCGGACGCGAATCGAACGCGCCGGGTGCGGTCGTCAGTTCGGAACCCGGGCTTACCGGCGATTTGGCGACGTTCGTGTACGGCGACGTCTGCGCGACCGTCGCGCACGGGCGCGCGCCGTAGTGCGTCACGTCGAAGTCGCGCCCGCGCAGCGCGAGCCGCGACACGTGCGCGAGCGATGCGGCGATGCGCGCCGCCGCGCCATGCTCGCCCCAGATGAGGTCGACCGCCGACGCATTGGGCATGTGGCCTCCCGCAATGGCCCGGGTCGCCGCGAGCGGTCCGCCGAGCACGGCGCCGCCGGCGAGCGCACCGCTCCAGCCGATGAAGGCGCGGCGCGACACCGGCTTCGACGACGGCGATCGGGCAGACGAGGACGAACGGCGGCTGTTTGCGGCCATGGGCACTCCTTCAGTGTATGGGGTATCGACGCGCCGGACGGCGTATCGCTATTTATACGTCGTCGTACTCCAACGCGCAGTCTAAATGCGATCGAAGCCGCACACGTATTTGTCGTTTACCCTGTTTTTACTGAATTAATGCCGCTGATGTGTGCGCCCACTCACATCAGAGAACGCATCATTAGAGATATGTTGTCGTATGTTTATGCGCAAAAACCTCAGCTAAAACGCCCCGGTCGACGACGTCCGCCGGGGCAACGGACTACTCGCCAGCCGCCGCTACCGCACCCGGTGCCGGCTCGCGCCCGGCCGAAGCGGCCGGTTCGAACATCAGCACCAGATCGCCGTGGTAACTCCCGTTGGTCGAGGCTGCCCCACTGACGACCGGCACACGGGCGCTGACTTTCAGGTTGCGTATTTCGTCGTAGCCGTCAAACCCGTCGCGCGCGGGTTTCACCAGCGTGAGCGTGCGAGCGGCGCCGGACGCGATTTCCGCGTCGCCTGCCTTGCCCGTCAGCACGACCTTCGCGTTGGCCATCTCGTCGCGACCGTTCGACAGCCGCAGCGGCTGCACCAGCGTGACGTTGATATCGGGGTTCGTCGTGCGCACGCGGATCGGCAGCGTCGTGGCGAAGCTCTGCTGCGCACGGTCCGTCGCGTTCAGTTCGACCACGTCGTACCACGCGGAATTGTCTGGTTTCGACACGAACAGGCTGTCGCCGATATGCGCCGTCAGCGTGATCTTCTTGACGACCGCTTGCGGCGACGCCGGGCCTGCGTGAGCGATGCCGGTCAATGCGCCGCACGCAGCGAGTGCGGCAAGATGTTTTCCGATCTTCATTGTGTTGCTCCGCATTCTGGATGATTGAAATCCAATCGCCGAAAAACCGGCCCGCCTCGAGCTCGCGATCCCGCCATTTCAGGAAAATCCTGTATTCGCTTATCCCGAAATTAACGAGCAAATCCCCGCGCAATTCGATATATCCGGCCGCATGCGCGAGCGATCGAGCCGGCCGGGTACATTCGCAATCGCGTATCGGATTCCCCCGTCAGCCAGCAGCGACCGACTCGGACGGACACCTCGCGCCACCGCGTGCAATAACGATAGGCCACGAAAGTTCGGATAAATATCCATGGAAACCTTCACGATTCTTTTCGGTTTCCATTCACCAGTGCCATCTCCAAATCAAATAAACCTCGCGCGAAAAGCACCTGCTTTCACGTTCGGCAACGTCATCGTCGACCGCAACGGATATTCGCGCGCCCACTCGCCTCGGTAATTGCGCCCCTGTTCAGCCCCCGCCGCCCGCGCTATCGTTTCCCCGTCTTCACAGCCCCGGAGCCCCACTTGCCTTCCCGCCACGGAGTCGACCTCATCCGCGCCCGCGCGCTGTTCGATCGCGAGCGCCGTGCGTTCACCGAAGCCATGCCGGCGTCCCGCGCACTGTCCGCGGAAGCGTCCGAGCACCTGCTGTTCGGCGTGCCGTTGCACTGGATGCAGGACTGGTCGACGCCGTTCTCGCTGTACGTGAAGGAAGCGCGCGGCGCGACCTTCACCGACGTCGACGGTCATCGCTATGTGGATTTCTGTCTCGGCGATACGGGCGCGATGTTCGGCCATGCGCCGGAACCCGTCGCACGCGCGCTCGTCGAGCAGGCCACGCGCGGCTACACGACGATGCTGCCGAGCGAGGACGCCGCGTGGGTCGCGCGCGAGCTCGCGCGCCGCTTCCGGCTGCCGGTCTGGCAGTTCGCGCTGAGCGCGAGCGACGCGAACCGCTTCGTGCTGCGCTGGGCGCGCTCGGCCACCGGCCGCAACACGATCGTCGTGTTCAACGGCTGCTATCACGGCACGGTCGACGACGTGTTCGTCGATCTCGTCGACGGCCGCCCCGTGCAGCGCGACAGCCTGCTCGGGCAGTCGTACGACCTGCTCGCGAACACGCGCGTCGTCGAATTCAACGATCTGGACGCGCTCGAAGCGGCGCTGAAGCATGGCGATGTCGCATGCGTGCTCGCCGAGCCCGCGATGACGAACATCGGCATGGTGCTGCCCGAGCCGGGCTTCTGGGATGCGGCGCGCGAACTGACGCGCCGCTACGGCACGCTGCTCGTGATCGACGAGACGCACACGATCAGCAGCGGCCCGGGCGGCTACGCGGTCGCGCACGATCTCGAACCGGACATGCTGGTGGTCGGCAAGCCGATCGCAGGCGGCGTGCCGTGCGCGGTGTACGGTTTCAGCGCCGAATTCGCGGAACGCGCAAAGCAGGCGAAGCTGAACGCGCCACCCGGCCATTCCGGGATCGGCACGACGCTCACCGCGAACATGCTCGCGATGCATGCGATGCGCGCGACGCTGGCCGAAGTCGCGACCGACGCCGCCTATGCGCACATGTTCGAACTCGCCGCGCGGCTGGCCGCCGGGCTCGAACAGGCGATCGCGAAACACCGGCTGCCGTGGTGCGTGACGCGCATCGGCGCGCGCACCGAATTCCAGTTCGCGCCCGTGCCGCCGCGCAACGGCACGCTTGCCGGCGCGCAACTCGACAGCGAGCTCGAACACATCGTGCACCTGTACCTGCTGAATCGCGGTGTGCTGATCACGCCGTTCCACAACATGATGCTCGTGTGCCCGCAGACGACGCGCGACGACGTCGACACACTCGTCGCGCAGTTCGACGCGTGCCTGGGCGAGCTGGTGTAATGCGATGCGCGTCCGGCTCGCCGGCACGCGCGAGCCGGACGCATGCTCCCGGTGATGACTTCGGCAGATCCGTCGGATCGACCTGCGTGCCGGGCATGCTTTCGGCATGCACCGCAGCAGCGGTCGGCCGAGGCATGACGGCGGGGCTGCGCGCCCGCCGTGCAAAAAACTGGAAGATCGATTTACCGACAGTCAGAGTTTTTTCACAAATGCCGCCTGCCAGTACTTTTTCCTGAAATCATCAATTTTTCGATAACAACAACTCATCCTCCGTCGCTAGCATAGCCGTTGACTCAAGGCTCCTGTCAGAGAGCCTATTTCCCTATTTGACGGAGACGCAGCTCGATGCAATACCCGATCCTTTCCATTCATTCGCACTCCATATTTCCCATTCGCGCCGCGAACCGACGCGCGTGCGCGTTGCATCCGTTTCATCGGTTTCATCGTTAACCGACAGCCCACCCGACCATCGCGCCTGCCCGGCCTCGCACCGAAAGCGACCGGCACGGCTGACCACGGTTGTCTCGATCGCGCGCGAATCCGGCAGAGTCGTTCCGCGCTTGCGAACCCGTCGCGCCCCCTTTCCTTCAATTGCAAAGAGAGTGTCCTGATGCAACAAAACGAATCGGATCTACATCGAGGTCTCGGACAACGACAGATGCGCCTGATGGCGCTCGGCGCCGCTATCGGCGTCGGCTTGTTTCTCGGCTCGGCCAACGCAATCAAAATGGCGGGGCCCGCCATCATTCTTTCGTACATCATCGGCGGCGCGGTCATCTTCGTCATCATGCGCGCGCTAGGTGAAATGGCCGTGCACGAGCCCGTTGCCGGATCGTTCAGCCGCTACGCGCGCAATTATCTCGGCCCGCTCGCCGGCTACCTCACCGGATGGAACTACTGGTTTCTCTGGCTGGTCACGTGCATCGCGGAAATCACCGCGGTCGGCATCTACATGGGTATCTGGTTTCCCGACGTGCCGCGCTGGATCTGGGCGCTCGCCGCGCTGGGCATGATGGGCTCCGTCAATTTATTGACGGTCAAGGCATACGGCGAACTCGAATTCTGGTTCGCGCTGATCAAGGTCGTGACGATCGTCGTGATGATCGCCGTCGGTCTCGGCATGATCGTGTTCGGCTACGGCAATCATGGCGCGCCGACCGGCATCTCGAACCTGTGGGCGCACGGCGGCTTTCTCCCGAACGGCATGCAGGGCGTCATGATGTCGATGCAAATGGTCATGTTTGCGTACCTCGGCGTCGAAATGATCGGCTTGACGGCAGGCGAAGCGGCCAATCCGCAGAAGTCCATTCCGAACGCGATCAACTCCGTGTTCTGGCGCATCGTGATCTTCTACGGCGGCGCGCTGTTCGTCATCCTGTCGATCTACCCGTGGAACGAGATCGGCACGCAAGGCAGCCCGTTCGTGATGACGTTCGAGCGGCTCGGCATCAAGACCGCCGCCGGGATCATCAACTTCGTCGTGCTGACTGCCGCGCTTTCGTCGTGCAATGGAGGCATCTTCAGTACCGGCCGCATGCTGTACAGCCTGGCGCAACAGGGTCATGCACCGCGCGGGTTCGGCGTGACGACCGCCGGCGGCGTGCCGCGCCGGGCGATTCTCGTCTCGGCGGCCGCCTTGCTGGCCGGCGTGCTGCTGAACTACCTCGTTCCCGAGAAGGTCTTCGTCTGGGTCACGTCCATCTCCACGTTCGGCGCGATCTGGACCTGGGGCGTGATCCTCGTTACGCAGATGAAATTCCGCCAGTCCCTCGCACCGAGCGAACGGCGCACGCTCGGCTTTCGCATGCCATTCTGGCCTTACGGTTCGTGGTTCGCGCTGGGGTTCCTCGCATTCGTGATCGGCTTGATGGCGTACTTCCCCGACACGCGCGTCGCACTGCTCGTCGGCCCGGCGTGGCTCGCGCTGCTGGTCGCGTTCTACTATGGGCTGAAGCTCGAATCCGCGACCTCGCCGGATGCGGGCCCGACACGGCGGAGTGAGCGCCAGCGCGCCTGACCGTCAAACGATGCGTATCAGCGGGCCCGCAACGCGCGCCGCGCCACTTCCGCGAAGTAGCGCGCGCCGACCGGCAGAATCTCGTCGTTGAAATCGTACGTCGCGTTATGCAACGGCACGCCGCCTCGATCGGCCGCGTCGCCGTTGCCGATGAACACGAAATTGCCGGGCACGGCCTGCAGGAACGCGCCGAAATCCTCGGAGATCATCATCGGCTGCACGTCGGCGTTCACCGCATCGGCGCCTGCGATATGCTCGGCGGCCTGCACGGCCGTGTCGACCCACTCCGGGGAATTCACCGTCGGCGCGAACTCGTGCGTGTAGTCGAACGTGCAGGCCGCGCCGTGCGTGCGGCAAATCCCTTCGCTGATCTCGCGCATCCGGGTTTCCAGCAGCGCCCGCACGTCGCGCGAATAGCTGCGCGTGTCGCCCTTGATCGTCACGGTCGACGGCAGCACGTTGCGCAGCCCGTCGGTGATGAATTCGGTGCACGAGATCACGGCCTGCTGGCCCGGATCGAGATTGCGCGACACGATCGTCTGCAGCGCGAGCACGACCTGCGCGCCGATCACGAGCGGATCGATGCCCATGTGCGGGCGCGCCGCATGCGTGCCGCGCCCATCGATTCGGATCACGAAATTGTCCTCGCTCGCCATGATGCCGCCCGCGCGCGTCGAGAATGTACCCGCGCGCATGCCCGGCATGTTGTGCGCGCCGAAGATCGCGTCGACCGGAAAGCGCTCGAACAGCCCATCGGCCAGCATCGCCTTCGCGCCGCGGCCATGCTCCTCGGCCGGCTGGAAGATGAAGCGCACCGTGCCGTCGAAGTCCTTCCGCTCGGCCAGCAGCTGCGCCGCGCCTAGCACCATCGACATGTGGCCGTCGTGCCCGCACGCATGCATCTTGCCGGGCGTACGTGACGCGTGTTCGCGGCCCGGCGCGTGCTCGGCGATGTTCAGCGCGTCCATGTCCGCGCGGATGCCGATCGCGCGTTGGCCGGAGCCCACTGTCAGGTTCGCGACGAGCCCCGTGCCGCCGATGCCGCGATGCACGTCGAGCCCGAGCGTCGTCAGGATGCGCGCGACGTAGTCGGACGTGTTCACCTCTTCGAAACCCGTCTCCGGATGCTGGTGCAGATGGCGGCGCCAGGTCTTCAGTCGCCCCTGCAGCGTGCTTTCTTCCATTGCGTCGATTGCGTCCATTGCGCTTGCCTCGTCGGTCGTTTGGTCGTTCAGGCCGCTACCGCGGAGCGGTTCAGCCAGTCGCGCTGCCGCGCGAGCACGGCGTCGGCCGTCTCGCCGACGCAGCGCCGGTACACGGACGGCGCCGTCGCCCCTTCGGTATTGATCGCCAGCACGCGCGAGCTTGCGTCGAGCCGCGCCTGCCGCGCGAGCGCCGGGTTGCGCATCAGCACTTCCAGCCCCGCAATGCCGGCCGCGCCCGATTCGCCGGCGACGAGCGGCACGTCCCGTTCGCTGCCGGCCGCGAGGCCGCGCATCGCCTGCACGGCATCTTCATCGTCGATCAGCATGAAATGGTCGATGCACAGCTCGAGGAAATCCCATGCGAGCGGCGACGCCTCGCCGCACGCGAGCCCGGCCATCACCGAATCGACGCTGCCGGTCGCCTTCGCCGCACGCCCCGCGAGCGCGCTCTGGTACAGGCAGTCGGCCTGGCGCGGCTCGACGACGATGAAATGCGGCCGCTGCGCGCCATCGCGCTCCCACAGGTAACTCGCCACGCCCGCGGCGAGGCCGCCCACGCCGCCCTGCAGCAACACGTGCGTGAACGGCCGCCCGTCGTCTTGCGCCGCCTGCGCGGCGGCCTCGGCGGCGATCACGCCGTAACCCTGCATCACGTCGCGCGGAATCGCTTCGTAGCCGTCGTACGACGTATCCGACACGACGTACCAGCCGTTCGCCTGCGCAAGCTGCGCCGCGCATACGACCGACTCGTCGTAGTTGCCCGCGATGCGCACGATCCGCGCGCCGTACGCCGAGATCGCGCGTTCGCGCTCGGCGTCGACATTCGCGTGCAGCACGATCACGCAGCCGCAGCCGATCGCGCGCGCGGCCGCGGCCAGCGCACGGCCGTGATTGCCGTCGGTCGCGCTGATCACCGTCAGGTCGGCGAGCTGCGCTGCGTAGCGGCCGGTGACCAGCCCTTGCGGATCGAGACCGTGGGTGCGCCGCAGGCGCTTCACGAGCCGCACCAGCGCGATCGGCGCGCCGAGTGCCTTGAAGCTGCCGAGCGGCGAGCGGCACGACTCGTCCTTCACGCTGACGCTCGCGACGCCGAGCCGCGCGGCGAGGTCGGGCAGCGCGCGCAGCGGCGTGCGCGCGTTACCGACGAGCGGCCAGTGCGACAGCCACGCGCCGCTTTCGTCGGCCGACGCGATGTTCATCACGCGGCGCAGCGCGTCGGGATAGGCGGCGCGCGACGCGCGGGGGTTGGCGATCAGCATGGCGAAAGGCTCCGGAGCAGGACCGCGCCGGCGGTCCGTCGGGTGGGTCGGATCGGGCAAGCGCGGGTTGCGTTCGCCGTCGGTCCGAAAAATAATATTGCGCACGCGGGTCAATAAAATCGCCAAATCGACTGCCCGGACGCAAAAATTTCTCATTCTTTCGAGGTTTCGCGCACCATCATGACGACCCCACTCGATGCGTTCGATCGCAAGCTGTTGATGGAAGTGCAGCGCGACGCGCAGACGCCGCAAAGCGAACTCGGCGCACGCGTGAATCTGTCGACGGCGGCGGTGAACCGGCGTTTGAAGCGTCTCGCGGAAGACGGCGTGATCGCACGCTACACCGCCGTCGTCGCGCCGGAGAAGGTCGATCATCCGCTGACGATCGTCGTGAACGTCGAGGTCGAGAGCGAGCAGATCGACCAGCTCGACGCGATGAAGCGAACCTTCGAGCGGTGCCCGCAGATCCAGCAGTGCTACTACGTGACGGGGGAATGGGATTTCGTGCTGATCCTCGCCGTGCGCAACATGGATCAGTACAACGCGCTCACGCGCGAGCTGTTCTTCGCGAACAACAACGTGAAGCGGTTCAAGACGCTGGTGAGCATGAGCCGCGTGAAGGTCGGGCTCGAGGTGCCGGTCGATTCCGGCGAATGAGTGCGGCTGTCGCGTGCGGCGGCGAAACGCCCGGCGCGCGGCTGCACGCGCCGGGCGCATCCCATCCACGGCTACGTCAGCGGCAACTGAAGCTCGCCGTGCCGGTCGAACCCGGCGAGTGAGTGCGGCTGTCGCGTACGGCGGCGAAACACCCGGCGCGCGACTGCACGCGCCGGGCGCATCCCATCGACGGCTACGTCAGCGGCAACTGAAGCTCGCCGCCGAGTTCACGTCGCCGGAGCCGTTGTAGCGCGCCACCTGCGGATACGGGCACAGCGGGCGCGTACGCCCCGCTCCCCACGACGCCGGCACGTCCGCATTCGGCACCGCGTTCGTCGTGTCGCGCGCGGCGGCCACGATCGCGGTGGGCGCCTGCCCCTGCTCGACCCACGCGACGAGCGGCGTCAGCATGTCGAACTGGTCGGCCGCCGGCCCGCCCGCACAGTGGTTCATCCCGGGCACCGGATAGAAGCGCGCGAAGCTCGACGCATCGCCGCCGTTCGCCTGCGCGACCCGCTGGTACCAGTCGCTCGTGTCGTTCGACGAGAACACCGGGTCGCCCGTGCCGTGATAGACGAGCAGCTTCGCGCCGCGCGACTTCAGCGCGGACAGGTTCGTCTCGTCGGGCGGCGTCATGAACGACCACGCGGATTGCGTGTACACGCCGCTCGTCGCGAAGATCGCCGGCGCGTCGTTGTCCATGTCGAAGCCGAGCGCGAAACCGGGCAGGTTCGCGAGCGTCGCGGTGCTTTTCGGCGGCGACATGAACGTGAACGCCATCGC
This sequence comes from Burkholderia sp. BE17, assembly GCF_009362305.1. Classification (NCBI taxonomy): domain Bacteria; kingdom Pseudomonadati; phylum Pseudomonadota; class Betaproteobacteria; order Burkholderiales; family Burkholderiaceae; genus Burkholderia; species Burkholderia sp. BE17. The sequence goes on from NZ_WHNU01000003.1 coordinate 23,386, forward strand.
GACCGGATCGAGCGTGATGGAATTCGATTGCTTCCACGCGGCCCAGCCGCCGCCGGCCACGCCCGGATCGTACGGAAAGCTCGCGTAGAGCGCCGTGCCCGCGCTGTTGCGCGCACCCGCGAACACGTTCTCGAGCGCGGTTTTCTGCGCGGTCGTCAGGCACGCGCCGGTGCGCGTGCCGTTCGCGCAGGTCGGGATGTCCGTCTCGACGCTGAAGTGCGCCTGGCACGCGGCGACGTCCTGCACCATCCCGTCGGCCACGCCGTCGAGCGCATCGCACTTGTCGAGGATCTTCGCGCCGACGAACCGGCGCTCCGTGTCGGTGAAGCCGCTGCGGATATCCGGCAGCCCGTTCGTTCCGGTCGCCGACGCGATCTTCGCGAACTGCTGCGCGCCGTACATCTCGCCGATCGCCGCCTTCGGCAAATGGAAACCCGGATCGCCGGCGATGATCCCGTCGTAGTCGGCCGGGTTGCGCACCGCCGTGACCATCGCGTGACGGCCGCCGTTCGAGCAGCCGCCGAAATAGCTGCGGTCGGGCGCCTTCCCGTAGGCGAGACGGATCACCTGCTTCGCCATCGGCGTCAGCGCATCGACGGCGCCATAACCGTAGTCGATCCGCGCCTGCGGATCGAGGCCGAACAGCGGATTCTGCGCGCCGCTGTGCCCGGAATCCGAGCTGATCACCGCGAAACCCTGGTTCAGCGCATCGGTCAGCGGCCCGCCGCCGCCGATCTCGCCGGTCGCGGTCACGACGTTGCCGTCGAGCCCGCCGTTCGCCTGGTAGAAGAAGCGGCCGTTCCACGCCTTCGGCAAGCGCATCTCGAAGCCGATCGCATAGGTGTTGCCGTCCACCGCGCTCACGCGCTCGTTCATCTTCCCTTCGATCACGCAGTGCTCGGCGATCGGCTTGCCGGCCACCGTCAGCGCACCGGCGGCCGCGGTCGCAACCGACGTGAACGACGTGTTCGCATACGCGAGCTTCGCGGCGAGCGCGTCGCAGGTCTGCGCCATCGCGGCCGGCGTCGCGGCGCTCAGGTGCGTGGGCACGGAGCTGACCGAATCGTCGCCGCCGCAACCGGCAAGCATCGCCGCGGAGATCGGCGCAATGCAGAGGAATGCAGATTTTCTGTTCAAGATACCTCCCGTTCGTCAGGTTGCCGGATCAGAACATGTGCTTGACGCCGACCATCGCGCCGAGCTGCCCCATCCCCGCGCCGGGCGTCGTGCCGGGGCCGCCGCCGCTGACCGCGTAGCGCGCATGCGCGCTGTTCCACAGATACGAGCTTTGCGCGTAGACCGACGTGCGCTTCGTCAGCAGGTAGGTCGCGCGCAGCGTCGCCATCGTCGCGCGCGTGTCGTGCGCGCTGTTGACGATCCGATAGCCTTCGCCGTCGACGATGAAGTCCGGCTTGACCGCATACGACGCACCGACGAAGAACAGGTCGGAATGCGCGCCGGGTGCGGCCGGCGAACCGGTCGACACGCGCCGCCCGATCCAGCCCGCGCCGATCCGCGCGCCCGCCGCCTGCGCATACGCGCTCACATGCACGCGCGCGTCCTTGCCCGCGCTGCTCGTGAAGGCGACCGGCGCGACGCCGTCGAAGAAGTTCGCGGCCGCGCCGGTGCCACCGCGCTGCTCCTCGTACGACGCCGCCGCACCGAAATACGCGCTGTCGTACTTGAGCATCGCCGACCAGTTGCGGCACTCGACCGCGTGGCCCGGCACCTGCCCCGCGCACGTGCCCTGCCCCGGCGAGTTGCCGGTGCCCGCGCCGTCGCGGCCGAACGAATAGGCGGCGCCGAGCGTCACGCCGCGATAGGTGCCGAGGTAGGTCACCGCGTTGTCGGCGCGGCCGTTCGGCACGTACGCGTCGAACGAGCCGAGCCCGTAGATGTCGGGGCCGATGATGTCCGCGCCCTGCAGCGCGAGGTAGGTCATCGTGTACTGGCGGCCGAACGCGAGCGTGCCGAAGCCGCCCTTCAGCCCGACGAACGCCTGCCGGCCGAACAGCCGCCCGCCCTGGCCGAGATCGCCGCCGCGCACGTTGAAGCCGCTTTCGAGCACGAACACGGCCTGGTAGCCGCCGCCGAGATCCTCGCTGCCGCGCAGGCCCCAGCGCGACGGCATCTCGCCGGTCACGCCCGGCATCCGCACCACGTGGTCGCCGGCCGCGTTCGCGTGCGACACGTATTCGACGCCGGTGTCGATGATCCCGTACAGCGTCACGCTCGATTGCGCGTGCGCGCCGGTCGCTGCCAGCGCGCATGCGCCGGCTGCCAGCAAGGCTTTGGTGTGCTTCATGGTTAGTGTCTCCAGACCTGCGTCGATATCGCGCTCTGCCGGCGCTCGTGGGTGAAAGTAAACAAACTCAGTCGTGTGCCTGCGGCCTGCGGATCAGCACCAGCGCCGCGACGGCGGCGACCAGCGTGACGGGGATGCTCGCGCCGATCACGACCGACGCGCTGCGGCCCATCGCGAGCAGCTCGGCGGCCGCGAGCGGGCCGACCACGGAGCCGAGCCGGCCCACCGCGACCGCGGAGCCGACGCCGGTGCCGCGCATCGCGGTCGGGTAGTACATCGCGGCCAGCGCATACAGCACCGACTGGCCGCCGACGACGAACATCCCCGCCGCGAACGCCGCGGCGGACAGCCATACGAGACCGGGCGCGATCGCGAGCGCGGCAAGCGACAGCACGATCCCCGCGTACATGCCGCCGACGACCCGCGACGGCCGCATCCGGTCCATCGACATGCCGATGCCGAGCACGCCGAGGCCGCTGCCGATGTTGAAGAAGATCTGCACGATCCCGGCCTGGCTGCGCGCGAGCCCCTTCGCCGCCATCAGCGACGGCAGCCAGTTCAGCAGGAAATACAGCACGATCAGCGTGCAGAAATAGCTGAGCCAGAGCGCGAGCGTGGTGCCCGTGCGTGCGCCGCCGAACAGCGTCTGACCGACACCCGGGCGCGCGGCGCCCGATGCGCTGACGTCGAGGAACGCGCGTGATTCCGGCAGCAGCGCGAGCAACAGCGGGGCAAGCAGCAGCGGCCCGATGCCGCCGACGTAGAAGATGTGCCGCCATTCGGTGTCGCCGGCCAGCAGCACGCCGATCAACGACGCGATCACGCCGCCGAACGGAATGCCGCAGTACATCACCGCGACCGCGCTGCTGCGCGAGCGCGAGTCGACCGCTTCGGAAGACAGCGCGATCAGGTTCGGCATCGCACCGCCGAGGCCGAGGCCGGTCAGCGCGCGCACGACGACCAGCATCGCGAAGCTCGACACCTGCGCGGTCGCGATCGACAGCAGCCCGAACAGGCAGACCGACGCGATCAGCACGTGCTTGCGCCCGACCCGGTCGGCGAGCCAGCCGCCGAGCATCGCGCCCGGCAGCAGGCCGAACGTGCCGGCGCTGAACGCGAGCCCCATCTGCGAAACCGTGAGCCCGAATTCGTGAGCCATGCGCGGCGCGGCGACGCCGACCGACTGCAGGTCGAGCCCCTCGAGCAGCGCGATCGCGAAACACAGGCCGAGCGTCGTCGCGACGGCCGGCCTCTCGGCAACGGAAGTGTCCATGTCGTCTCCAAACCTTGTACTGCGCGTCATGCCGGGACGCATGCGCGGTGTCTTTGTCGTGATCGGACCATGCGTCAGAATTATCAGGTAGCCTGATTCATTGTCCGAAATAAAATCCGCTCGACCAGCCGGTCGTGCGGACCGTCATCCCATCGAAGGACGGGACGATTTAATAACAGGTAACCTGATATTTCAAGTGTATGACGCGCCGGTGTTAACCCGCAACGCGCGCGGAAGCCGGCCAGGCAAGGCCGTGCGGAACGACGAAAGAAACGAAAGCGCGGCTCAGTCGCGCAGGTTGCGCACGAACAGCTCGAGCGTGCGCTGGACCTGCGCGGCGTCGGCGGCGGTCAGGTCGTCGCCGAGCATCCGGCGCTCGAGCGGCCGCAGCACCCGTTCGCATTCGCGCAGGATCGCCGAGCCTTCGTCGGTCAGGCGCAGCAGGATCACGCGGCCATGATTCGGATCGGCCTCGCGCGTGACGAAGCCGCGGGCCGCCATCGCGACCATCACCTCGTTCGCGGATTGCGGCGTGATGAACGAGCGCACCGCGAGTTGCGCATTCGACAGCGCGCCGCGCGCCTCGAGCACCGACAGCGCCGTGTATTGCGCGAGCGTCACGCCGAGGGGTGCGAGCGCATCGCTCATCTGGCGGCGCAGCAGCCGATCGAGATTGCCGATCAGGTAGGTCAGCCGCTGCTGGGCACGCATGGGCGGTTTGGTCTCGGTGGCACGGGCAGCGCGTTTTGCGCCGGCCGGCTTGACGGGTGTCGAACTCATGAAGGTGTCTGGAGGAAGATCGCGGGCCATCTTACCTCACGCGGCCCGCGTGGCGGACACGCTCGCAACGCCTGCATCGCGGCGACCGGCGCACTGTATACAACTCAAACCCGATTCGTCGGTTTCGATCGTGGTTTACCCGCTGATTTGCACGATTCCGCTTGATCGCGCGGCGGCGATGTATACACTTTTATCAAGTAACCTGATAACTCCGCACGCCCGCACCGGCAATGCGGCACTGCCCTCGATATCCGCCATGACCGACCTCGACGCTCCGACTTCCGACACCCGCACCGCTTCCCCGTCGCAAACGGTCCGCGCGCTGCTCGGCCTGCGCGAGCTCATCGTCGGCGGAGAACTCGCTCCCGGCGCACGCATTTCGGAGCTGTGGGTCGTCGAGCGGCTCGGCGTATCGCGCACGCCGGTTCGCGCGGCGCTGATCCGGCTCCAGGAAGAGGGGCTGATCGAGCCGATCTCGACCGGCGGGTTTGCGGTGCGCGCGTTTTCGGCGCGCGAGATCGGCGACGCGATCGAGCTGCGCGGCACGCTCGAAGGGCTCGCCGCGCGGTTCGCGGCCGAACGCGGCGTGCCGCCGTCGATGCTGCGCGACCTGCGCGCATGCGCCGACGAGATCGACGTGCTGCTCGCCGGCCCGCTGACCGACGACACGTTCTCGCGCTACGTCGACGCGAATGCCCGCTTCCACCGGCTGCTCGCGGCCGCGGCCGGCAGCGACGTCGTCGCGCGGCAGATCGACAAGGTCGCGACATTGCCGTTCGCGTCCGCGAGCGCGTTCGTCGTCGTGCAGTCGCTCGATCCGCGTGCGCGGGACACGCTGATCGTCGCGCAAGCCCAGCATCGCGCGGTGCTCGACGCGATCGAATCCCGTCAGGGCGCGCGCGCGGAAGCGCTGATGCGCGAGCACGCGCAGATCGCGCACGGCAACCTGCGGCGCGTGCTCGACAGCCAGCGCGCGATGACGAAGCTCAAGGGCGGCAACCTGATTCGCCGCGACGCCGGCTGACCGGCACGCGGCACCTTCGCGCGGCGCACGACGCGCCGCTCATCCGACGATAGACACGGCGTGCGTACACGCCATCGAGGAGACGCATGTTCCTGAAAAACGCGTGGTATGTGGCCTGCACGCCTGACGAATTCGCCGGCAAGCCGCTGGGGCGGCAGATTTGCGGCGAACGCATGGTGTTCTTTCGCGACTCGGGCGGCGCGGTCGCCGCGCTCGAGGATTTCTGCCCGCACCGCGGCGCGCCGCTGTCGCTCGGCACCGTGCGCGACGGCCGGCTCGTGTGCGGCTATCACGGGCTGACGATGGGCGCGGACGGCAAGTGCACGAGCATGCCGTGCCAGCGCGTCGGCGGCATTCCGGCGATCCGCCGCTATCCGGCCGTCGAGCGGCACGGCTTCGTGTGGGTGTGGCCGGGCGACCCGGCCCAGGCCGATCCGGCGACGATTCACCGGCTGCACTGGGCCGACGATCCGGGCTGGGCGTACGGCGGCGGCCTCTATCACATCGACTGCGATTACCGGCTGATGATCGACAACCTGATGGACCTCACGCACGAGACCTACGTGCATGCATCGAGCATCGGCCAGCCGGAGATCGAGGAAGCGCCGCCCGCGACGAAGGTGGACGGCGACACGGTCACGACCAGCCGCTTCATGGAAGGCATCGTGCCGCCGCCGTTCTGGGCCGCCGCGCTGCGCGGCAACGGGCTCGCCGACGACGTGCGCTGCGATCGCTGGCAGATCTGCCATTTCACGCCGCCGAGCCACGTGATGATCGAGGTGGGCGTCGCGCATGCGGGCAAGGGCGGTTATCACGCGGACCCGCGCGACAAGGTGTCGAGCATCGTCGTCGATTTCATCACGCCGGAAACCGAGACGTCGATCTGGTACTTCTGGGGCATGGCGCGCAGCTTCGCGGTGGACGACCGCGCGTTGACGGAGACGATCCGCAACGGACAGGGCGCGATCTTCGCCGAGGATCTCGACATGCTCGAAGCGCAGCAGCGCAACCTGCTGCGCTGGCCGGACCGGCCGCTGCTGAAGCTGAACATCGACGCGGGCGGCGTGCAGTCGCGACGCGTGCTCGACCGGCTGATCGACCAGGAGCGCGCCGCCGCGCTGTCGTGCTGACCGCGTGCCGCACCGCCGCCGCATGGCGGTGCGGCACGCCTATTTCACCATTCCCCATGAAAGTCACGCTCATCCGCAAGCTTCCCGTCGCGACCGACATCTGCGCGTTCGAACTCGCGCCGGCAGACGGCACGGCGCTGCCGCCCTTTACGGCCGGCGCGCATATCGATGTTCACGTCGGCGGCTTCGTCCGCCAGTATTCGCTGTGCAACAGCCCGTCGGAGGCCGGCGTCTACCGGCTCGGCGTGCTGCGCGAGCCCGCGTCGCGCGGCGGCTCGCTCGCGATGCACGCATGCGAGCCCGGCACGACGCTCGACGTCAGCGCGCCGCGCAACCACTTCCCGCTCGACCCGCGTGCCGCGCACACCGTGCTGCTCGCCGGCGGCATCGGGATCACGCCGCTGCTCAGCATGGCCGAGCACCTGATCGAGACCGGCCAGTCGTTCGAGCTGCATTACTGCGTACGCGAGCCGGCGCGCGCCGCGTTCCTCGACCGGCTCGACACACCCGCGCTCAAGGCCCGCACGCGGCTCTGGTTCGACGACGCGCCGGACGGCCGGCGCATCGATTTCCCGCACGTGCTCGCGAAGCCGGATGCGCGCACGCACCTGTACGTGTGCGGCCCCGGCGGGTTCATCGGCGCCGTGCTCGCGGCGGCCGCGCAAGCCGGCTGGGATCCGGCGAATGTGCATCGGGAGTATTTCGGCGCGGCCGGCTTAGGCGCGACCGGCTTAGGCGCGGCCGGCATAGGCGCGGCCGGCTCAGGTGCGGCCGGCTCAGGCGCGGCCGGCGTGGACGCCGCGGCTGCCCCAGGCGAAGGCGGAGGCGACCACGCGTTCCAGGTATCGCTCGCGCAATCGGGCCGCGTCGTCGACGTGCCGGCCGGCACGACAATCGTCGAAGCGCTGCGCGGCTGCGGAATCGAGGTGCCGGTATCGTGCGAGCAGGGCGTGTGCGGCACCTGCCTCACGCGCGTGCTGTCGGGCACGCCCGATCATCGCGACGTCTACCTGACCGACGACGAACGTGCGGCCAACGATCAGATGCTGCCGTGCTGTTCGCGTGCGGTCACGCCGCTGCTGGTGCTGGATCTGTGAAAGTGCGTGCGGCGCGGTGGACGCGCCGCGCGCCGCCGGTTCAAACCGACAGCAGGCCTTGGGCGCCGGCAGCCGGCAGCCGGCAACGACGCTAGGCACCCGGCCTCGACGAGCGCGAGCCGATGCGCGAACGCCGCGAGCGGATAGTCGAAAAAGTCAGCGCCGATCGCGCACTGGTCCGCGCGGAACGGATCGTCGTACAGCGCGTCGCCGACGATGCGCAGCGCGCGCGCCTTATACGCCGCGAGCCGCACCGGCGACGATCCGCAGCGTGCGCGCCTTATACGCCGCGTGCCGCACCGGCGACGATCCGCGGCGTGCGCGCCTTATACGCCGCGTATCGCACCGGCGACGATCCGCGGCGTGCGCGCTTTATGCGCCGCGCGCCGCGCCGGCGACGATCACACCCGCGTCGGCCGCGTCGCGCGCGTACATCGCTTCGACCACGGCCGCGCGCTGCGTCAGCACCGCGCGCTGGTTGATCGACCCCTTGTCGGTGATTTCGCCGAGATCGAGCGACGGCGGCGTGTCGAGCAGGCACAGCCGCGCGATGAACGTCGCGCTGCCGGTCGCGTCGCGGTTCAGCCGCGCCAACAGGTCCGTGAAGAACGCGCGCACGGCCGGCGCCTGCAACACCGCGCGCAAGTCGGCGTCCGGCCCCGCGCCCGCGAGGCGGCGGCAATCGTCGACGCGCGGGAAGATCATCGCGCCGACGTCGTCGCGATTCATTCCTGTCACGACCGCGTCCTGCACATACGGCGCGCCGTTCGACACGATCCGCGCGCGCATCGGCCCGACGCTCACGAAGGTCCCCGACGACAGCTTGAAATCCTCGGCGATCCGGCCGTCGAACATCAGCCCGATCTCCGGACGCTGCGGATCGACGAAACGCACCGCATCACCGCTGCGGTAGTAGCCTTCGTCGTCGAACACCTCGCGCGCGTCGTCGTGGCCTGCGCGCCAGTAACCGGCCATCACGTTCGGCCCGCGGAAGCGCGCCTCGAGCTTGCCGTCGACCGGCACCAGCTTCGCGTCGCAGCCGGGCGCGGGCAGGCCGATGTAGCCGGCGCCCGACATCGGCCCGGTGGTGAACATGCACGACGGCGCGGCCTCGGTCATCCCGAGGCCCGCCATGATCCGGATGCGCTCGCCGCAGTGCGCGAGCGTCACGCGTTCGAGCCGGTCCCACGCGGCCTGCGACAGCCCCGCGCCCGCGAAGAAATACATCTTCACGCGCGAGAAGAAAGTCGCGCGCAGCGCAGCGTCCGTTTCGAGCGCGGCGGTCAGCTCCTCCCAGCCTTTCGGCACGTTGAAGTACACCGTCGGCGCGATCTCGCGCAGGTTGCGCAGCGTCTCGTCGAACTTGCCGGCGACCGGCTTGCCGTCGTCGATATACAGCGTGCCGCCGTTGTACAGCGCAATCCCGACGTTGTGGCTGCCGCCGAAGGTGTGATTCCACGGCAGCCAGTCGACCAGCACCGGCGGCTCGATGCCGAATTGCGGAAACGTTTCGAGCAGCATCTGCTGGTTGCTGCACAGCATCCGGTGCGTGGTCGGCACCGCCTTCGGCAGCCGCGTCGAACCGGACGTGAAGAGGAATTTCGCGATCGTATCGCCCGCGATCGCATCGTGCGCGGCGTCGACGCTGCCCGGCACGGTGTCGAGCAGCGACGCGAGGCGCGTGACGCCGTGCATCCCGTCCGCCGCCACGACCACGCGCTCGACGTCGGGCGGCACCGTCGCATCGAGCGCGGCGCGGAACGCATCGCCGTCGGCGGCAAACACCAGCCCCGGCGTCAGCAGCGCGAGCGCGTGGCGGAGCTTGCCGTAGTCGCTCGACACGAGCGAATACGCGGGCGACAACGGCGCATACGGAATGCCGGCCCACAGCGCGCCGAACGCGACCTGCAGGTGTTCGAGATCGTTGCCGGACAGGATCGCGACCGGCCGCTCGGCCGACAGCCCGCGATCGAGCAGCGCCTGGCCGATCGCGCGTGCGCGTTCGAGCATCTGCGCATAGCTGATGCCGATCCACGCGCCGTCGGGGCCGCGCCGCGCGACGAGCCAGCGGTCCGGGTGCGCTTGCGCACCGCTGACGAGCCGGTCGGTCAGCCGGCGCGGATACGCGCCGAGCGCGGTCGATGCACTCAGGGTCCAGCAGCCGTCGCGTTGCGCGATGTCGGGCGGTGCCGCACCGATCGCGACGGGGCGGTAGCCGGCGGGGGCCGGCTGCGCGGCGGCGATGCCGCGCAGTTGGGTCGGATCCGCATCCAAGGTCTGTCTCCAGTCGGTTCCGCCGGCGCGCTCGCAGCGCGCGGCGGGAACTTCATTGTGTCGTTGTCGTAGCCGCTGCGCGGCGGCCCGCTCAGATCGGGTAGTGGCGCGGCGCGGTCTGCACGGTGATCCAGCGCAGGTCGGTGAATTCGACGATCGACGCCTTGCTGCCGAACCGGCCGTAGCCGCTCGCCTTCACGCCGCCGAACGGCATCTGCGCCTCGTCGTGCACGGTCGGGCCGTTGATGTGGCAGATGCCCGACTCGATCCGTTTCGCGACCTGCATCGCGCGTGCGATGTCGCGGCTGAACACCGCGGCCGACAGCCCGTATTCGCTGTCGTTCGCGGCCGCAAGCGCCGCTTCGTCGCCGTCGACGCGCTGCACGGTCACGACCGGCCCGAACGATTCGTCCGCGTAGAGCTTCATGTCGCGCGTGACACCATCGACGATCGTCGGCTGCATCACCGCGCCGTCGACTTCGCAGCCGAGCGGCAACGCCGCGCCGTGCGCGCGCGCATCGGCGACCAGCGCCGCGATGCGCTGCGCGGCCGCCGCGCTTTCCAGCGTGCCGAGCACGACACCCGGTGCGGCCGGGTTGCCGGCCTTCAGCGTACGCGCCTTCGCGACGAGCCGCTCGACGAACGCATCGGCGACTTTCCGGTCGACGATCACACGCTCGGTCGACATGCAGATCTGGCCCTGGTTGAAGAACGCGCCGAACGCGACCGCGTCGACCGCCGCGTCGAGATCCGCGTCGTCGAGCACGAGCACCGGCGCCTTGCCGCCGAGTTCGAGCAGCGCCGGCTTCAGGTGCTGCGCGGCGAGCGTCGCGACGATCCGGCCGACACGCGTCGACCCCGTGAAGTTGACGCGCCGCACCGCCGGGTTCGCGATCAGCCGTTCGACGATCGCGGGGGCGTCCTGCGGCGCATGCGTGATCACGTTGACGACGCCGTCGCCGAGCCCCGCGTCATGCAGCACGCTGCCGATCAGCCGGTGCACGCCCGGGCAGCCTTCGGACGCCTTCAGCACGACCGTGTTGCCGCACGCGAGCGGCATCGCGAGCGCGCGGGTCGCGAGGATCACCGGCGCGTTCCATGGCGCGATGCCGAGCACGACGCCGCACGGCTGGCGCACGGCCATCGCGAGGCTGCCCGGTACATCGGACGGGATCACCGCACCGTCGATCTGCGTCGTCATCGCGGCGGCCTCGCGCAGCATGTTCGCCGCGAGCATCACGTTGAAGCCGTACCAGTTCGCCATCGCGCCGGTTTCCGCGCGGCCGGTCTCGATGAATTCGCCGGCGCGCGCGTCCATCCGGTCGGCCGCCGCGAGCAGGCGCCGGCGGCGCTTGGTCGGCGCGAGCGCCGCCCACGCGGGAAACGCGCGCGCGGCCGCCGCGACCGCGGCATCCGCATCGGCGAGCGTCGCCGCGGCGGCGCGCGACGCCACCTGTCCCGTCGCCGGGTCGATCCGGTCGAACGTGCCGCCATCCGACGCGCCGCGCGACACGCCGTCGATCAACAAACTCACTTCGTGCATTTCGCTGTCTCCGCTCTGTCCGGTTGCGTGCCGCGTCGCGCGTCAGCGCTTGTACGCCTGCAGGCCCGGCTTGATGCTCTTGTCGTCGAGGAACTGCTTGAGGCCCTGCTCGCGGCCGCCTTCCGGATCGCGATAGTTCGCCTGGTCGAGCTTCGCGTACAGGTAGTCCTCGTTCTGCTCCCACGTCAGTTCGCGGCAGCGCTTGAAGCCGTGCTTCGCATTGCGGATCACGACCGGATTCTTGTCGAGCAGCTTCGCGGCGAGTGCAAGCACTTCGTCGCGCAGTTGCGCACGCGGCACGCTCTTGTTGACGAGCCCCATCTTCGCGGCCTGCGGCCCGGTGAAGGTGTCGCCGGTCATGATGTAGTACAGCGCCTCGCGATGCCCGACCGTATCCGCCATCGCCTTGCTGACGAGGTTGCCCGGCGGGATGCCCCAGTTGATCTCCGACAGGCCGAACACGGCTTCGTCAGCCGCGATCGCGAGATCGCATGCGACGAGCGGCGAGAAGCCGCCGCCGAAACACCAGCCGTTGACCATCGCGATCGTCGGCTTCGAATACATGCGCAGCAGTTGCCACTGCCAGCGGCTCGCGTCGCGGCGGATCTTTTCCTGCAGGATCTCCGGGCCCGCGTCCACTTCGCGGAAATACTCCTTCAGGTCCATCCCGGCCGTCCATGCGTCCCCCTCGCCGGTCAGCACGAGCACCTGCGCTTCGGCGTCGAGCTCGACCGCTTCCAGCACGTCGATCATCTCCTTATTCAGCGTCGGGCTCATCGCGTTGCGCTTGTCCGGACGATTCAGCGACACCCACGCGATCCCGCCCTCGACAGCGACCTTCACCGTTTTCCAGCGACCTTCGTAACTCATCTTCGTTCTCCAATGACAGTGCCGCCCTGCGCGACTCGACGCCAATTTACTATCAGGTAACCTGATATGTAAAGTAGAATGGAAGCGGCTCGGGACAAACCCCTAAACGGGCACGAACGCGCGGTTTCGCGCCGCGCGGCGCCTGCCCTTCACAACATGAGGAGACACGCTTGGACGTCCGCAACCTGATCGCCATCGACACGCACGTGCATGCCGAAGTGTCGTGCTGCCAGCCGCCCGACCTGTTCGCGAAGGCATTCGACGACGCGGCCGACAAGTACTTCGGCACGGTGCTGAAGCAGGGCCGCCGGCCGACGATTCCGGAGACGATCGCGTATTACCGCGAGCGCCGCATCGGCTTCGTGATGTTCACCGTCGACTGCGAGACGAACATCGGCCGGCGCCGCATTCCGAACGAGGAGATCGCGCAATTCGCGCAGGACAACGCCGACGTCATGATCGCGTTCGCGAGCATCGACCCGCACAAGGGCCGCTTCGGCGCGCGCGAAGCACGCCGCCTGATCGAAGAACACGGCGTGAAGGGCTTCAAGTTCCACCCGACGATGCAGGGATGCTTTCCGAACGACCGGCTCGCGTATCCGATCTACGAGGTGATCGCCGAACACGGGCTGCCGGCCGTGTTCCACAGCGGCCATTCGGGGATGGGATCGGGCATGCGCGGCGGCGGCGGGCTGCGTCTGAAGTACTCCGAACCGATCCATCTCGATGACGTCGCGGCCGACTTTCCGGACATGAAGATCGTGATCGCGCACCCGTCGTGGCCGTGGCAGGAGCAGGCGCTGTCGATCGCGCTGCACAAGCCGAACGTCTACATCGACCTGTCGGGATGGTCGCCGAAGTATTTCTCGCCGGAGCTGGTCAAGTATGCGAACACGCTGCTCAGGCACAAGGTGCTGTTCGCGTCGGATTTTCCGCTGATACGGCCGGATCGATGGCTGGAGGATTTCAACGGCGCCGGGTTCCGGCCCGACGTGCACCCGCTGATCCTGAAGGACAACGCGGTGGCGTTGCTGGGGCTGGGGCTCGACGCGCCGCGCGAGTGACGCGCCGAGTGGTGAATGCGCCGATCGAGGCGCGGCGGTCGGCGCGGTCGTGCGCCGATGGCGCGTCCGCCGGCCGCGCCGTGGCGCTCAGGTTGCGCGCTTCGGCATGAACCGCGCGGTCGGCAGCCCCGCATGCCGCGTCTGCGCGACGAACACGCCGCCCGCATGCGCGTCGCTTGCCAGCGCGTCGTCGCTCAACCCGACGCGCGCGCTCGTCACGTACAGGCGGCCTTCGCCGTCGAGCGCCGCGCAGCTCGGCTGCGCGGTCGGTACGTCGACACGCTCCGTCTCGACGCCGTCCGGCCCGTAGCGCACCACCCGCCGTCCGCCCCACTGCGCGTTCCACAGGCCGCCGTCACGATCGATCGTCGAGCCGTCCGGGTCGCCGGCCGCATCGGTCAGGCGCGCGAACGGCCGCACGTTCGCGACGTCGCCGCCCGCGCGGTAATCGCAGACGAAAATCTCGCGCACCAGCGAATCGCAGAAATACATCTTCGAACCGTCCGGCGAGAACGCGATGCTGTTCGCGATCGCCGCCGGCGGCAACGCGAGCCGTTCGAGCGTGAGGTCCGGATTGAGCCGGTAGAAACCGCCGACCGCGCGCGGCGGCTCGCCGCCTTCGTCCTTCATCCCGAACACGAACGCGCCGAACGGATCGCAGCGGCCGTCGTTCAGCCGGGTCGGCAGGTCGGATTCGACTTCGACGATCCGCGTGAACGCACCGCTGCGCAGGTCGAAGAACGCGAGATGCGTCGCGAGCCCGACGAGCAGCACGTCCGGATCGTCGGTCAGCGCGAAACACGCGAGCCGCTCGGGCATCGGCCAGTGCGCGAGGTCGGAACCGTCCGCGCGGCATCGCCACAACCGCGCGCCTTCGATGTCCGTCCAGTACAGCGCCTGTGTCGCATCGCACCACGTCGCGCCTTCGCCGAGCGCGTTGCGGCTGTCGGCCAGCAGCGTCGCCGACGCGGCCGGATGAGTCTGTTGCATGCCGTCTCCCGATATCTGTCGCATATATCCATCGCTTTCGCGGGCGGCGCGCTGCCGGTCAGATCTTCATCGCGCGCCGCTGGTTGCGACGATACTGGTCGAACAGCACCGCGAGCAACAGAATTCCGCCGCGTATCAGATATTGGTAAAAGGTCGGTACGTTCAGCAGGCTCATCGCATCCTGCACGGAGCCCATGATCAGCACGCCGACCAGCACGCCGGAAATCGTCGCGACGCCGCCCGTCAGCGACACGCCGCCGAGCACGCACGCGGAGATCACGCCGAGTTCGAGGCCGACCGACGTCTTCGGATCGCCGAGGCTCATCCGCGACGCGAGCATCACGCCGGCAAAGCCCGTCACGAGCCCCTGCAGCACGAACACGGTGATCTTGATGCGCATCACCGGCAGCCCCGCGAGCAGCGCGGCCTCGCCGTTGCCGCCGACGGCGAGCACGTTCTTGCCGAACACCGTCTTGCGCAGCAGGAAGCCGAACACGACGAAGCCGATGATGTTGCTCCAGATCGGATACGAGATGCCGAGGAACGAACCCGACCCGAGTTCGAAGAAGCGTTCCTCGGAGATCATCACCGCGTCGCCGTTCGACGTGATGAACGCGAGCCCGCGCACGACTTCCATCATCGCGAGCGTGACGATCAGCGAATTGATCCGGTAGCGCGCGATCAGCACGCCGTTGACGAGCCCGACCGCGCCGCCCGCGAGCACGCCGGCCGCGGTGCCGAACAGCACGCTGTGCGTCGCGGTGATCAGCGTCGACGCGACGACGCCCGAGAACGCGACGATCGACGCGACCGACAGGTCGACCTCGCCGAGCGCGAGCACGAACATCATCGTCACCGCGATCGAGCCGATCAGCGTGACCGACAGCAGCAGGCCCTGGATGTTGCGCGGCGTGAGGAAGTCCGGCACCGTCAGCGACAGCGTCGCGAACAGCACGAGAAACACCATCACGATGCCGGAGCGGTTGATCAGTTGCCACACGCCGCCGCGCGCCCTCATGGGAGCGGCATCGGGGGACGGGGAAGTACGTTGGGGTTGCATTGCCTGGCTCATATCTTTTGCATTCCGGTTGAACAGCAAGCCGCTAGCGCGGCAGCGCGAGCTTGATCAGCGCATCGGGCGTCGCCTGCGCCTTCTCCACTTCGCCCGCGATCCGTCCTTCCTTCATCACGATGATCCGGTCCGACACGCCGATCACTTCGGCCAGATCGCTCGACACGAGGATCACCGTGCGGCCCGCTTCCGCGAGTTCGTAGAACAGGTTGTAGATTTCCGCGCGCGCGCCGACGTCGATGCCGCGCGTCGGCTCGTCCATCAGGAACACGTCGATGCGTTCGGCCAGCCAGCGCGCCAGCACGACCTTCTGCTGGTTGCCGCCGGACAGCGCGCCGATCGGCGTGTCGCCGTCGCGGGTCTTGATCGCGAGCCGCTCGATGTAGCTTTGCGCGAGCTCGCGCTCGCGCCGCGTGTCGAGCAGCATGCGCGCCGGGCTGAAATGCCGGCGCGCGCTGATGTTCAGGTTGTCGGCCACCGACGCGATCGCGACGATGCCTTCCTGCTTGCGGTCTTCCGGGCACAGCGCGATGCCGGCGCGCACCGCGTCGCGCGGGCTGGCAAACGCGACGCGCCGCCCGCCCAGCTCGACGTGCCCGGCGCTCGGGCGCACCGCGCCGTACAGCAGCTTCATCAGCTCCGAACGGCCCGCGCCGACGAGCCCGAAGAAGCCGACGATTTCGCCGCGCCGCGCGGTGAACGACACGGGCTCGGACAGCCCGGGCCCCGCCAGCCCCTTCGCCTCGATCAGCACGTCGCCGGCCGCGCGCGGCCGGTAGCCGTACACGTCCTCGATCGAGCGGCCGACCATGCAGCCGATCAGCCGGTCTCGGTCGAGATCGGCGACCGAATCGAACGTGTCGATCCGGCGGCCGTCGCGAAACACGGTCACGCGGTCGCACAGTTCGTAGACTTCCTCCATCCGGTGCGTGACGTAGATGATCGCGCGGCCTTCCGCACGCAGCGCGCGGATGATCCGGAACAGCTGCGTGGTCTCGCGCGCGGACAGCGAGCTCGTCGGTTCGTCGAACGCGATCACGCGCGCGTCGCGCATCAGCGCCTTGCCGATCTCGATCATCTGGCGCTGGCCGATCGACAGGTACTTCACCGGGATGCCCGGATCGATATGCTCGCCGAGCCGCTCCAGCGCATCGAGCGCACGCGCGGCGAGCGTGCGCTCGTCGACCACGCCGAGCCGGCTCGGCAACTGCCCGAGCATCAGGTTCTCGGCGACCGTCAGCTCGGGCACCAGATGCAGCTCCTGGTAGATGATCGCGATGCCGGCCTCGAGCGCGGCGCGCGTCGACGCGAAGCGCTGCACCGTGCCGTTCAGCGTCAGCGTGCCGGACTGCGGCTGGTTCACGCCGGACAGCACTTTCAGCAGCGTCGATTTCCCCGCGCCGTTCTCGCCCATCAGCCCGTGCACTTCGCCCGCGCGCACCGACAGCGACACGGCGTCGAGCGCGCGCACGCCCGGGAACGTCACCGTGATGCCGTCGAGCGCGAGCAGCGGGCCGGCGGCCGCGCCGGTTTCAGCGTCGTCGTGGCGGGACACGGCCGTCATCGTCTGCGTCGTCATTGCGTTTTCGCCCCGCGTGCTCAGATGCCGAGTTCGGCGCGCACGGCCTGCCAGTTCGCGCGCGTCATCAGCTTGCCGCTCGTCTGCGTGTCGGCCGCCGGCGTCTTGCCGTTGCGGATCCAGTCGACGAGATTCTGCGTGCTGTCCTTGCCGTGGTTCGTCGAGCTGACCGCGATCGTCCCGTAGAAGCCGGTCGGCTCCTTCTTCTGGAACTCGGCGAACGCTTCGCCCGCGCCGTTGATGCCGACGCCGATCACGTCGGCCGCCGGGATGTGCAGCTGTTCGGTCGCACGCACCGCGCCGAGCACGGTTTCCTCGTTCAGCGCGTAGACCACCCATTTCTTCACGTTCGGATGCCGCGCGAGCACCGGCGCGGCCGCGCTGAAGCCGCCTTCGTCGTCGGTCGTCTTCTGCGGCGCGTCGAAGATGTTCTCCTTGCGAAAGCCGTTAGCGAGCAGCGCCTGCGTCGCGCCGTCGGTGCGCAGCTTCGCGGTCGGCAGCTCATAGTTGGTGATCCGCAGCGCGCCGACTTCCTCGGGCTTCCAGCCGCGACGCTTCATCTCGTCGGAAATCGCCTGGCCGACCTGGTTGCCGATCTTGATCGCCGACATCCCGAGGTGCGGCACGTTCGCGAGCGGCTTGCCGCTCGAATCGACGAGCTGGTCGTCGACCGTCACGAACTTCATGTTGTAGCGCTTCGCGCGCGAGGTAATCGCCGGGCCGAGGCGCACGTCGGGTGCGCAGATCACGAAGCCCTGCGCGCCCTGCGAACCGAGGTTGTCGATCGCGGCCAGCACCTTCTCGCCGTCGGGCGTGCCGATCTTCACGACCGAGAAATTCTCTTTCTGGCCGAGCGCGGACGCCGCGTTCTGCTCGTTGATGAACCATGCCTGCTCGGGCATCTTCACCAGGAAGCCGATCTTCAGCGGCGCGTCGGCGCGCGCGGCGCCCTGCATGCCGAGCGGCGCGATGCAAAGCGCGGCCAGCAGCGCGCGCAGGGTGTGTCGGCGAATCGTGTGAGTCGTGCGGGTCATGTGGTGTCTCCTGGTATCGACTTGGGTCTTCATCATTTGTCGTGCGCGGTCGCTGCGAAGCGCGCCGGCACGTTCAGCGGCCGAACGCGTCGGTCTGGACGCGCCGGCCGAACAGAAACGCGTCGGCGACGAGCCGCAGCGGCCGCACGTCGACGTCGCTTTCGCCGCGCGCGATCAGCGCGCGGAACTGTGCGTAGAGCGCAGGATACTCGCGCTCGGGGCCGATCTCGACCGGCTCGCCGTTAATCGACAATTGCGCGCCGCCTCGGCTGATCGCGAGCACGCCGTCGGCCGTATCGACCGCGATCTCCCATTGCTCGACCGGGCCGTGCCGCCAGTCGAATTCCGCGCGCACGGGCACGCCGTCGGTATCCGCGCAATCGAGTTCGGCCGCGATCGGCGTCTGCACGTCGCTCGGCACGAACAGCGTCGCCTCGCGCAGCACGAGCTCGCGCGGCAGGATCCGCGTGACGATCGACAGCGCGTTGATGCCCGGATCGAACACGCCGAGGCCGCCGGGCTCCCAGATCCACTGCTGCCCCGGATGCCAGCGCCGCACGTCCTCCTTCCAGCGCACCTGCACCGCGCGGATCGTGCGCGTCGCGAGCCACGCACGTGCGGGCTCCACCGCGCTCGCGCAGCGCGAATGCCAGGTCGCGAACAGCGTGAGGCCGCGCTCGCGCGCGAGCGCCTCCAGCACGGCCACTTCGCCGAGCGTCGCGCCCGGCGGCTTCTCGAGCATCACGTGCTTGCCGGCTTCGAGCGCCGCGCGCGCCTGAGCGTAGCGAACTTGCGGCGGTGCGCACAGCGACACCGCGTCGAGCTCGCGCTCGGCGGCCAGCAGCGCGCGGAGATCCTGATAGTTGCGTACACCGGCGACTTCCGCGTGGCGGCTCGCGCACGCAGTCAGCGCGAAGCCCGGTTCGGCGGCGATCGCCGGAAGATGCTGGTCGCGCGCGATCTTGCCGATCCCGACGACGCCCAGCGAAACCTGCTTGCTCATGGTCCATTCCTCCTTCGCGAATCGCTCAGTGTGCCCAGCGCAGCACGAGCGGATCGAGCCGGCGCGCGATCGCGAGCAGTTCCGCGCGCGTGTCCGGATGCAGTTCCGGCATCGGATGCCGTGGCCGCTCGCACGCGATCACGCCGCCTTCGCGCATCAGCGCCTTCGCGGTGAGGATCCCGGACTGGCGGTTCTCGTGATTGATCAGCGGCAGCCATGCCTGGTAGCGCGCGTACGCGTCGTCGTGGCGCCCTTCGCGCCATGCCTCGAGGATCGGCCGGATGCCGTCCGGAAACCCGCCGCCCGTCATCGCGCCGGTCGCGCCCGCATGGAGGTCGGCGAGCAGCGTGATCGCCTCCTCGCCGTCCCACGGCCCCTCGATCGCATCGCCGCCGAGCCGGATCAGCTCGCGCAGCTTGTTCGCCGCGCCGGGCGTCTCGATCTTGAAGTACGCGACCTGCTCGATCTCCCGCGCCATCCGCGCGAGGAACGGCGCCGACAGCGCGGTGCCGCTCGCGGGCGCGTCCTGGATCATGATCGGGATTTCGATCGCGTCGGACACGCGCGCATAGAAATCGAAGATCTGCGCTTCGGGCACGCGAAACGTCGCGCCGTGATACGGCGGCATCGCCATCACCATCGCCGCGCCGAGCTGCTGCGCGCGCAGGCTGCGCGCCGCGCACACCTGCGTGCTGTAGTGCGACGTCGTGACGATCACCGGCACGCGGCCCGCCACGTGTTCGAGGATCGTGCGCGTGAGCACGTCGCGCTCGTCGTCGGTGATCGCGAACTGCTCGGAGAAGTTCGCGAGGATGCACAGCCCGTCCGAGCCCGCGTCGATCATGAAATCGACCGCGCGCTTCTGGCTCGCGAGGTCGAGCTCGCCGGTGTCGGAAAACGTCGTCGGGACGACGGGGAAGATGCCGCGATAGCGCGGCGTGCTGCTCGATGTCATGTTCTGGTCCTGCGTCGGTCGAAGCGGCATTCAGCCGGAAAACAATGCGTTCAGGATTCGCGGGCGAGCGCGCCCGCGGCCGGCTGCGGCGCGCGCAGCGTCGCGCGGACCACGAACGTGATCAGCACCGCGAACAGCAGCGTCGCCGCGAGGAAATACAGGCCGGCCGCGAGGCTGCCGGTCGACTGCTTGATCAGGCCGATGCCGTACGGCCCGACATAACCGCCGAGATTCGCGAGCGAATTGATCGCGGCGATGCCGACCGCCGCGCTCGTCCCGGTCAGGAATTCGCCGGGCAGCGCCCATACGACGGCCTGGATCGAGTAAAGCGAGAAAGCCGTGAGGCAGATGAACAGGAACTGCAGTGCAGGCTGCCGCGCCCATGCGCTGGCGGCCATCGTCAGCGCCGCGGCGGCCGACACGACGACGATGTGCCAATAGCGTTCGCGCGTGCGATCCGAATGACGCGGCACGACCAGCAGCCCGACCACCGCGAACAGGTACGGCACGGCGGATAGCAGGCCGGTGGCCGTGTCGCCCACGCCGAACGCGTGAATGATCGTCGGCAGCCACAGCGACAACCCGTAGATGCACAGCGGGAACGGCAGGAACAGCGCCGCGAGCAGCAGCACGCGCCGGTCGGCCAGCGTGGCGAGCGGATTGCGGTGCGCGTCGGGGCGGTACGTGTCGCGATCGGCGGCGAGCTGGCGCGCGATCCAGTGCCGCTCGTCGTCGTTCAGCCAGCGCGCGCGGTCCGGCGATTCGGGCAGCAGCCGCAACGTCGGCCACACGAGCAGCACGGCCGGCAGGCCGCTGACGACGAACAGCGTCTGCCAGTTCGACAGCCCGAACAGCCCGTGCGTCGACAGCAGCCAACCCGCGAGCGGCCCCGTCACGATGCCGGCGATCGGCTGCGCGAGCACGAGCAGCCCGATCACGCGTGCGCGGCCGCGCATCGGAAACCACTGCGTGAGGAAATACAGGATGCCCGGATACAGGCCGGCTTCGGCCGCGCCGAGCAGGAAGCGCAACGCATAGAAACTGGCCGGCCCCTGCACGAGCGCCATCGCCATCGTGATCACGCCCCACGTCGCGAGAATGCGCGCGAACCACACGCGTGCGCCGAAGCGGCCGAGCGCGAGATTGCTCGGCACCTCGCACAGGAAATAGCCGATGAAGAACAGGCCCGCGCCGAGCCCGTACGCCGCGTCGCTCAGGCCGACGGCCGCGTTCATGTGCAGCTTCGCGAAGCCGACGACCGTGCGGTCGACATAGGCCACCACGTAGATCAACGCGAGAAACGGCACCAGCCTGCGCGTGAGCGTGCGCATCAACTGCCGTTCGTCGACGGCGGCCGACGGGCCGGATTGAGCCGCGGCCGGTGTCGCGGACGGGTGCTGCGTCGTCGTCATCGTGTCTCCATGGGGGGCTGCGCCAGCGTCGTCGCCGGTCTGTCCTGCTTCACCTGTGCCGCGTTTCGCGCATGCCGCTCAATGCGAATGGCTCGGCACGTCCGCGCCGCGCGTGCCGACCAGGAAGTCGAGGTCGCACCCCTCGTCGGCCTGCAGCACGTGATCGATATACAGCCGCGCGTAGCCGCCCTTGCCGTGCTGGCCGGCCACGCCCGGCGCCGCGGTCGGATCGACATCCGACAGGCGGCGCTGCAGTTCGTCATCCGTGATGTCGAGATGCAGCGTGCCGGCCTCGCAGTCGAGTTCGATCCAGTCGCCGTTGCGCACCGCCGCGAGCGGCCCGCCTGCAGCTGCCTCCGGCGCGACGTGCAGCACGACCGTGCCGTACGCGGTGCCGCTCATCCGCGCGTCGGAAATCCGCACCATGTCCTTCACGCCCTGGCGCAGCAGCTTCGGCGGCAGCCCCATGTTGCCGACCTCGGCCATCCCCGGATAACCGCGCGGCCCGCAGTTCTTCAGCACGAGCACGGAGCTCGCGTCGACGTCGAGCGCTTCGTCGTTGATCGTGGCCTTGTAGTGTTCGAGGTTCTCGAACACGACCGCGCGGCCGCGATGCTTGAGCAGCTCGGGGCTCGCCGCCGACGGCTTCAGCACCGCGCCGCGCGGCGCGAGATTGCCGCGCAGGATGCGGATGCTGCCGTCCGCGATCAGCGGCCGGTCGAGCGGACGGATCACTTCATCGTCGTAGTTCGGCGCTTCGCGCACGTTGTCCCACAGCGACTTGCCGTTCACCGTCAATGCGTCGGGGTTCGGCAGCAGCCCGCCTTCGCCGAGCCGGCGCAGCACGGCCGGCAGCCCGCCCGCGTAATAGAACTCCTCCATCAGGAAGCGCCCCGACGGCATCAGGTCGACGATCGTCGGCGTGTCGCGGCCGATGCGCATCCAGTCCTCGAGTTCGAGCGGCACGCCGATGCGGCCCGCGATCGCCTTCAGGTGAATCACCGCATTGGTCGAGCCGCCGATCGCCGCGTTCGCGCGGATCGCGTTCTCGAACGCGGCGCGCGTCAGCACCTTCGACAGCACGAGCCCTTCGAGCGCCATCTCGACGATGCGGATGCCCGACATGTGCGCGAGCACGTAGCGGCGCGAATCGACGGCCGGAATCGCCGCGTTGTGCGGCAGCGTGACGCCGAGCGCCTCGGCCATGCACGCCATCGTCGACGCGGTGCCCATCGTGTTGCAGGTGCCGGCCGAGCGCGACATGCCGGCTTCGGCCGACAGGAAGTGATGCACGTCGATCTCGCCGGCCTTCAGCGCCTCGTGCAGCTGCCATACGGCCGTGCCCGAACCGATGTTCTTGCCTTCGAGCTTGCCGTTCAGCATCGGCCCGCCCGACACGACGATCGCCGGCACGTCGCAGCTCGCCGCGCCCATCAGCAGCGCGGGCGTCGTCTTGTCGCAGCCGGCGAGCAGCACGACCGCGTCGATCGGGTTGCCGCGAATCGCCTCCTCGACGTCCATCGACGCGAGGTTGCGCGTGAGCATCGCCGACGGCCGCAGGTTCGATTCGCCGTTCGAGAACACCGGGAACTCGACCGGGAAACCGCCCGCTTCGGAGATCCCGCGCTTCACGTGCTCGGCGAGCTTGCGGAAGTGCGCGTTGCACGGCGTCAGTTCGGACCACGTGTTGCAGATGCCGATGACCGGCCGGCCGTCGAACTCGTGATCGGGGATGCCCTGGTTCTTCATCCAGCTTCGGTACATGAAGCCGTTCTTGTCGTTCGTGCCGAACCATTGGGTGGAGCGCAGCCTGGGTTTTGTTGCCGACATCGTCAGTCCTGTGGTGACGGGATACCGGCGCAGTCTAGGCAGAATTTTGATAACTCGCTAATGACGTTTTGAGCGATTACGATATCGATTCCGATATCGATATAAACCCGTACGATGACTGACGCCAGCCCGTGGGGCAACCGCAACCGCCTGAAGACCCGCCAGCTCCTGCTGGTCGTCGCGCTCGCCGACGAAGGCAGCATTCATCGCGCGGCGGCCGCGCTGAACATGACGCAGCCGGCCGCGTCGAAGCTGCTGCGCGAACTCGAGGAATCGATCGGCGCGGTGCTGTTCGAGCGCCTGCCGCGCGGGATGCGGCCGACGCTGTACGGCGACGCGCTGATCCGCCACGCGCGCGCGGCGCTCGGCAGCCTCGACCAGGCGCGCGAGGAACTGGCCGCGCTGAAGGCCGGCCATCTCGGGCATGTGGCGGTGGGCGCGATCACGTCGCCCGGCCTGCGGCTCGTGCCGCCGGCCGTCGCCGCCGTGAAGGGCACGCATGCGGGCCTGCACGTATCGGTCGAAATCGACACCAGCAACGTGCTGCTCGAACATCTCGCGCAGGACAAGATCGACATCGTGCTCGGCCGGCTCTCGGCCGAACACGACAAGCTGCGGCTGCGCTACGAGCCGCTGACGGGCGAGACGGTGGCCGCGGTCGTGCGGCCCGGCCATCCGCTGCTCGCGCTCGCGCCGGTGTCGCTCGCGGACGTGCAGCGCGCCGCGTGGGTCGTGCCGCCGGCCGGCAGCGTGCTGCGCCATCGCTTCGAGCTCGTGTTCCAGCGTGCGAGCCTCGCGCCGCCGGCGAATCTCGTCGAGACGTCCGCGCTGCTGTTCATCACGCAGCTGCTCGAACAGAGCGACATGATCGCGGTGCTGGCCGAGGACGTCGCGCGCTACTACGCGCGACACGGGATCGTCACGGTGCTGCCGCTGGAGATGGATTGCCGGATGGACGATTTCGGGATCATCACGCGCACCGACCGGCTGCATTCGCCGGCCGTCACGGTGATGGCCGATGCGATCCGCGCGGCTGCGCGGGAGGTTTACGGCGTCGCGCTGTGACGACGCGGCGGAGGGCGCTGCCCGCTCGTGTCGATTTCTTCTTCGTGCACGAAGCGGGGCGCCATGCCTGCATTGCCGGCGTAGTAGAAAAGCTTCATCGCCGTTTCCCTTGCCGACGCGTCACGACGCAGCAAACTCGATCACCGGTTCGCAGCGGATCGGGAAGTTGACCGAGTTCGCGACATAGCACTTCGCGTGCGCATCATGATGCAGGCGTTCCGCCCGCTCGCGATCGTCGCCGGCCTGGATGGTCACGTGCGGGCGCAGCACGATTTCGGTAAAGCGTCCTTCGTCGGGACTGTCGAGCATCGTTCCTTCCGCGTTGTCGACATAGGCGAGCACGCGGATGCCCGCTTCGGAACACAGATGCAGATACCAGAGCTTGTGGCACGCCGATGCCGAGGCCAGCAGCAGGTCTTCCGGGTTCCAGCGCGATGCGTCGCCGCGGAAGGCCGCATCCGACGAACCGGGAATGTCCGGCTTCGAACCGGCACGGATCACATGATCGCGGCCATACTCGCGATACCCCGACGTGCCGGTGCCGCGGTTGCCCGTCCACTGCACCGCGACGCGATACTTGTGTTCGCCAGATGCCATCTCGCTCTCCATTTCCATTGATATCGGTTGCCTCGACCGGACCGGATTTCATTTCAAGGAGCCCGCCAGTGCTCGCCATTGTGGCACCGGATTTCCGTTTGGTATACCATTATTCCAAATTGAAGTGAGGAACACCCAGGCATGGAAGCCAAACTCGACTCCACGGCGGACGCGGTGGCCGCATCGCTGCGGGAGATGATCGTCAACGGCGAACTGGAAGCCGGCGAGCGGCTCGTCGAGCGCGACCTGGCCGACCGCTTCGGCATCAGCCGGATTCCGATGCGCGAAGCGATCCAGCGCCTGGAACGCGAAGGATTGCTGGACATCTTCAGGAATCGCGGCGCCGTCGTGCGCATGCTGAGCGCGTCGGACGTGCAGGAAATCTACGATCTGCGCGCGCTGCTCGAAGGCGATGCGATCTACCGGAGCGTGAAGCGGCTCGACGACGAGACGCTCGCGCGCGCCGGACTCGTCCATCGCCTGCTCGGCGACGCGGCCGTGCCGCGCCGGCAGGGAGAACTGAACCGCGAATTCCACGCGTTGCTGTATTCGTGCTGCGGCAACGCGCGGCAGTTGAAGACGATCGGCGAACTGCGCAGCCAGGTTGAACGCTACGAGCGCCTGCAGGCCACGCTGCTCGCGGATACGCCGTCGTTCCAGGTCGAGCACGAGGAGATCCTGCAGGCGTGCCGCGAGCGCAATGCGCGCGCCGCCCGTTCGATGACGGTCGCGCATCTCGAATCGGCCAGAAGCATCGTGATGCGACTCGTCGAAGGCGGTTGAGGCCGGCACTGCGTTTGCCGTTTTTCACACCGCACGCGGCTGCGCGCCGGGCCGCGCCGATTGCGTCGGCAAACTCGAAGCACTCGGCGCAACCACGCGCGCTATTTACCGCGTCGCGCTCCCACGCGGCACGCGGCCTGTCGTACCGCGCACCACCAGCCGCGGCAGCGACGCAGTCCGCACGCGCGACGCATCGTCGCTGCGGCCGCCCGCCTCGCGCAGCGCGTTGAGCAATTCGACCGCGAGGCCGGCAGCCTCGGCCGTCGGGATCGCGACGGTCGTCAGCGTGGGCCGCGTGTCGCTTGCCAGATGGATGTCGGTAATGCCGACGATCGACAGGTCGTCGGGCACGCGCCTGCCGCGATCGGCTGCCGCGTGCATCGCGCCGATCGCCGGCAGGTCGTTGGTGGCGACCAGCGCGGTCAGCCGCGGGTGAGCGTCGAGCAGCCGGCCCGCCGCGCGCACGCCGCCTTCGATCGAATCGTGCTCGGCCGCGACGATCGACGCGTCGAGCCCCGCTTCGCGCATCACGTCGACGAAACCGTCGTAGCGCGCCGCCTGCACGCCGCTCGCCGCTCCGCCGACGATCACGCCGATGCGCTCGTGCCCGAGTTCGAGCAGATGCCGCGTCGCGATCCGCCCCGCTTCGCGCAAATCGATGGCCACGCACGGCAATCCGTCGGGCGGCGCGTCGGGCCGCTCCCACAGGCACAGCACGACCGGCACGCCACGCCTCGCCACGTCGAGCAGATCCGGCAGGTGCAGGTTCGCGTTGGTCACGAGAATGCCTTCGGAGATCGTGCCGGCGATCTGGTCGAGGTACGCGCGCCCCTGCAACGGATCTTCGTTCGTATTGCAGACGATCAGGAACTGCCCGTTGCGGCGCACCGCGCGCTCGACCGCCAGCGCGAACTCCGGATAAAACGGGTTCGCGATGCTCGACACCATCAGCGCGACCGTCGGCGCGCGCCCTTCCGCCAGCGCCCGCGCGGCGAGATGCGGCCGATACCCGAGCGCCCGCACGGCTTCCAGCACCCGCGCGCGCGTGGCCTCGCCCACCCGGCCGCGGTCGCGCAGCACGTTCGATACCGTCGCGGCCGTCACGCCGGCGCGGCGCGCAACTTCATCCAGTGTCGCCATGGTTTGCTCACTATATGAGACGTCGATCCAGTATTTGCTTCGCTCACCGAAGCGGCGCACTATCGCCGCACACCTTGCCGCCCGACCATCGGGCGCGACTCGGCCGCGATCGCATCGCTTCTTTTTTTGATCGCGATGATTAAGCGCTTAAGCAAGCATGACGGCGCATTAAAACATGGAGCGGAGACAATGGCGAGCATCTCGATGCGACGCGTGCAGAAAGCCTATGGCGATCACGCGCCGGTCATTCGCGACGTCGATCTGGAGATCGGCGCGCACGAGTTCTGCGTGTTCCTCGGGCCGTCCGGATGCGGCAAGTCGACGCTGCTGCGCATGATTGCCGGGCTAGAGGACCTGAGCGCGGGCGAGCTGTCGATCGACGGCCGCCGCGTCGACGACGTGCCGGCCGCCGAGCGCGGCGTCGCGATGGTGTTCCAGAGCTACGCGCTGTTTCCGCACATGACGGTCTACGAGAACATGGCGTTCGGGCTGAAGCTCGCGCGCGTGCCGAAAGCCGAGATCGACCGGAAGGTGCGCGATGCGGCGCGCATCCTGCAGCTCGACACGCTGCTCGAGCGCAAGCCGAAGGCGCTGTCGGGCGGCCAGCGGCAGCGCGTCGCGATCGGCCGCGCGATCGTGCGCGAGCCCGGCGTGTTCCTGTTCGACGAACCGCTGTCGAATCTCGACGCGGCGCTGCGCGGCCAGACCCGCATCGAGATCGCGCGGCTGCACCGGCAGTTCGAACGCGCGAGCGTCGTCTACGTGACGCACGACCAGACCGAAGCAATGACGCTCGCCGACAAGATCGTGCTGCTGCACGCCGGCGCGGATACCGCGCAGCACGGCAGCATCGCGCAGGTCGGCGCGCCGCTCGACCTCTATCACCATCCGGCCAGCCGCTTCGTCGCCGGCTTCATCGGCTCGCCGCGTATGAACTTCCTGCCGGCCGTCGTCACCGCATCGGATGCCCGCCGCACGACCGTCACCGTCGCGCTTTCCGGCGAAACCTTCACGCTGCCGCGCGACGGCTCCGCGCTCCACGCCGGCGCAACCGTGACGCTCGGCATTCGCCCCGAGCACCTGACGCTCGGCGCCGCGCACGACGCGACGACGCTGGTGCGCGACGTCGCGCTCGTCGAACGCCTGGGCGAACAGACCTACGTGCACCTCGACCAGCCCGGCGGCGCGCCGCTGATCGCGAAGTTGCCCGGCGACGCACAGGTGCACGGCGGCGAACGCGTGCACGTGCATGCGCCGGCCGCGGCCTGCCATCTCTTCACCGAAGACGGCCGCGCGGTGCCCGCGTGCGCCGACCTCCACGTCCATCACTACGCTTAAGGATCGCGTATGCGCCTCGGAGTCTGCTATTACCCGGAACACTGGCCGGAATCGATGTGGGCGAACGACGCCCGCAGGATGAAAGCGCTCGGCATCGAGCAGGTGCGGATCGCCGAATTCGCATGGAGCCGCATCGAGCCGTCGCCGGGCGAATACGACTGGGGCTGGCTCGACCGCGCGGTCGACGTGCTCGGCGAGGCCGGCCTCGAGATCGTGATGTGCACGCCGACCGCGACGCCGCCGAAATGGCTGGTCGACCGCCATCCCGACATCCTCGCGATCGGCGCAGACGGTCGGCCGCGTGCGTTCGGTTCGCGCCGCCACTACGACTTCTCGTCGCCGACCTATCTCGAAGCGTCGCGCCGGATCTGCACGGCGGTCGCCGAACGCTACGGCCGCCATCCGGCCGTGCGCTACTGGCAGACCGACAACGAGCTGGGTTGCCACCAGACGGTCGTCAGCTACTCGCCGGCCGCGCTCGCGCGCTTTCGCGAATGGCTGAAGGCGCGCTACGGCACGATCGACACGCTGAACCGCGCGTGGGGCACCGTGTTCTGGAGCATGGAGTATCGCCACTTCGACGAAGTCGACGCGCCCGTCGGCACCGTGACCGAGGCCCATCCGTCGCACCGGCTCGACTACCGGCGCTTCGCGTCGGACGAGGTCGCGCGCTATCACCGGATGCAGGTCGACGTGATCCGCGCGCATTCGCCGGGCCGGCCGGTCGCGCACAACTTCATGCAGCTGTTCACCGAGTTCGATCACTACGAAGTGGCGCGCGACCTCGACGTCGCGACGTGGGACAGCTATCCGCTCGGCGCGCTCGAGGAGCAATGGTTCGGCTCGGACGTGAAGGCGCGCTGGCTGCGCACCGGCCATCCCGATTTCGCGTCGTTCAATCACGACGTGTATCGCGGCATGTCGAAGCTGCCGTTCTGGGTGATGGAGCAGCAGCCGGGGCCCGTGAACTGGGCGCATTGGAACCCCGCGCCGCTGCCGGGCATGGTGCGCCTGTGGAGCTGGGAAGCGTTCGCGCATGGCGCCGGCTGCGTGTCGTACTTCCGCTGGCGGCAGGCGCCGTTCGCGCAGGAGCAGATGCATGCGGGCCTGCACACGCCGGACGACCAGCTCGACGAAGGCGGCCGCGAGGCGCAACGCGTCGCGCGCGAGATCGCGGCCGTGCACGACGCCGGCGCCGATGCGGACGATCCGGTGCGCGCGCCCGTCGCGCTGATCTACGACTACGAGGCGAAGTGGCTGTTCGAAGTGCAGCCGCAGGGCGCCGATTTCCACTACCCGCGCTTCGCGTTCGAGTACTACTCGGCGCTGCGCTCGCTCGGCTTCGACGTCGACGTGGTCTCCGTGCATGCGCCGCTCGACGGCTATCGGCTCGTGGTCGTGCCGCCGCTGCCGATCGTGCCGGACGATTTCGCGGCACGGCTCGTCGCATCGGGCGCGCATGCCGTGTTCGGACCGCGTACCGGCTCGAAGACCGTCGACCTGCAGATTCCGCCGGCGCTGCCGCCCGGCCCGCTCGCGTCGATCCTGCCGATCCGCGTGTGGCGGGTCGAATCGCTGCGGCCGAACGTGACCGAACGGATCGACGGCACGCTGCGCGACGGCTCGCCGCTCGCGGGCGATGCGCGCCACTGGCGCGACTTCGTCGAGCTGCACGACGACACGCGCAGCGTCGTGCGTGCGCGCTTCGCCGACGGTCATCCGGCCTGCGTGTCGCATGGCACGGTTCACTATTGGGCCGCGCTGTTCGACGACGCGACCACCGCGCGACTGTTCGCCGATGTCGCGGCCGAAGCGGGCCTCGCGCCGACGCCGCTCGGCGACGGCGTGCGCGTGAGCCGGCGCGGCGGCCTGACCTACGTATTCAACTATGGCGACACGCCGCACACGATCGACGCGGTGCCGCCGTCGGCGTTCGTGCTCGGCGCCGCGCAGGTCGAGCCGCAAGGCGTCGCCGTGTATCGAAGCCGTTCGTAGCACCCCGCCACCGGCGCCGCGACGCACCGGTCACGCACAACGACACACAGGAATGGAGACAACCATGACACATCGCCCCCTTCGTGCCGCCGCCCGGCTCGCCGCGGCCGCCGCCATCGCGTTCGCTTCGTTCGGCGCCGCCGCGCCGGCAAGCGCCGGCACGCTGACCATCAACATCGCGTTCAAGGGCGCCAGCCAGCGCGCGGTCTGGCAATCGACGCTCGACGCGTTCCACAAGGCGCATCCCGACATCGACGTGAAGGCGACCTTCGTCGACGAGGAAGCGTACAAGGTGCAGCTCCCCGCGTGGCTCACGACCGTCGCGCCCGACGTCGTGAACTGGCACGCGGGCGAGCGGATGGCGTACTACGCGAAGCGCGGGCTGTTCGAGGACCTGAGCGGCGACTGGACGAAGAACGGCTGGGGCGCGATGTATGCGTCGACGCGCGACGCATCGTCGTATAACGGCAAGCAGTACGCGGCGCCGACCGTCTATTACTCGTGGGGGCTGTTCTACCGCAAGGACCTGTTCCGCAAGGTCGGCATCGCCGACGAGCCGAAAACGTGGGACCAGTTTCTCGATGCGTGCAAGAAGCTGAAGGCGGCCGGCATCACGCCGGTCGCGATCGGCGGCCGCGACGCGTGGACGCTCGCCGGCTGGTTCGACTATCTCGACCTGCGCCTGAACGGCAACGCGTTCCACCAGCAGCTGATGGCCGGCGAAGTGCCGTACACCGACCCGCGCGTGAAGAAGGTCTACACGACGTGGAAATCGCTGATCGATGCCGGCTACTTCATCGACAACGCGCTGTCCTACGATCTCGACGGCGCGCAGCCGTTCCTGTTCCAGGGCAAGGCCGCGATGATGCTGATGGGCACCTTCATCGCGGCGGGTTTCCCGCCGAACGTGAAACAGGAAATGGGCTACTACCGCTTCCCGATCATCGACCCGAAGGTGCCGACCGCCGAGGACGGCCCGGTCGAATCGCTGCACATCCCGACGAAGGCGAAGAACAAGGCCGACGCGCACACGTTCCTCGCCTTCGTCGAAACACCCGAGATGGGCGCGAAGCTCGCGGAGGGCCTCGGCTCGCTGTCGGCCAACAGCAAGTCGCCCGAGCCGGCCGATCCGATCTCGCGCATCGGCTTCCGGATTCTTGCCGACACGAAGGGCGGCGTCGCGCAGTTCTACGACCGCGACATGACGAAGGAAATGGCCGACGAAGGAATGAAGGGCATGCAGCAGTTCCTGGCCGATCCCGCGCAGCTCGATACGGTGCTCGCGCAGCTCGAACAGACCCGCAAGCGGATCTACAAGAAGTGACCGCGTGACCCAGCCGGCGGCCCTGTGCCGCCGCGTCAGTACAGGAGGCTTGCCGTGTCCAGTCCGATCACGTCCACCCCGCCCGCCGGCGCCGCGCCGCCGCCGCGCGGAGCATCCGCCGCCGCGCTGCCCGCGCGCCGCCCGTCGCCCGCCGTGCGGCGGCAACGGCGCGCCGCGTGGCTCTTTCTCGCGCCGGCCTGCGCGATGGTTGCCGTCTATGTGATCTGGCCGATCCTGTCGACGCTGTGGCTGAGCCTGTACAACTGGGACGGGATGACCGAGCGCAGCTTCGTCGGCCTCGCGAACTACGTCGAACTGCTGCACGCGCCGACGTTCTACACCGCGCTGCGCAACAACGTGATCTGGCTCGTGCTGTTCATGCTCGCGCCGCCGCTCGGCCTCGCACTCGCGCTGTATCTGAACCAGGCAGTCGGCGGCATCCGGCTCGTGAAATCGCTGTTCTTCGCGCCGTTCGTGCTGTCCGGCGTGGTCGTCGGCCTGATCTTCTCGTGGTTCTACGATCCGACGTTCGGGCTGCTCGCGTTGATCGCCGGGCACGGCATCCCGGTGCTCGGCGATGCGCGCTACGCGACGCTCGGCATCGTATTCGCCGCGCTGTGGCCGCAAACGGCTTACTGCATGATCCTGTACCTGACCGGCCTCACGTCGGTCAACCCGGAACAGATCGAGGCGGCGCGGATGGAAGGCGCGCGCGGCTTCGCGCTGCTGTGGCACGTCGTGCTGCCGCAACTGCGGCCGACCACCTTCATGGCGATCGTCGTCACGGTGATCGGCGCGCTGCGCAGCTTCGACCTGATCTCGGTGATGACGAGCGGCGGCCCGTTCGAGAGCTCGACCGTGCTTGCGTATTACATGTACGACCAGGCGATCAAGTACTACCGGCTCGGTTATTCCGCGTCGATCGCGGTCGTGCTGTTCGCGATCATGCTCGTCTACATCGTGTTCCAGTTGCGCCGCATGCTGCGCAACGAGCAATAACCCGACCGGTGGCCATCATGTTTCCGACTCCCGTTGCCCAATGGAAGCCCGTCTCGCGCCGGCTGTACAAGCTGTCGCTGCCCGTCGCGCTGCTGATCTGGCTGCTGCCGATGATCGCGGTGTTCGTCACGTCGGTGCGCTCGACCGAGGAACTGGTCGAAGGGCATTACTGGGGCTGGCCGCGACACTTCGCGATGGTCGAGAACTATCGCGACGCGCTGACGACGTCGCCGATGCTGCATTACTTCTGGAACAGCGTGCAGATCACCGTGCCGTCCGTGCTCGGCTCGATCGCGCTCGCGTCGATGGCCGGCTTCGCGCTCGCGACCTACCGGTTTCGCGGCAATGCCGCGCTGTTCGGCACGTTCGTCGCCGGCAACTTCGTGCCGGTGCAGGTGCTGATGATCCCGGTGCGCGACCTGTCGCTCCGGCTCGGCGTGTTCAATACCGTCGAAGCGCTGATCCTGTTCCACGTCGCGTTCCAGACCGGCTTCTGCACGCTGTTCCTGCGCAATTTCATCAAGCAGTTGCCGTTCGAGCTGATCGAGGCCGCGCGCATCGAGGGCGCGGGCGAATGGACGGTATTCTGGCGGATCGTGCTGCCGCTGATCCGGCCGGCGTTGGCTGCGCTCGCGATCCTCGTGTTCACGTTCGTGTGGAACGACTACTTCTGGGCGCTGTGTCTCACGCAAGGCGATGAAGCCGCGCCGATCACCGCGGGCGTCGCGGCGCTGAAGGGGCAGTGGACGACGTCGTGGAACCTGGTGTCGGCCGGCTCGATCCTCGCCGCGCTGCCGTCGGTCGCGATGTTCTTCGCGATGCAGAAGCATTTCGTCGCGGGGCTCACGTTCGGCGCGACGAAAGGCTGAGCGCGCGCCGATCGCGTTTTCGTATCTCCCCCTCCGCATCGTGAGGTTGCCCGCTTCGGCGGGCTTTTTTTGTTGCGGATTGGGGTGAATGTCGCTTGGCGAACCTAGCCCGCCATCCAGGCTTCAACGCCGTCAACGACCGCCGACAAGCAACTTCCGCCACCGGCCACATCGCTTTCGCACGCCGACTTCGCCGAGCAGAATTTTGATGCGCGCACAAAGCCTGAGCGACAACGTGCGCCGAAGTTTGACGTCATGCGGAGCAGCGCTCCGCAAACGCCAGCCTTCGGTATCGAGCGACATCGATTCGGCTACGCGTACTTGTCGCCGACCGTACTGCGAATCGGATGGGTGTCGTAGACGATGATCATCCGTTCGATGAGCCCCTCGATATCGAACTCGAACACGTCGACGCACTCGAAGTGCGCCACCGAACCGTCTTTCAGGGCCCAGTCGTAGATGAAGTAGCCTGTCGCACGTCGAGCCCCACTCGTGCTGACGCAGATATCGATCGGTGTAATCCTGCTTTCTCCCGACGCGGCAGCGACCTTCGAAAAGAAGGGCTCAGGGTGCATCCAGCCGAGAAACGGCGAGAAAATCTGCGCGTCCGGCGTAAACAGCGCGCAGATGGCACCGACATCGCCTCGCTCCAGTTCCCGAAGGTAGGCGCGAACCTGTTCCGTATATAGTGATTCCGACGTTGAGCCCAAAATTATCCTCCGATCATTCGTTGACCACCCCGTTCATGCGTAAGAACGGGGCATCCGGTAGACGCACGATAGCGACGCACCGATGACCGAACAATCGAAAAATTTGCAATCCGGGTATGCGGCGCATGCATATCCGCTGGCTGACCTGACGCGGCCTCTCCCGCCGTTGGCGGCGATTCAGTCATTCGTCGCTGCGGCGCAGCTCGGCAGCGTCAGCAAGGCCGCGGATCATCTATGCCGGACGCAAGGTGCAGTGAGCCGCCAGATACAGCAGTTGGAAACGCATTATCGATGCGCGCTCTTTGTGCGCCATGTATCGGGCCTGACGTTGACGGCAGAAGGAAATGCACTGCTGACGGTCGCGGTCAACGTGCTCACGCAATTGGCTCAGCACGCGGACTTCCATGCACGGGCGACCTCGGTTCTCACGTTGAAGTTGCCGTCCACGTTCGCCATTCGCTGGTTACTCCCGCGGCTGCCGGACATTCATCGCGCCATGAGCGGGACGGAGCTTCGTATTTCGACGTCCGCGGACGATACGCCGGATTTCACTACGTCCGACGTCGATGCCATCATTGTGCGAGGCACGGGACAGTGGACCGGTATGGAAGCGGTACAGCTGTTTGCCGAGATGCTCACGCCGATGTGCGCGCCCGCATTGGCGACATCGCTGCGATCCGTGGCCGACCTTGCGCATGTCGATTTGCTCCATCCCGGGCCCGGCCATGCAGAGTGGAGATGCTGGCTCGATCACGTTGGGGCACTCCAGATCGATGCGGGACGCGGACTCGTATTCGATACCCTCGAATTGACGCTCGCGGCATCGATGGAAGGTCACGGAATTGCAATCGGCGACCCACGAATGGCGAGAGACCGACTCCGTGCCGGAACTCTGGTGACACCGTTTGAGGATGTGGTTCAAGACGGCCTTTCCTACTTCCTCGTCTATCCGCCCCAACGTGCGGCACAACCGAAAATTCGAGCACTCGCCGACATCTTGCTACGACTTGCGCGAGAAGACTGATTGATAGGCGAGAGTCCGATACCTGGGTGGAGCCGACATTCAAATGCCCCCCAAAGTACAGGCGAATGACAGGATTTGGCCGGATGCCGCCCGACGCGTTCGGCTGTAGCCGACCCATTGCTGCCGGTCGAGCCGTTGTACCTCCGAGGGCGAGTGTCGGAGCACAACGGGCACCAATGGTCAGAGATCTCCGCGCACTTCACCGGTTCCCAGCACGCTCCGCTGCCGGTTGACTTCCGCCCAAAGCTCATCGCTGTCGTCGTCGCGCAGCACGACCATCCAGTCCAGTTGATCGTCGGTCACGCCGAAGTACTCCAGAATTTCCCGCCGAACCGCACCGACGAACTGCGCGTATTCCGGGGTCGCCTGCGCCTGCGCGTGCAGGGCGTCGTATGCTGCATCGTCCGCGCCGCCGCCGTGCTCGTCGATATAGCGCGAGATCCACTGGTCGCGTTCGTGGTCGTAATCGGCCTCGGCGCGCATCGCTTGCACAGCCGTGTAGAAATCCAGTTGGGCAAACCCGGCGATCGCCGCCGTTGTCGCCTCGTCGAATGTCGTCGTCATTCCATCTCTCACTTCAGTCATGGCACATCATCGGTAACGCCGGGAAGCCCCTATCGCGGGCGGTTTCAGGTCGTTAGCGAGAAAACCGGCAGTCCTGTTCCGAACCACCCGTATTCGTTCACTGCATCGGACGGGTCATCGTATCAGGCACTTTGAACGGGAAGGATTCAGGCTACCTGGACGGTTTACCAGGTTTGCCACGACCACCAGCCGATTTGCCTGCCGGCTTCCCCGCCTGCGGCTTGCCGGCCGGTTTGCTGCGCGGCTTCTGCACGCTGAACGGGCTACCGATGGTGTAGTCCGTTCCCGTGCCGACGACTGGCTTCACAGCGCCGCAGACTTGCGCTTGCCTTCACCACCTTGCGTATGCGGCTTCTTGCCCGGCGCTTGCTTGGCGACCGGCGCAGCTTGCGGCACCTTGGGCTTCTTCGGTTTCCTTGGCCTGCACCGGCGTGGCTGTCTGGTAATTGCGGCCCGCAGATTACACAGCAACGGCTCGATCAGGCCAAGCGAGGCAAAAGACATGGACGTGTACCGGGCCAAAACCGCAATTCTAGCGGTTACCGCGCCGGCCAGGCCCCGCCCGTGCCGCCGCGCAAGCGCACATCCACCGCGCCGATATTCTTCTCGTGTGCGACCAGCATCAGCGACAGCGCGTGATGCATATCCCGATCGGCGAGCGTCGGCAGCAACGTCTGCAGCTTGCGCACGACCCAGCGCTGGCCGCGATTCAGGAACGCCATGCGCTCCGCCAGATCGTCGATCGCCATCGCTTTCTCGTAGAACGCGCCGGTGGCGCGCGTTGGAACCGCGTCGAGCGACCGGATCGCGTCGACGAGCACGCCGCACCAGTGTGCTTCGTCCTGACGGATATGTGCGATCAGCCGATGCAGTTCGGGGGCGTCCGTCACCTCGGCCGCCGTCTCGGAAGCGACACGCGCGCCCGCGCGCTCGGCCTCCAGCAGTTCGTCGAGCGCCGCCAGCAGCGCGGTGCGGCGTTCATGCGGAATCTGGACGGCGCGGGCGTCGGGCCCGTCACCACGCGTCGGAATCGACATGCGGCATCCTCCTTTCAGTATCGGCGGCGCGTCACGCTCGACGGCTCGAAACGCGTGTCGCGCGGATGTGCGCAGGTCATGACGAGGCGCACATCCAATAGATCACACTGTGACATATTAGATTGTGGCGCCGCATCGTCAACGCACTTTGCTTGACTCTCATCATCGCGCGAACGATCCGGCGCCCGCTCACGTCCACCCTTCGAGCCGCAACGTCGAACGCACGAGCCGCTGCTCCTCCTGCTCGATCTCGCGCAGATACTCGACGCACTGGCGGATATGTTCGCTCGCGGCCTTGCGCGCCTGCTCGGGCAGCCGCCCCGTGACCGCGTTGTAGAGCCGCGCATGCTGCCGGTCGATCTGCTTCTTCAGCGGCTCGCGGTGATAGAGGTTGTTCACCGACGCGAACACCGAACTGAGCAGCAGGTCGGTCAGCGACTGCAGCGTGTTGACGAGCACGGGGTTGTGCGACGCCTCGCAGATCGCGAGATGGAACGCATGGTCGAGCTTCGCACGCGCGGCGGGATCGAGATCCTGCGCGTCGGCCGCCGTCATTTCGTCGTAGCGGCGCTTGATCAGGATGAAATCGGCCGGCGTGCCGCGCAACGCGGCGAGCCGCGCGGCCTCGGCCTCGAGCATCCCGCGCACCTCGAACAGGTCGTACAGCGTGCGCGGCTGCGAGCCGAGCAGATGCATCATCGGCGTGATTTCGCGCTGCGGGGTCAGGCTCGCGACGAACGAACCCTTGCCGTGCATCGTGTCGATGATCCCGCGCGCGTGCAGCAGCTTCATTCCTTCGCGCACGGCCGTGCGCGACACGCCGAGCTTCTCGGTCAGCCGCCGTTCGGACGGCAGCGCCTGCCCGGCCTTCAGCACGCCGTCGACGATCAGCTTCTCGATCCGCTCGGCGACGACGTCGGCCACGCGCCGCGCCGGCCCTTCTCGATCCTGCATTTCCATACTGGTACGACCACTTTTGACGGATATCGGAGATTTTCGCACGAAGCCTTGTCGTGATTGGGTTTTCTGGTTCTATCCATAGCAGCTTCCAGGTGGCCGCCCAAAAACTGGTATGACCACGCAGAAGACGTCTGGACAGGCGCGCCTGGCCCGCCAAGAATCCCGTCCATCCGGCGTGTCGCGCGTCGCGCGGCCGCCCGCATGGTGGAGACGGAGACAGACCGATGAGTTTCATCTACGACGAACGGATCGACGGCCCGCTGGCGACCGTCGGCCGCGACACGCTCGTCGCCGCGCTGCACGCGGCGGCGCCCGGCCTCGACGTGCTGCACGAACGCGAGGCGCTCAAGCCGTTCGAATGCGACGGCCTCGCCGCCTACCGCACGGTGCCGCTCGCGGTCGTGCTGCCCGACACGGTCGAGCAGGTGCGCGCGGTGCTGCGCGTCGCGGCCGCGCACCGCGTGCCGGTGGTGGCGCGCGGCGCGGGCACAGGGCTGTCGGGCGGCGCGATGCCGCTCGAAAAAGGCATCCTGCTCGTGATGGCGAAGTTCAACCGGATTCTCGACATCGACCCCGACGCCGGCACCGCGCGCGTGCAACCCGGCGTGCGCAACCTCGCGATCTCGCAGGCGGCCGCGCCGCACGGCCTCTACTACGCGCCCGATCCGTCGTCGCAGATCGCATGCTCGATCGGCGGCAACGTCGCCGAAAACGCGGGCGGCGTGCACTGCCTGAAATACGGGCTCACGGTGCACAACATCCTGAAGGTCGAGATCCTGACGATCGACGGCGACACGCTCACGCTCGGCGCCGATTCACTCGATGCGCCCGGCTTCGACCTGCTCGCGCTGTTCACCGGCTCCGAAGGGATGCTCGGCATCGTCACCGAAGTCACCGTGAAGCTGCTGCCGAAACCGCCGTGCGTGAAGGTGCTGATGGCAAGCTTCGACGACGTCGCCGAGGCCGGCGCGGCGGTCGCGCGAATCATCGGCGCGGGCGTGATTCCGGGCGGCCTCGAGATGATGGACAACCTCGCGATCCGCGCGGCCGAGGATTTCATTCACGCGGGCTACCCGGTCGATGCGCAGGCGATCCTGCTGTGCGAACTCGACGGCGCGGCAAGCGACGTCGACGAGGACGCCGAACGCGTCGCCGCGCTGCTGCGCGACGCGGGCGCAACCGAGATCCGCGTCGCACGCGACGAGGCCGAGCGCCAGCGCTTCTGGGCCGGCCGCAAGAATGCGTTCCCCGCGGTCGGCCGCATGTCGCCCGACTACTACTGCATGGACGGCACGATCCCGCGCCGCGAGCTGCCGCGCGTGCTCGAAGGGATCGCCGCGCTGTCCGCCGAATACGGGCTGCCGGTCGCGAACGTGTTCCATGCGGGCGACGGCAACATGCACCCGCTGATCCTGTTCGACGCGAACCGGCCCGGCGAGCTCGACCGCGCGGAAGCGCTCGGCGGCCGGATCCTCGAGCTGTGCGTCGCC
Source organism: Burkholderia sp. BE17 (assembly GCF_009362305.1). Classification (NCBI taxonomy): domain Bacteria; kingdom Pseudomonadati; phylum Pseudomonadota; class Betaproteobacteria; order Burkholderiales; family Burkholderiaceae; genus Burkholderia; species Burkholderia sp. BE17. Next base: position 62,537 of record NZ_WHNU01000003.1, read on the forward strand.
GCGGGCGGCAGCATCACCGGCGAGCACGGTGTCGGGCGCGAGAAGATCAACCAGATGTGCGTGCAGTTCAACGCCGACGAAATCACGTTCTTCCACGCGGTGAAGGCCGCGTTCGATCCGCAGGGGCTGCTCAATCCCGGCAAGAACATCCCGACGCTGCACCGCTGCGCCGAATTCGGCGCGATGCACGTCCATCACGGCAAGCTGCCGTTTCCCGAACTGGAGCGCTTCTGATGCGACGCGAAATCGAATCGATCGACGACAGCGCGGCGCTCGTCGCACAGGTCGACGCCGCACTCCGCGACCGCCAGCCGCTGCACGTCCGCGGCGCCGGCACCAAGGCTTTCCTCGGCCGCCCCGTCGAAGGCCGCACGCTCGACGTGCGCACGCATCGCGGCGTCGTCGCGTACGACCCGACCGAGCTCGTCGTCACCGCACGCGCGGGCACGCCGCTCGCCGATCTCGAAGCGATGCTCGACTCGGCCGGCCAGATGCTGCCGTGCGAGCCGCCCGCGTTCGGCGGCGCGGCGACGGTCGGCGGTATGTTCGCGGCGGCGCTGTCGGGGCCGCGCCGCCCCTGGGCCGGCGCGGTGCGCGACTTCGTGCTCGGCTGCCGCGTGATCACCGGCCACGCGAAGCACCTGCGCTTCGGCGGCGAGGTGATGAAGAACGTCGCGGGCTACGACGTATCGCGGCTGCTCGCCGGCAGCTTCGGCTGCCTCGGCGTCGTGACCGAGGTGTCGCTGAAGGTGCTGCCGAAGCCGCGCGCGACGGGCGATCTGGCGTTGCCGCTCGCTGCCGGCGAAGCCGTGCAGCGCGTCGCCGCGTGGCGGCGCGCGGGGCTGCCGCTCGCGGGCGCATGCCACGCCGACGGTGTGCTGCGCGTGCGGATCGAAGGCGGCGAGGGCTCGGTGAAGGCCGCGCGCGACACGATCGGCGGCGACCGGATGGACGACGCCGGCGACGCGTTCTGGGCACGGCTGCGCGATCTCGCGCTGCCGTTCTTCGACGATCCGCGCCCGCTGTGGCGCGTGTCGGTGCCGGCCGCCGCACCGCTCGACGCGTTGCCCAGCGCGCTGCTCGCCGACTGGGGCGGTGCACAGCGCTGGCTGAAGAGCGATGCCGCGCCGGCCGACGTGCAGCGGCTCGCCGCGCAATGGGGCGGCCACGCGACCTGCTTCACGCCGGGCACGACACACGAGCCGTTCCAGCCGCTGCCGAGCGCACTGCTGCGCGTGCACCGGCAGCTCAAGGCGCAGCTCGACCCGCACGCGATTTTCAATCCCGGGCGCCTGTACGCCGACCTCTGACCTTCGAAGCGACCCGCCGATGCAAACCAATCTCAGTGAAGCAAGCAAGGCCCTCGCCCGGGCCGACGAAGCGGAAGCGATCCTGCGCGCGTGCGTGCACTGCGGCTTCTGCAATGCGACCTGCCCGACCTACCAGGTGCTCGGCAACGAGCTCGACGGGCCGCGCGGCCGCATCTACCTGATCAAGCAACTGCTCGAAGGCGAGCCGTGCGGCGAGCGCACGCAGCAGCATCTCGACCGCTGCCTGACCTGCCGCAACTGCGAGACGACCTGCCCGTCCGGCGTGCGCTACCACACGCTGCTCGACATCGGCCGCGCGGAAGCCGAGAAGCGCGCGCAGCGTCCCGCGCGCGAGCGCCTGCTGCGCGCGGGGCTGCGGCACGTCGTGCCGCGCCCGGCGACGTTCGCCGCATTGCTGAAGGCGGGCCGCGCGCTGCGCCCGCTGCTGCCCGGCGCGCTGCAGGACAAGATCCCGGCCGCCGTGCCCGCGGCCGCACCGCGCCCGGCCGTGCGTCACGCGCGGCGCGTGCTGATGCTCGAGGGCTGCGTGCAGCCCGCGCTGTCGCCGAACACCAATGCGGCCGCCGCGCGCGTGCTCGACCGGCTCGGCATCAGCGTGAGCCCGGCGCGCGAGGCCGGCTGCTGCGGTGCGACCGAATATCACCTGAACGCACAGGACGCGGGCCTCGCCCGCGCACGCCGCAACATCGACGCATGGTGGCCCGCGATCGAAGCCGGCGCGGAAGCGATCGTGCTGACGGCGAGCGGCTGCGGCGCATTCGTCAAGGAATACGGCGACCTGCTGCGCTCCGACCCCGTCTATGCGGAGAAGGCGCGGCGCGTCAGCGCACTCGCGCGCGATCTCGCCGAGGTGATCGCGGCCGAGCCGCTCGATGCGCTGGCCGATGCGACGCCACGCCGCGTCGCGGTCCACTGCCCGTGCACGCTGCAACACGCGCAGCGTCTCGGCGGCGCGGTCGAAAGCATCCTGACGCGGCTCGGCTTCGATCTGACGAATGTCGCCGACGGCCATCTGTGCTGCGGCTCGGCCGGCACGTATTCGCTGACGCAGCCCGAACTCGCGACGAAACTGCGCGACAACAAGCTCGACGCGCTGGAAGCCGCGCGGCCGGACCTGATTGTCACGGCCAACGTCGGCTGCCAGACTCACCTGAACGGCGCGGGCCGCACGCCCGTGCGCCACTGGATCGAGCTCGTCGACAACCGGCTCGTCAACTGATCTGGTTCCGGAGGACATCCATGCAGACGAAACCCGAACTCGAACTCGCCGATGCCGACCGCATGCTCGCCGCCGCCCGCACGGAAGCGGAACGCCACGGCTGGGCCGTGTCGATCGCCGTCGTCGACGACGGCGGCCACCTGCTCGCGTTCGCGCGGCTGGACGGCGCATCGCCGGCCAGCGCGACCATCGCGCAGGACAAGGCGCGCGCGGCGGCGCTCGGCCGTCGCGAGACGAAGGCGTATGAGGATATGATCAACGGTGGCCGCACCGCGTTTCTGAGCGCGCCGCTGACGGGGTTGCTCGAAGGCGGCGTGCCGATCACGGTCGACGGCCGGATCGCAGGCGCGATCGGTGTGTCTGGCGTAAAGTCCGAACAGGACGCGCAGATCGCCCGCGCCGGTACACAAAGCGTCGTGGCATAGCCAGCCAACGCGCGCGCGTTTTTCATTCCCCGGGAGGAATCACGATGATCGACCAAGCAGGACTGCAAGTCGCGCCAGCGCTGAGCCAGTTCATTGAAAACGAAGCGCTGCCGGGCACCGGCATCGACAAGGCCGCGTTCTGGAGCGGTTTCTCGGCCCTGGTGCACGATCTGGCGCCGCGCAACCGCGAACTGCTCGCGGAACGCGACCGCCTGCAGCAGGAACTCGACGCGTGGCATCGCGCGCACCCCGGCCCGGTACGCGACCATGCCGCTTATCGCGCGTTCCTCGAAAAAATCGGCTACCTCGTGCCGGTCCCGTCGAACGTCGCGGCAGCCACCGCGAACGTCGACAGCGAGATCGCCACGCAGGCCGGCCCGCAACTCGTCGTGCCGCTGTCGAACGCGCGCTACGCGCTGAACGCCGCGAACGCCCGCTGGGGCAGCCTGTACGACGCGCTGTACGGCACCGACGCGCTGCCCGAGGACGGCGGCGCCGAACGCACCGCGACCTACAACCCGACGCGCGGTCAGCGCGTGATCGACTATGCGCGCGACGTGCTCGACAACGCGGCGCCGCTCGCGAGCGGCTCGCACCGCGATGCGCTGCGCTACCGCGTGCAGGACGGCCAGCTCGCCGTCGAAACCGGGAAGGGTGTCGTGCATCTCGCGCAGCCGACGCAGTTCGTCGGCTACCAGGGCACGGCCGACGCACCGTCAGCGATCCTGCTGAAGCACAACGGCCTGCACATCGAGATCCAGATCGACGCATCGACGCCGATCGGCCGCGCCGATCTCGCGAACGTGAAGGACGTCGTGCTCGAAGCCGCGGTCAGCACGATCATCGACTGCGAGGATTCGGTCGCGGCGGTCGACGCCGACGACAAGGTCCAGCTCTACCGCAACTGGCTCGGCCTGATGCAGGGCACGCTGGTCGAGGAAGTCGCGAAGGGCGGCAAGCGTTTCACGCGCCGCCTGAACGCCGACCGCGAGTACACGACGCCGGCCGGCGGCACGCTGTCGCTGCACGGCCGCTCGCTGCTGTTCGTGCGCAACGTCGGCCACCTGATGACCAACGGCGCGGTGCTCGACCGCGACGGCAACGAGATTCCGGAAGGGATCCTCGACGGCGTCGTCACGACGCTGTGCGCGCTGCACGACCTGAAGGCGAAGCGTAACTCGCGCACGGGCTCGATCTACATCGTGAAGCCGAAGATGCACGGCCCGGTCGAAGTCGCGTTCGCCGATACGCTGTTCGCGCGCATCGAGGATCTGTACGGCCTGCCGCGCAACACGCTGAAGATGGGCATCATGGACGAGGAGCGCCGCACCAGCGTGAACCTCGCCGCGTGCATCGCGGCGGCCGCCGCGCGGGTCGCGTTCATCAACACCGGCTTCCTCGACCGCACCGGCGACGAGATGCACACCGCGATGGAAGCGGGCCCGATGATCCGCAAGGGCGACATGAAGTCGTCGGCCTGGATCACGTCGTACGAGCGTAACAACGTGCTCGCGGGCCTGTCGGCCGGCCTGCGCGGCCGCGCGCAGATCGGCAAGGGCATGTGGGCGATGCCGGACCTGATGCACGCGATGCTCGAGCAGAAGATCGCGCATCCGCGCGCGGGTGCGAACACCGCGTGGGTGCCGTCGCCGACCGCCGCGACGCTGCACGCGCTGCACTACCACCTCGTCGACGTGCAGGCCGTCCAGCAGGCGCTCGAAAAGACGCCGTACGCGAGCGAGCGCGACACGCTGCTCGAAGGCCTGCTGACCGTGCCGGTCGTCGAGCGCGCCGAATGGAGCGAAGACGAGATCCTGCACGAGGTCGAGAACAACGCGCAGGGCATCCTCGGCTACGTCGTGCGCTGGGTCGAACAGGGTGTCGGCTGCTCGAAGGTGCCGGACATCCACGACGTCGGCCTGATGGAAGACCGCGCGACGCTGCGCATTTCGAGCCAGCACATCGCGAACTGGCTGCGCCACGGCGTGATCACCGAGGCCTTCGTGCTCGACGTGTTCAAGCGGATGGCGCGCGTCGTCGACCAGCAGAACGCCGGCGACCCGAACTATCGCCCGATGGCGCCCGGCTACGACCAGTCGACCGCGTTCAAGGCCGCGTGCGCGCTCGCGCTGCAGGGCACGTCGCAGCCGAGCGGCTATACCGAGCCGCTGCTGCACCGGTTCCGGCTCGCGTTCAAGGCGCAACAGCACGGCGCCTGAGCATGCGCATGCGGGGCCCGCCCCGCATGCAGGGGGCCCGTACGCCGGGAATCCGTACACCGGGAGCCCGTATGCCGGCTTCACGAAACGGGCGGCCTTCATGGCCGCCCGTTTTCATTTTTACGGTCGCACGACCGTTGAAACGGTATGTTGAAACCGATAATCGGCGCATATCGCGCGCTTTCACGTTTCGCATGCGCCGGCCGTTAAACTGCCGGAATCGGCGGCCGTGCGCCGCGCACCCGCACCCGCCTCGAAGCAAAGCCTTGCACAGCAACGATCTTCCCGATATTGGCAAGCCCGGGATTTCACCGTAATTTGACCCGGATCAACGGGTCGCAACATTTTCCGCGCACACGAATGCGCGCGTTATACTCCGTTGAATCCGCTCCGCCCGATTCGTCGGATCGTAGAATCGCGGCAGATGCCACCAATGAATTCAGGATTTACCGGTATATCTGGCTGCGATTACCGATAATCGGTGTCCATTTTCTCCGCCGGGAGAGAAAGAGGCGCCGGAAGGGCCGCGCATCGGATCGCTGCCGACACGTCATACGAACAATCGCATCGGCCCGCCGCCTGGCGACGATGCCCATCGATCCACGGACCATGGCAGAAACCGACTACGCAATGCCCAGCGAACCCGGCCGGACAAGCCGTGTCGCCGCTCATTTGCGCCGGTTCCTGCTGCCGCACCTGATCTTCTATACGGGGCTGCTGATCGCGCTGGTCCTGCTGCTCCTGTGCGGGGTCCTGCTGTATGAAGGCCGCATCGACGCGCGCGACCGCTCGCGCACGATGCAGCAAAACCTCGCGCTGATGGCGTCGTGGGACATCGAGCGCAACATCGAAATCTATTCGCTGTCGCTGCAGGCCGTCGTCGAAGGCGCGAACGACCCCGCGGTCATTGCGCTGCCGATGCCGCTGCGCCGCCAGGTGCTGTTCGACCGCGCGACGACGGCCAAGTACCTCGGCGGCATCTACGTGCTCGACGCAAAGGGCGACATCGCGGTCGACGGCATGAGCGACGTGCCGCGCAAGGCCAACTTCGGCGACGAGCCGTATTTCACCATCCACCGCGACCACCCCGACGTCGGCCTGTACGTGAGCAACCCGTACCATTCGCGGCTGCGCGGCGGCTCGCCGAGCATCGCGCTCAGCCGGCGGATCACGAAGCCCGACGGGTCGTTCGGCGGCGTCGCGGTGATGTCGATCCGGCTCGAATATTTCCAGAACCTGTTCTCGCGCCTGTCGCTCGGCGACCGCGGCTCGGTCGCGCTGATCAACACGCGCGGCCTGATGCTCGCGCGCGAACCGTACGACCCGAAGATCGTCGGCCGCGACATCAGCCGCGCCAGCACGTTCCGGCATTTCATGACCGCCAGCGAAGGCAGCTTCGCCGACACCGCGACGATCGACGGCGTACGACGCCTGTACGTGTTCCGGCACCTCGATCACCTGCCGCTCATCGTCATGGTCGCGCGCTCGGAAGCGGACACCTACGCCGCGTGGTACGACCGTGCGATTCCGATCGGCTCCGCGATGGTCGCGCTCGCGATCGGCTTCGTCGGCCTGTCTCTGCTGCTCGACGTGCAGCTGCGCAAGCGCCATCGCGCGGAAACCGAGCTGCAGGCGCTCGCGCGCACCGACGGCCTCACGGGCCTCGACAACCGCCGGATGCTCGACGTCACGCTCGCGCGCGAATGGCGCCGCGCCGCGCGCTCGCAGCATGCGCTGTCGCTGCTGTTCATCGACGTCGATTACTTCAAGCGCTACAACGACACGCAGGGCCACCAGGCCGGCGACGACGCGCTCGCCGCGGTCGGCCATTGCATCAGCGGCTGCCTGCGCCGCCCGGCCGACTATGCGGCGCGCTACGGCGGCGAGGAGTTCGTCGTGGTGCTGCCCGACGTCGACACGGACGGCGCGGTGACGATCGCCGAGACGATCCGCACGGGCGTCCTCGATCTCGGCATCCGGCACGACGCCGGCGCGGCCGGCCGCCTGACGGTCAGCATCGGCGTGACGACGAGCTATCCCGAACTCGACGACGACATGCAGGCCGCGCTGAAGCTCGCCGACGATGCGCTGTATCGCGCGAAGGAAGGCGGCCGCGACCGCATCGTCGTACTGACGCCCGCGTCTCCCGACCATCTCGAGTCGCGGCGGGCCTGAGCGCCCGGCCACCTGAGCCGCGGCGGGGCGGCCGCCCGGTCGCAGCCGCCCGCGTGCAAAATCGCCGACAATGTCGGCTCGATACGCCACCGTGCCGCCGCGCGGCTGACGCGCCCGGCTGGCCGCACCGGCCCGCGCTGCCTCGCACCACCATGAGACTCAAGGCAAAGATCTTCCTTCTGGCCATCGTGCCGTTCCTGCTCGCGATCGCCGGCATCGGCTTCGGCGTGCGCCAGCAGGCGACGTCGCTCGCGCGCACGCAGCACGCGACGATCCAGGCTGCGTACCTGTCGAGCAAGGAAGTCGAGCTGAAGCACTACGTCGAGCTCGCGACGAGCGCGATCATGCCGCTCTACGACGCGAGCGGCCGCAATGCGCGCGACGACGCGCTGCTGCGCACGCAGGCGCTCGCGATGCTGCAGAAGATGGATTTCGGGCCCGACGGCTACTTCTTCGTGTACGACCTACACGGCAATTCGCTGATGCATCCGCGCGAGCCCGAGCGCGTCGGTCACAACTTCTGGTCGATGCGCGATCCGCAGGGCGCGCTGACGATCCAGAAGCTGATCGGCGCGGCGTCGCACGGCGGCGGCTACGTTCGCTACGCATGGCAGCGGCCGTCGACGGGCCGCGTCGCGCCGAAGCTCGGCTACGTCGTCGCGCTCGAACGCTGGGGCTGGATGGTCGGCACGGGCATCTATCTCGACGACGTCGACACCGCGCTGCAGCGCATCGACGCACGCGCGTCCGCGAACATCGAGCGCACGATGAGCTGGCTCACCGCGATCGCGCTCACCGGCGCGGCGGCGATCGCCGTGTGCGCGCTGGTGCTGAACGTCAGCGAGTCGCGCAGCGCCGACGCGAAGCTCAAGCTGCTCGCGCAGCGCGTCGTCGAATCGCAGGAGCAGGAGCGCGCGCGGCTGTCGCGCGAACTGCACGACGGGATCAGCCAGATGATGGTGTCCGCGAAGCTGATGCTCGAATCCGCGCTCGCGCGCTTCGAACGCGGCACGTCGCGCGTGCCCGAGGCGGAGCAGGCGCTCGTGTCGGGCGTCGGGCGGCTCGGCGATACGCTGCGCGAAGTGCGACGCATCTCGCATGCGCTGCGTCCGTCGATGCTCGACGATCTCGGGCTCGCGGCCGCGCTCGAGCAGCTCGTCCGCGAGCTCGGCGCCGAAAGCGGCATCGACATCGGCTATACGCAGGTCGCGCACAGCGGCACGCGGCCGCTGCCCGCGGCCGTCAACACCGCGCTGTTCCGGATCGCGCAGGAAGCGCTCAGCAACATCGTGCATCATGCGCAGGCGACGCGCGCGGCCGTCACGCTCGACGTCGGCGCCCAATCCGTCACGCTGATCATCGCCGACAACGGCTGCGGCTTCGATGCCGAACGTTCGCAGGCCGACGTGCGCCGCGGCATCGGCCTGCGCAACATGCGCGAGCGCCTCGACGCGCTCGGCGGCATGCTGACGATCACGTCGCAGGTCGGCCACACGATCGTCGCCGCGCGCGTGCCGCTGCGCAGCGCCGCGTGAAAACACACCCCATAACAGGAGACCTGTCACGCATGAGCGCCCCCGACACCGCCCGGCCCGCCGCCCGACTGCTGCTCGTCGACGATCACCCGCTCGTGCGCGACGGCTTGCGGATGCGGCTCGAAGCGGCCGACCTGTCCGTGGTCGGCGAGGCCGGCAACGCAGACGAGGCGCTCGCGCTCGCCACGTCGCTCGAACCCGATCTCGCGCTGATGGACGTCGGCATGAACGGGATGAACGGCATCACGCTCGCGGGCGTGTTCCATGAGCGCTTTCCCGGCATCCGCGTGCTGATGCTGTCGATGCACGACAACCTCGAATACGTGACGCAGGCCGTGCGTGCCGGCGCGAGCGGCTACCTGCTGAAGGATTCGCCCGCGAGCGAGATCGTCCGCGCGATCGGCGCCGTGCTGGCCGGCCAGACGTTCTTCAGCGAAGGGCTCGCCGCGCGGATGATTCACGCAAGTGCGACCGCGTCGCCGCTCGATCGCCTGACGCCGCGCGAACGCGACATTCTCGATGCGCTGGCCGAGGGGCTGTCGAGCAAGCAGATCGCGCAGCAGACGGGGCTGTCGGTGCGCACGGTCGAAACGCACCGGCTCAATCTGAAGCGCAAGCTCGAGATCGAAGGGCAGGCCGAGCTGATCAAGTTCGCGGTCGAGCATCGGCGGCGGTAGGGCCGCGCGCCGATGGCGTCGGCGCCTCGCAATTCGTCGTCCAAATTTCATACTCGTCCAATCGACCTCTCCCCGGGTCGATGGAATCCTTTCGCTTGCCACGGCGAGCGACGTGTTCACGCGGCACGCGGTATCGCCAACATGCGTTGGCGACCGGAACCGGGGAGAGAAATCATGATGCGCCGTATCGCGGTTGTCGGTGACGCGCTGGAAACCGGGGGGAGCATTCTTGCCTACGCGGGACCGACATTCGAATTCGGGCATACCGGCCACCAGGTTGCGCTGATCGGCGGGCTCGCGTTCTGCGATGCATGTAAAAGCACCGGGCAAATTGCCAAGGCCGGCGGACCTCGGCGCCTCAATTTCATGGGTGAAACAGCCGCCGACGGAGACATCGTCTTATGCCGCTGCCCGACGCCGCCGCGCATCAAGGCAACGCTCGCTGGCGAGTCATGGTGTGACGACATGGCGGAAACAGCCGGCGTAGTTGCCTCCGGAAAAAATCGGGAAGGGGGCGTTGTGTCCGTAATCGCGAGCACTTACGACGAATCCGTTCACGCCATTGGAAGTGGCGCATCGACAGGCTATCCGTACGTTATCGAAACGTCGGACGGACGCATCCACTCCGGCCAACTCGACGATAACGGGTATTTGCCTCGCATTCATACCGCAAACGAGGATGAATACGTTGTCTACTGGGGCGACGAAGCCCTCGCACGAATGGACGGGGACGCGTAATGCCGAACTAAAAGACAGCCGTGAAGACGACTGCCGTGCCGAAATCGCACAAGGAAGTCGAGTTGAGGTCCGTGACATTTTCCGAGCTCTGGAACAACTATGCTCACGGAAACCCGTACGATGATCCAAACGGACAGTACCGGAACCAATGCGCGATCCGGATGAGCGTGACACTGCACAACGTCGGTATCGAGATGAAGTCGTTTTCGCAGAAGCGGGTTCGACCGATGCCAGGCAAACCGACGCTGGGACGCCTGCTCATCAATGGCAAATCGACAGCCACACGCGCATACGAGTTTGCGGAGTGGTTGAAACTGCGTCCGATGGCAGGACTGCCTGCTCCGGAAAACGTGACGGGTGCCGATTGGGAAAACAAGGTCAGAGGCCGAACCGGTATCATTTTCTTCTTCGGATACTGGCAACAACAGGGAGACGCTGCCAACGACTTAAGCGGCGGACATATCGATCTCTGGAATGGCGCTCGTCTCCCAGTATCCAGTACGAGAGGTCTCTTCGCCTCGATAGGCCGACGAATCGGGATATCCAGCCTACAGATTCCTCTCGCGGACGTCGGCTATTCCGATCTGGCAAAATCGAAAACCATCCTTTTCTGGGAGATCAGGTGAAGCGCACTGGATTCTCGCTCGCATACTGGATCGTAGGCCTGATCACGACTTGGTTCGCACTCTGGATTGGAAGCCGGATCGATTGGCAGATTCACACCGGTTTGCGGCTGCCGTTCGGTCAGGATGACTGCCGTGAAATCGATCTCTGCTCACCTCCGTGGCCGATTACCGTTCTGCTCATCGGGTTTCTGATCGGACCATCGCTTGCATTCGCTTTCGCAGGCTGGAGAATCGGCCGCCGCCACACTACGCCACAAAAAGTGGCGTCTTCCTTGATCACCTTGGCTATCCCAACGATGCTGATCTATATCGCATCATATGTGATTCGATGACTCGATTGCATGAGCGCTGGAAGGCATCCGACATCGCATCATGATCCTCACCCCGCGTCTCCAATTGATGATCGTTGTCGTTATCGCAAGCTCATTTTCAGGCGGCATCTTGGCGACGTTGATCTGTTGGGGGCACTCCACGCTTACGGAACATTCGTACTGCATGGCAAGGGCAATCTCTTCGATACAAGTCCCGAAATCGCGAATGCGTTCTTCGTCGGATGGGGTGGGCTGACTGCCATTCTCTCGGCAATCGCCGCGATTATCGCGATGCGCATGAGGATTGATCGACCACGGCCATTCCGGCCGCGAATGCGCCGCGCACGATCTGCTCCACCGAGTACTGTTTGCGTTTCATCGCCAACCTCCCGCTCGCATTGGGAAAATTGCTCCGAAACACTAACACTCATTTCTGTCCAGGATTTCTATAGCAGTTCAGAAGGCGCCCTTGATGCATCCGGACTGCGGACCGCGCAGCGGCCCCGTCAGTTCGTCCGCGAATTATGCTTCTGCAGATACGCGATCAGCCCGGCGATCCCGCCCGACGCGAGCTGGCTCTTGAACTGGCCCTGGTAGACCTGGATCAGCCACGCGCCCGACATGTCGATGTCGTAGATCTTCCAGTCGTTGCCGACCTTGCCGAGACGATAGCCGACCGACTGGCTGTCGCCCGGCGTCGTCACCGTCGACTGCACGAGCGCGTCGGCGCCCGACGCGCCGCCGGCCTTGAACGAGAACTTCGCGTCCTGGCTGCCCAACTGCGCGAGCGACGCGGCGTAGGTGCGCGTCATCAGCAGCCTGAACTGCTTGTACAGCTCCTGTTGCTGATCCGGCGTCGCCTGCTTCCACGCGTCGCCGACGGCGATGCGGGTCGTGCGCTCGAAGTTGGTCGCGGGCAGGAAGCGCTGCTCGACGACCTGCGTGACCTTCGCCATGTCACCGCCGCGTGCGGCCGGATCGGCCTTCATCGCGGTGACGGTGCCCTCGACCGCGTTGCGGACGATATCGACCGGCGCGCTCTGCGCAAAAGCGGAAACCGACACGGCGGCGGCCGCGACGAAAGCAAACAGATGACGTTTCATACGGATATCGCACTCAATGGGAAAAAACGACCGGCTCTTTGCATCGGCCGGTGGAGCAAAGTATACCGGGCCTGACGCCCGGTTGCCGTGCCGTGACCGACTGTTACCTTTCAGCTTCGTTTGTCACAGGTGCGGGCGGCGGCATAGCGAGGCAGTGCAGCGTCGACTATGTAAATATCCCCTTACAGAACAGCCGGCCACCGGTATCGATTCCGCCGCCGCGAACAAATCTCCTTCCCGCCCCGAAACCCGCAACGTCACGTCCTTCGCCACGCCGCGCCGGTATACTTGGCTACTTTGCCCTAGCCAGCCGCTCCCCACCGCCACATGGTGACATCTCTCATCGTCCGACTCGTTGCGTGGTCGGTGCGCCGTCCCGTCTGGGTCGTCGTCCTGTCGCTCGTCATCGCTGCCCTCAGCGGTGTCTACGTCGCGCAGCATTTCAAGATCAACACCGACATCAGCAAGCTCGTCGATGCGGAACCGCAATGGGCTGCGCTCGGCCAGGCCGTCGATAAAGCGTTCCCGCAACGCAACGGCACGATCCTCGCGGTCGTCGAAGCGCCCGCGCCCGAATTCGCGAATGCCGCCGCGCATGCGCTGACCGAAGCGCTGCAGAAGCAGGCTGAAGCAGGCCGCATCGGCCAGGTCGCCGAGCCCGGCGGCGGGCCGTTCTTCGAGCATAACGGGCTGCTGTTCCTGTCGCCGCAGGAAGTCTCCGATACGACGTCGCAGCTCGCGAGCGCCCGCCCGCTCGTCAACGAACTCGCAAAGAACCCGAGCCTCACCGGGCTCGCGACGACGCTGGCCACCACGCTCGGCCAGCCGCTCCTGACCGGCCAGGTGAAACTGCCCGCGATGGCGAAGCTGCTCGCGCGCAGCGCCGCGACGGTCGACGACGTGCTGGCCGGCAAGCCGGCCGCGTTCTCGTGGCGCGCGCTGGTCGACAGCGATTCGGCGCGGCAGCCCGCGCGCGCGTTCGTCACCGTGCAGCCCGTGGTCAACTACGGCGCGCTGAAGGCCGGCGCGGAAACCAGCCAGGTGATCCGCGACGCCGCCCGTTCGCTCGACCTCGAGAAGCGCTACGGCGCGGCCGTGCGCCTGACCGGCGAACAACCGCTCGCCGACGACGAATTCGCGTCCGTCGAGGACGGCGCGGCGCTCAACGGCGCGCTCACGCTGCTCGCCGTGCTCGTCATCCTGTGGCTTGCGCTGCGCTCGAAGCGGATGATCGGCTCGGTGCTCGTCACGCTGTTCGTCGGCCTCGTCGTGACCGCCGCGCTCGGCCTCGCGATGGTCGGCTCGCTGAACATGATCTCGGTTGCGTTCATGGTGCTGTTCGTCGGCCTCGGCGTCGACTTCTCGATCCAGTACGGCGTGAAGTACCGCGAGGAACGCTTCCGCGATCAGCGCATCGATCACGCGCTGATCGGCGCCGCGCATTCGATGGGCATGCCGCTCGCGCTGGCCACCACGGCGGTCGCGGCAAGCTTCTTCTCGTTCATTCCCACCGCCTATCGCGGCGTGTCCGAGCTCGGCCTGATCGCGGGCGTCGGGATGTTCGTCGCACTGCTGACCACGCTCACGCTGCTGCCCGCGCTGCTGCGCCTGTTCGCGCCGCCGGGCGAATCGAAGACGCCGGGTTTCCCGTGGCTCGCGCCGGTCGACGATTTCCTCGATCGCCATCGCAAGCCGATCCTGATCGGCACGCTCGTGGTCGTGATCGGCGCGCTGCCGCTGCTCGCGTTCCTGCGTTTCGACTTCAACCCGCTGCACCTGAAGGATCCGAACAGCGAATCGATGGCGACGCTGCTCGCGCTGAAGGATTCGCCCGAAGCTGCCGTCAACGACGTCACGCTGCTCGCGCCGTCGCTCGCCGCGGCCGACGCGGCCGCGAAGCGCCTCGACGCGCTGCCCGAGGTCGGACGCACGACCACCCTGTCGACCTTCATCCCCGCCGACCAGCCGGCCAAGCGCGCGGCGATCGCCGCGGCCGCGAGCGAACTGCTGCCCGCGCTGACGCAGCCGGCCGCGCCGCCCGCGACCGACGCGCAGCGCGTCGCCGCGCTCAAGCGCGTGTCGGATCTGCTCGGCTACGCGGCGGAAGATCACCCGGGCCCGGGCGCGGCCGCCGCGCAACACCTGTCCGCGTCGCTCGCGAAGCTCGCCGCCGCCGACAGCGCGACGCGCGACCGCGCCGAACGCGCGTTCTCCGATACGCTGCGCATCGCGCTGAATCAGCTCGCGGCGCTGCTGCAGCCGCAGGACATCACGCGCGAATCGCTGCCGCCGCCGCTCGTGCGCGACTGGGTCGCGCCGGACGGCCACGCGCTCGTGCAGATCTCGCCGAAAGTGCCGAAGGGCGTCGACCCGAACGACGACACGATGCTGCGCCGTTTCGCGCAGACCGTGAAGGCCGCGGAACCGGGCACGACCGGCGGGCCGATCTCGATCCTGCATTCGGCCGACACGATCATCAACGCGTTCCTGCATGCGGCGCTGTGGTCGATCATTTCGATCACGATCCTGCTGTGGATCACGCTGCGCCGCTTCGGCGACGTGCTGCGCACGCTGGTGCCGCTGCTCGTGTCGGGCATCGTGACGCTCGAGATGTGCGTCGTGCTCGGCATGCCGCTGAACTTCGCGAACATCATCGCGCTGCCGCTGATGCTCGGCGTCGGCGTCGCGTTCAAGGTGTATTTCGTGATGGCGTGGCGCGCGGGGCAGACGGGGCTGCTGCAATCGAGCCTCACGCACGCGGTGCTGTTCAGCGCCGCGACGACGGCGACCGCATTCGGCAGCCTGTGGCTGTCGCACCACCCGGGTACGTCGAGCATGGGCAAGCTGCTCGCGCTGGCACTGACCTGCACGCTGATCGGCGCCGTGGTGTTCCAGCCCGTCCTGATGGGCAAACCGCGCGTCAAACGCGCCAAGAACCAATCGCAAGGAATCAATGAATAAGGTGCGAATCATTGCGGCGACCGTCGCCGCCAGCGCGATGCTGACCGGCTGCGCGACGGGGCCGAACCGCAATCCCAACGACCCGTTCGAGCCGATGAACCGGACGATGTACAAGATCAACGACACCGTCGATTCGAACATCGCCGTGCCGATCGCGAAGGGTTACCAGAAGGTCACGCCGACGCCCGTGCGCACCGCGATCAGCAACTTCTTCTCGAACCTCGGCGATCTCGGCAACATGGCGAACAACCTGCTGCAGTTGCGCATCACCGATGCGACGCAGGATCTGATGCGCGTGGCGATGAACTCGCTGTTCGGCGTCGCCGGCCTGATCGACATCGCGACGCCGGCCGGCCTGCCGAAGCATCACCAGGATTTCGGCCTGACGCTCGCGCGCTGGGGCGTGCCGTCCGGCCCGTATCTCGTGCTGCCCGTGTTCGGGCCGAGCACGATCCGCGACGGTGTCGGCCGCGCGGTGGACGTGCGCTTCAACCTGCTCAACTACATCGAGCCGGCCGCGCGCAACCCGATGTACATCGCGCAGTTCATCAGCGCGCGTTCGGACCTGCTCGGCGCGACCGACCTGCTGAAGCAGGCTGCGCTCGATCCGTATTCGTTCGTGCGCGACGCGTACCTGCAGCAGCGCAAGTCGCTGACGTATCGCAGCCAGTCGTCGTCGGCCGCGCTGCCGAACTACAGCGAGCCGGGCGAAGCGGGCGCCGAGCCGGCCGCGACGCCGGCCTTGCCGGGACTGCCGAATTACGAGGATCCGGGCGAGTCGGGCGGTGCATCGGGCACCACGCCGAACAATGCCCCGGCCGCGCCGGGGTTGCCGCAGTATGACGATCCGGGTGCGGACAATGCGATGCCCGCGAGCGCGCCTGCCGCGGCACCGGCAGCGGCATCGTCGGGCCCGGCGACGGTGCCGGCTGCTGACGGTGCACCGGCCGCGCCGGCGATGCCCGCGAGCAGTCCGGCCGCGCAGTAACGCTGCAACGGCGACCGCCGCAAAGACAAAGAGCGCTGCAGTTCACATCTGCAGCGCTCTTTTTTTTGTCCGCGAAAAACGAAGAAAGGAGGGAAAGAGAAACGCGGCGCGTGCCGCTCAGACGATCCGCATCGCACCCGCACGCTCGAACGCGTGCCGCGCCTGGATCAGCGTCGTGCGCGCCGCGCGCGCATCGCTCGCGACCTGCAGCAGCGGGCCGAGCTGCGACGGCTGCTTCAGCAATTCGCGCAGGATCGGCAGGATCGCCGTGCTGCCGTCGTCGCACAGGCCGGCCGTCGCCGCGCGCGGCAGCGTGCGCCACGCCGGATCGACGATCGCGCGGCACGCCACGAACGGCACGCCGCGCGCGGCCGCGAAGGCCGCCGCGATATGCGACTCCATGTCGACGGCGAGCGCGCCCTTCGCGTGGTGCAGCGACGCCTTTTCCTGTGCGCTGACGACCGGCGCACCGACGGCCGCGATCGTGCCGCGCGTGACGCGCGCCCATACCGGCGTGTCGTGCAGCGCCGCGACGAGCCGCGCGCTCCAGCCCGCATCGGTCTCGACGCGGCCGAACGGCCCGTCGATCGCGTTCGCGATCACGAGCGCGCCGGGCGCCAGATCGGGCGCGAGCCCGCCCGCGGTGCCGAAGCTCACGATGCCCGCGCAACCGCGCGCGGTCGCATCGGCCAGCGCACGCTCGAGCCGGTCGGCCCGCGCGGCGAACACCGCCTCGACGCCGTCGCCGCGTGCGATGCGCGCCTCGAACGCCATCCCCGTCACCGCGATGACGGGCAATGCGCCGTTGTGCCGTGATGCGCCCACGCGTTACATCCCGACCGTGACGCGCGTCGCGTTGTCGCGCTTCAGGTTGCGGTAGCGCGCGAGCGCCCACAGCGGGAAGAACTTGCGATAGCCGTGGTAGCGCAGGTAGAACACGCGCGGGAAACCGGTCGCCGTGAAGCGCGTCTCGTCCCACAGACCCTCTTCGTTCTGCTCGGCGATCAGGTAGTCGACGCCGCGCGCAACGGCCGGGTTGTTCACCTCGCCGGCCGCCATCAGGCCGAGCAGCGCCCAGGCCGTCTGCGACGCGGTGCTCGGCGCCTGTTCGAAACCGCGGTAGTTCAGCTTGTAGCTGTCGCCGTCCTCGCCCCAGCCGCCGTCCTTGTTCTGGATCGACAGCAGCCACTGCGCGCCGCGCTTCATGCGCGGATCTTCCGGCCCGAGGCCGGCCGCGTTCAGCGAGCACAGCGCGGTCCACGTGCCGTACACGTAGTTCATCCCCCAGCGGCCGTACCAGCTGCCGTCCGGCTCCTGTTCCTTCAGCATGTAGTCGAGCGCGCGGCGGGCCGGCTCGCTGTTCGCGGCCGTCTCGCCGAGCTGCGACAGCATCGACAGGCAGCGGCCCGACACGTCGGACGTCGGCGGATCGAGCAGCGCGCCGTGATCGGAGAACGGGATGTTGTTCAGGTAGTACTGCGTGTTTTCCGGCTCGAACGCGCCCCAGCCGCCGTCGCTGCTCTGCATGCCGACGACCCATTCGCGTGCGCGCGCCATCGATTCGCGGTACGCATCCGACTGCCTGAGCTTCTGCGCGCGGTCCATCGCCATCACGACCACGGCCGTATCGTCGACGTCCGGGTAGTGCGCGTTCGCGTACTGGAACGCCCAGCCGCCGGGCCGCACGTTCGGGCGGCGCGAGATCCAGTCGCCGCGCACGTCGAGGATCTGCAGCGGGCGCAGCCAGTCGAGGCCGCGCAGCACGGCTTCCTCGGCGCGCGCATCGCCGGTTTCGAGCAGCGCGTGCGCCGCGAGCGACGTGTCCCACACCGGCGACAGGCACGGCTGGCAATATGCTTCGTCCTCCTGCACGACGAGCAGTTTATCGAGCGCCTTGCGCGCGATCGCGCGGTTCGGATGATCTTCCGCGTAGCCGAGCACGTCGTACATCATCACTGCGTTGGCCATCGCTGGATAGATCGCACCGAGGCCGTCCTCGCCGTTCAGGCGCTCGTCGACGAACGACACGGCCTGGCGGATCGCGCGTTCGCGCGTGTAGCTCGGGAACAGGCCGTCGACCGCGCGCAGCGCATGGTCGACCACGCGGAAGAACGCGAACCAGCCGGCGCTCTGGTGGCCCTGGCGCGGCAGCAGCCCGGCGTTGACGGGCGGGTCGATGAACAGCTCGTCGATGCGCACGCCGCGCGGGTTCTTCGCGAGCGGGCGCTTCGCGTTCAGCACGAGCAGCGGCACGATCACGGTGCGCGCCCAGTACGACACCTTCGACAGGTGGAACGGGAACCACTGCGGCAGCAGCATGATCTCGACCGGCATCATCGGCACCGCGCGCCACGGAATCGCACCGTACAGCGCGAGCTGGATGCGCGTGAACACGTTCGACATCTCGGCGCCGCCCATCGCGTGGATCGCACGGCGCGCGCGCTGCATGTGCTCGGCGTTCTCGTCGTCGCCGATCACCTTCAGCGCGAAATACGCCTTCACGCTCGCGCTGATGTTCGGCGCGCCGTCGGTGAACAGCGGCCAGCCGCCGTCCGCCTGCTGGATGCGGCGCAGATAGCGGCCGATCTTCTGTTCGAGCTCGAGGTTCGGCGTCTCGCCGAGATAGTGGACGAGCAGCACGTATTCGGCGGGAATCGTCGAATCGGCTTCGAGTTCGTAGACCCAGTGTCCGTCCGCGTTCTGCGCGGCCAGCAGCGCGTCGGTCGCACGCGCGACGGCCGCGTCGACGCCGGCCGGCGCGATGCCGGCGGACAGGGTAGCCATTTCGGTGAGATCGTTCATCGGTCCCTCTTTATTGTGTCTGGAGCACGTCCGCGGCCAGCTGGCCGGAACGGATCGCGCCCTCGATCGTGGCGGGCAAGCCGGTGGCAATCCAGTCACCCGCCAGCACGAGATTGGTCCAGCGCGTACGCACGGCCGGACGTTTCATTTCCTGCGACGGCACCGCCGCAAAGCCCGCGCGCGGCTCGACGACGAGCTGCCACGCGGGGATGGTTTCCGGGTTCGCGCCGGTCACGCGCGCGACGTCTTCCCAGATCCGCCGCGCGAGCGTGTCGTGCGGCATGTCGAGCCAGCGGCCCGCATCGCGGATCGTCGCCGCGAGCTGGCCGCCGCCGGCGCGCACCGCATCGACGACGCCGTTGACGACGGTCGTCTGCAGCGGGCTGCCGGCCGGCGGCTCGACCGCGAAATACGCGGTCACGACCGCGCTGAACGTATCCGGCGCGGTGAGTTCGGGCACGAGCGGCAGCGCGACCTCGGGCGGCACGGCCAGCACGACCGCGTCGCCGGGCGCGAGATCGACCCGCTCGCCGCCGATCACGGCCGCGTCGACCGCATTGCCGTGCGCGCCGAATTCGAACGCGTCGAGCCGCGAGTTCAGCCGAATCTGCGCGCCGCCGTGCTGCAGCATCCGCAGCGCCGGTTCGACGAATGCGCTGCCGAGCCCGTGGCGCGCAACGAGCGGACGGCAGCCAGGGCCGCCCGCGGCAAACGTGCCGCACAGCACCGCACGCGCGAGCTCGGCACTCGCGTGGCGCGGCTCGACGTTCAGTACCCCAAGCAAATACGGCCGCAGCCAGCGATCCCACAGCACGCCGTCGCATCGCATCGTCTGTGCGAGCGAGCGGCCCGTGCGCGCGAACGCGAGCGGCGCGAGCGCGAGGTAGTCGAGCGGTGTCGTGCCCGGCGCGCGCGATGCGGCATCGAACAGCCACGACGGCCAGCGCCCGTTGCCGAAGCGCAGCGTCCAGCGCTGCTGCGACGCGACGTCGACGACCGGAAATTCAGGCAGCGCGGGCCCGACCAGCTGATCGGCCGCGCCGATCGCACGCAGGTAGCGCTGCGTGGCCGCCTGCCCCGAGAAGACTACGTGCAGCCCGCTGTCGAGCGTCGTGTTCAGCGCCCCGTCGAACCACGAGCGGCAGCGGCCGCCCGCATGCGCGTGCGCATCGTGCAGCACGATGTGCCGCCCGCGGCGTTGCAGCTCGACCGCGGCCGACAGGCCCGCGAGTCCGGCACCGATCACGTGGACGGTTCTGGGCATCGACTCGGTCGGCTCAGAACAGCGCGTAGCGCGCGGCGATCATCAGCATGCGCGCTTTCGGCTTGCGCAGCGGGGCGCGCGGGGCGGCAAAACCGCGTGCCACCGCGGCTTCGAGAATGCAGCGATACGCGCCCGACATGATGCGCGGCGCCTTCACCTGCGCACGCGGGCAGGTATCCATCACCGCGTCGGCCTGGCGGAAGTGCTCGAGCGCGCGCTCGACGAGCGTCGCGCACACGCGCGGCAGCGCCGGATCGCGCACGATCGTCGCAGGATCGGTGATCGCGATGCGTTCGCGCGCAAGCAGCTCGCGCGGCAGGTAGCAACGGTTGATCGCCGCGTCGTCGTCGATGTCGCGCAGGATGTTCGTCAGTTGCAACGCACGGCCGAGGTGGTGCGACAGCTCGATCCCTTCGGCTTCCGGCATCCCGAATATCCTCACCGACAGCCGGCCGGCCGCGCTCGCCACGCGATCGCAAAAGAGGTCGAGCGTCGGCTCGTCGGGCGCGCAGATGTCTTCTACCGCGTCCATCGCCATTCCGTCGATCATCGCGTGGAAATCGTCGCGCTGCAGGTTGAATGCGCGGATCTCGCGATCCAGCGCGGCCAGATGGCGCGGCGGGCGGCCCGCGAAGCACGCGTCGATGTCCGCACGCCAGCGATCGAGGCCCGCGGTGCGCTCGGCGCGCGGCAGGTCGCTGTCGGCGATGTCGTCGACCGCGCGGCAGAACGCGTAGACCTGGAACATCGCATCGCGCTGCACGGCCGGCAGGATGCGCATCGCAAGATAGAAAGAACTGCCCGATGTGACGGCAGCGGCGTCGGTTTCTTGTTCGTCCACGACGGAATTTGAAACGGCCAAGACAAGCTCCACGGAGACACCCACGCGGGGCGATTGAAGAAGCCATGCCCGGCTGGGATGGTCAGGGTGTCAATGCGTGCGAGATATGCGAACGATCGACGCAGACAGGCACAAATTACCGGCCGGAAGCCGGAATTGGGCGAAAGTATAGCAATCTTTGAAGTTCGATGGCGGACACACGCCACGCCCGGCGGGGCGCCGGGAGCCGTTGGCAGGCCGGTGCGGCCGGCCTCGGCAGGAACGGGTGCCGCTCGACACCGGCGGGCGCCGGCGGCCCGTCAGCCGTAAACGATATCGCGTTGCAGGTCGAGCGCAATGAGCCCCATTTCGCGGGTGAGCTGCAGCATCGAGCGGCGTTCGAGGCGCGAGCCCATGAAGCTCGTCACGCGGCCGTCGGGCTCCACGGTGAACTGGAATACCGCGCCGCCCGTGCCGAACCACGCGCCCGGCACGTCGGGCGATTCCTGCCAGTCGATCTGCTCGAACACGCGCGCGATCCCCGCGCGCACCAGGTCGCCCGGGCCGATCGGCGGCGCGATGTCGCCCAGGTCGTCGAGCGAATAGGGGCCGGGTTTGTCCGGCTTCCGGTAGAAGAGATAGTCGACGTTCATGGGGAGCAATCGCGAGCAAAGCAACAAATTAGCGCGCTTCGATTCAAATTCATATCGGATCCGGACGAAATGTGGCCTGCGCGAGACAAGGGACGCGGATCGCGGGCGGTAACGCGATCGTACCGCCCGTTCGCGCTTGGATTCGCACGGGTTCGTCTAAGATGACAGCTTTCTCGAAAAACACGGACACCATGGAGACGAACGTAACCGCCACCCCGCAGGCCGACCATCCCGTGTTCGTGCTCGTGCATGGCGCCTGGCACGGCGCGTGGTGCTACGCGCACGTCGCGGCCGCGCTGGCCGCGCGCGGCTACCTGTCGATCGCGCGCGACCTGCCCGCGCACGGCATCAATGCCCGCTTTCCCGGGTCCTACCTCGAACGGCCGCTCGACAAGGACGCGTTCGGCGCCGAGCCGTCGCCGGTCGCGAACACGACGCTCGACGATTACGCGACGCAGGTGATGCAGGCCGTCGACGACGCGTATGCGCTCGGCCGCGGCAAGGTCGTGCTGGTCGGGCACAGCATGGGCGGCCTCGCGATCACGGCGGCCGCCGAGCGCGCGCCGGAAAAGATCGCGAAGATCGTCTATCTCGCGGCGTTCATGCCCGCGTCGGGCGAGCCGGGCCTCGACTACGTGCGCGCCCCCGAGAACAAGGGCGAGATGCTCGGCCCGCTGATGCTCGCGAGCCCGCGCGTGGCCGGTGCGCTGCGCATCGATCCGCGCAGCGGCGACGCCGCGTA
The DNA here is from genome assembly GCF_009362305.1 of Burkholderia sp. BE17. Lineage (NCBI taxonomy): Bacteria > Pseudomonadati > Pseudomonadota > Betaproteobacteria > Burkholderiales > Burkholderiaceae > Burkholderia > Burkholderia sp. BE17. The sequence continues at coordinate 85,126 of NZ_WHNU01000003.1, forward strand.
TCGCGACACGATGAAGCGCGCACTGTACGACGACGTACCGCAGGCCGACTTCGAGGCCGTCGCGAACCTGATGACCTGCGACGTGCCTGCCGCGCCGTTCGCGACCGCGATCCCGACGACCGCCGCGCGCTGGGGCGCGCTCGACCGTCACTACATCAAGTGCCTGCAGGATCGCGTGATCCTGCCCGCGCTGCAGCAGCGCTTCATCGACGAAGCCGACGCGTTCGCGCCCGGCAACCCGACCCACGTGCACCAGCTCGACAGCAGTCATTCGCCGTTCGTGTCGCAGCCGGCCGTGCTGGCCGGCGTGCTGGCCGACATCGCGAAAAGCTGAGCAAGGCACGCGCGGGGCGAAGCCGCTTCGCGCGATGCGGGGCGGGCGCGCCTATGCGTAGGCGACCGAACGGTCGCGCCCGAGCCGCTTCGCGCGATAGAGCGCGGCGTCGGCCTCGTTGACGAGCACGTCGCAAGTCGGCGCGCCCGTTTTCGCGCACGCGCCGCCGACGCTCGCCGTCACCGGCACGCTGACGCCCTCCGCATCGACCGGCACGCTGCCGATCGCATCGCGCACCTTGTCGGCCACCAGCATCGCCTCGTCGAGATTCGTGCACGGCAGCAGCAGCGCGAATTCCTCGCCGCCGAAACGGCCGAACGTATCCTGCGCACGCACGATCGACGCGACCCGACGCGCCGTCTCGCGCAACACGGCGTCGCCGGCCGCATGCCCGAAGCGGTCGTTGATCGTCTTGAAGTGGTCGAGGTCGAACAGCAGCACCGACATGTCGCCGCCATAGCGCTGCCAGCGAGCGAATTCGTCGCCGAGCCGCGCCTCGAAGAAGCGCCGGTTCGCGATACCGGTCAGGCCGTCGCGATTCGCGTGTTCGCGCAGCTTCGCGACCGCTTCCTCGCGCTCGCGCTGCATCACGCTCACATGCGTGACGTCGGAGATCGTCACGCACACGGCCTCGACCTCGCGGCCGCGCGTGAGCGGCATGAACGTGCAGTCCTGCTGCATGTAGTCGACGCCGCCGGTAATCGGCCGGTCGTGCTCGAAGCGGAACAGGTAGGGCCGCTGCTCCCACGAGCTGAACGCGAAGCTGCCGAGCTGGAACACGCTCTCGAGCTTGCGCGTCAGCCACGCGCGCGGCAGGTCCGGAAAGCAGTCGAACAGGTTGCGGCCGATCACGTCGTCGGCCGGGATGCCGCTGTGGTCCTGCATGAAGCGGTTCCACATCCGCACGGTCATCGCACGGTCGAGCACGAACAGGCCGAAGCCCACCCGCTCGATCACGAGGTCGCTCAGCGACGGCGCGGCGGCCGTCATAGCGCGGACAACAACGCGTCGAGCGCGTCGCCCATCAGCCGGATCGAATCCTCGGCCATCAGCATCACGAAGTGGGCGCGGAACGCGTGATCCTCGAGCCCGAAGTTCACCTCGAGCAGCAGCGCGACGCTCCACGCGAGCTCGGGCGGCTGGAATACGTCGTCGAACGACACGTTCGAACCGAGCAGCCCCGGCGGAAAGAACACGGGCTTGCGGCCGAGCTCGTCGAGGATCGACGCGACGCATGCGCCCATCAGCACGTTCGCGACGTCGAACATGAGCTCGTCCGGCGTCGCCATCCCGCCGTACACGCCGTCGCCGAACGTACGGTCGACGATCGTCATGAGCCGCGCGACGCCCGCGCTGCGGCACAGCACGATCGCCTCGCCCTTGATGTCGGAACGGAAGCCCTGGCGCACGGCGGTCACGTTGTCGTGAATGCCCGTCATCTCGCGCAGCGCGTCGCCCGCGTCGGCCGCTTTCACGACGCGCACGCGCGGCACCGACAGCTCGATGAAGCGCCCGAGCAGCAACGCAAGCCGCGCGGCGGCGCGGCCCATTGCAAGGTTGGCGATCTCCTGCAACGCGTCGCGTTGCTCCGCCGTGAACACCGATTCAGGCATACAACCCATACTCCTTGAGAATGGGCAGCAATGCCTCCGACGTCACGGGCTTGGCAACGAATGCGATCGCGCCCAATTCGCGCACGCGTGCTTGCGCCTGCGGCTGGATATCGGCGGATACCACGATCACGAACGTGTTCAGGTCTTCGTGGCGCAGTGTCTCCAGTACCTGATATCCGCTCATGTCGGGCATCGTCAGGTCCAGAAACATCACGGAAGCTTTGCCGTCACGATAGAGCGCCAAGGCCTCGCGACCATTCGCTGCATACGCGACGTCAACGTCCCAGTCTCCCGGCAGCGCCTTTGTCAGAAGTTTGCGAGCGAGCAGTGAATCGTCGGCAATTACAATCGGCAAAGGCATGGAGCGAAGCGGTATACGGAATGGTCTCTCTCGCGTTAACGACCGCGTGGCGCGCTTCTTGAGGCGCCATGCGTTCGGGCGCGGGCAACCGCCTTGCGGCCGTGCACGGGCGCCGCGACGCAGGTGCGCGCGACGCACCGCGCGGCGAACGCCGGCGGGCGCATATATCTGTCATAGGGAAAGCAAGGCGCGATTCTCTGAGTAAACCGAAGGCGGTGCAACTCGCCATTTTCACCATTTCGAACAGAATCGATCCGATCTCGCGTCATTCCGAAAACAGCCGCGACCATTTTCGAGATAAGTACGCAAAATTTTTCCTTGTGTACGTTTGCGCTGCCGGATTCGTCGCGTTTTCAATCTGACGGTTTCCCCCTGTCTGAATCGACAGGATCGCGCGCGTACGGGCGGCGCGGCGGGCCGTCGCAACTCGTTTATGATGGCAGGCACTCCCGCCTCACCCGCAGCTTCGATGACGTCCGACCGGCCTGCCGACTCCCAAGATCCCGCCTCCACTCCCGCCGACGACTGGCAGGATGACGGCACCTATGCGTCCGGTGCGCCCGAGCACGATTTCGCGGTCCGCCGCGTGACGCTGATCGTGCTGCTCGTCGCGGCGATCGTGCTGCCGTGCATCTACGTGGTCGTGATGGCGTACAACGACCTGAAGGCGCGCGAGGCCGCCGCGAGCGACGTGACGATGCGCACCGTGCGGGTCGCCGAAGAGCACGCGCTCAAGGTGTTCGACCTGAGCGAAACGCTCGATGCGCGCATCGTCGACCTCGTGCAGGACATGGACGACGCGACCGTGCGCAACCGGGAATCCGACATCCACGAAGCACTGAACACGATCGGCGGCGGCTACCCGCAGGTGGCCGCCGTGTCGATCTTCGGCGCGAGCGGGATGCTGCTCGCCAACAGCCTCTATTATCCGGCGCCCTATGCGTCGATCGCGAACCGCGACGACTTCGCCGGCATCCGCGACGGCAAGGTCATCGAACACATCTCGCGACTGATGATGGGGCCGCTCAAGCTCGAGAACATTCCCGTGTTCAACACGGGCGTCGCGCGGCGCCATAGCGACGGTTCGTTCGCCGGGATGGTGTCGATCGCGCTGAAGTCGTCGTATTTCAACGCGTTCTACCGCGACCTGCTCGGCGGCGCGGCCACGCCGATGACGATGGCGCTCGCGCGCTCGGACGGCGCGGTGATCGCGTCGTATCCGCCGCCGCCGTCGCTCGCGCATACCGATCGCACGGCCACGTTCGGCGACGCGCGCAACGATCCGCGCGCGGGCGTCGTGCGCGTTCGCCACGACGGCGCGAGCGAGATCGTCGCGTACCGCCAGGTCGGCAGCTATCCCGTCTACGTGACCTGCGCTTACCGCACGTCGGCGATCTGGCGCGAATGGTACGAACACCTGAGCGTGCTGTTCATCTCGATGTTCGCGCCGTCGATCGCGCTGTGGTCCGTGATCTGGCTGTCGCTCAAGCGGCTGAAGGCGGAAGAGGAGGCGTGGGACCGCTGGCAGGCGGAAGCATCGATGCGGCGCTCGATCGAATCCGCGTACCGGCAGTCGCGCAAGATGCAGGCGCTCGGCAACCTCGTCGGCAGCGTCGCGCACGACTTCAACAACCTGCTGATGATCATCTCGAGCAACGTGCAGATCGCACGGCGGCGCGGCGTCCAGCATCTCGACAAGGAACTCGGCGCGATCGAACGCGCGCTGAAGAACGGGCAGTCGCTCACGCGCCAGCTCCTCGGCGTCGCGCGCAAGCAGCCGCTGCACAACGAGACGATCGACGTCGGGCAATGGGTCGGCACGTGCCGCGAACTGCTGAAGACGTCGCTCGGTTCGAAATCGTCGCTGGTCGTCGCGATCGAGCCCGGCGTCTGGCCGATCCGCGTCGACGTCGCGGAGCTCGAGCTCGCGGTGATCAACCTCGCGGTCAACGCGCGCGACGCGATGGCGACGGGCGGCCGCTTCACGGTCGGCGCGCGCAACGTGACGCTGCGCCGCGAGGACGGTTTTCCGCTGACCGGCGATTTCGTGCAGATCTCGCTCGACGACACGGGCTCGGGCATGGCGCCCGACGTGCTCGCGCGCGCGTTCGAACCGCTGTTCACGACGAAGGCGCAGGGGATGGGGACGGGGCTCGGGCTGCCGCAGGTGTTCGCGTTCTGCGAACGCTCGGGCGGCCTCGCGACGATCGACAGCGCCGTCGGCGCAGGCACGTCGGTGCGCCTCTACCTGCCGCGCGCGCGTGCCGAGGACGTCGTCGCTCGGCCGCAGGCCGTCGTGCACGACACAGGCGCGCTCGCCGGGCTGCACGTGCTGCTCGTCGAGGACAACAGCGAAGTCGCGGCCGGCACCGAAGCGCTGCTTTCGCTGCTCGGGCACCGCGTGACCTATGCGCCCACCGCCGACGACGCGTTGCGCCTGATCGAAGGCGCGGCCGCGAACGACGCGTTCGACCTCGTGATTTCGGATATCCACATGCCGGGCCGCCTGAACGGCATCGACCTCGCCGAAGCGGTCGAGAAGCGGCCGGGGAAGCTGCCCGTGATTCTCGTCACGGGTTACGCGGAGGAGCTCGACCGCACGCGCACCGTCAACGTCCGCGTGCTGTCGAAGCCGTTCGACATCGCGCTGCTCGACGAGATCCTGCTGGGCATCCGCGAAGCGCGCGACGCGCGGCACACCGGCACATGACCCGCTGCGTGCGGGCCGGCGGCGTCGGCGGCATGAACGGCCGCGGCGATCGGGCCGAAGTCGTCAGGCCGACTTCAGCAGGCGCACCCAGCCCGCGTAGCGATCGACGAAGCCCTGCAGGAACTTGCGGGTGTCCTCGCTGACGATCTGGCCCTGCTCGTCGATGCGCGCCGGGTCGTGCTTGATGAACATCTCGGGCTGCCCGAGCGTCTTCACGTCGAGGTACGCGAGCACGTTGCGCAGGTGCTGCTGCGCGAGCGCCGTGCCCGTCGCACCCGGCGACGTGCCGAGCACCGCACCCGGCTTGCCCGACCACGAGTTGGCACCCCACGGGCGCGAGCCCCAGTCGAGCGCATTCTTCAGCACGCCCGGAATCGACCGGTTGTATTCGGGCGTGACGAACAGCAGCGCATCGGCGGCTTCGATCGTCTGCTTGAAGCGCTTCGCGACTTCCGGGAAATCCGCGTCGTAGTCCTGGCTGTACAGCGGCAGTTCGCCGATCTCGACGAACTCGAACGAAAAATCGGCGGGGGCGAGCGAGATCAACGCGTGCGCGAGTGCGCGGTTCGACGAAGCGCGGCGCAGGCTGCCGACGACGACCGCAATACGATAGGACATGACGTTCTCCTTCCGGTGAGTGAGGAATCGGATCGATTGCTTCCGAACAGGCGACAAAGGTCTGTTTATAGGCAAGCCAGCCCGCGAACCGCCCCACGGGGCCGTCCGGCCGACTTTCCACAAGGTTTTCCACAGAAATTGTGGATAACTCGACCGTTATGTTCTGACGTTACAAACTGCCCGCCGCGCGGCGCCTTCGACGCGCGATACGGGTTTCGGCAAGCATAGCGCAGCGCGCCGGGCGGTTTCGTGAATTCGTGACGGAACATACGTTGCGGGCCGGCGCCGCGCCCAGTAAGCTGCTCGCACCGCGATGCGCCCGCCCTGTGGCGCAAGCGCGATCGCCTCGAGACACTGCTACCCAGACATGCCGTCCGCGTACGACGACCCCGTTTATCTCGCGCAACTGCGGCGCGACCTGTTGCGCTTCGCGCGACTCCAGCTCCGCGATGCCGACGCGGCCGAAGACGCCGTGCAGGAAGCGCTGACCGCCGCTTGGTCGCACGCGGGCGATTTTGCGGGGCTGTCGGCCCACAAGACCTGGGTGTTCGGCATCCTGCGCAACAAGCTGATCGACGTGCTGCGTGCGCGGCAGCGGACGGTGAGCCTGTCCGCGCTCGACGCCGAGCTCGACGGCGAATCCGTGCTCGATCGCGAGCTGTTCAAGGAAAATGGGCACTGGGCCCCGCATGCGAAGCCGCGCCCCTGGCCGCGCCCCGAAACGCTGTTGCAGCAGCAGCAGTTCTGGACGCTGTTCCAGGCCTGCCTCGATCACCTTCCGGAGCAGATCGGGCGCGTGTTCATGATGCGCGAATTCCTCGACGTCGAGATTACGGACATCTGCAGCGAATTGACGCTGACGACGAATCATTGCAGCGTGCTGCTGTATCGGGCGCGCACGCGCCTGCGAACCTGCCTGAGCGAAAAAGGACTGACGACCGAAGATGCTGCCGGGGAAATGTACTGACGTGACGCGACTGCTGTCGGATGCGCTGGACCGGCATCTGACCCTGCATGAGCGCCTGCAGGTGCGCTTGCACCTGCCGACCTGCAGCGGCTGCAGAGCCTATCGCGGGCAGATTGCACTGCTGCGGACGGCCGCGAAAGCGGCGGCGGGGCGGGAACCGGGCGATGACGACACGTCGTCCGGGGCAGGCTAGCTCCGGCCCGCGTTGCCGCTATCGTCCGGGCGGTGGGTGGGGTGCTGCCCGGCGATCGCACTGGCTTCGATTGCTGGTGTGTGCGCCGGGCTGACGCAATAAGAAAAATACGCCGAACAAGAATTATTCGAACAGCACTTGCACCGATTCGGGCGGCCGACCGATGGCCGCCTTCCCGCGATAGATGACGATCGGACGCTGCAGCAAAACCGGATGAGCGGCGATCGCCTCGTAGGCTTGCGCATCGGTCAGATCCGCACGTGCCAGATCCAGCGTCTTGAATGGCTCCTCTCCGTCGCGCAGCATGTCGCGAACCGGGCGGCCGAGCTGCCGATGCAGCGCTTCCAGTTCCTCGACCGTCGGCGGCGTCTTCAGGTATTCGACGACGTTCACCTGCGTGCCGGTCGTGTTCAGCGTTTCGACCAACGCAAGCGTCTCGCGCGACTTCGAGCACCGGGGGTTGTGATAGATCGTGATCATCATTCAGGTCTGGATGGGAGAGGGCTGTATTGTAGCCAGTCTGCATCGAGTGTTTCGACGCGAGCGGCAGCGGGGTAGCGGTATGCCGATTCGATGCTTTGGAGAGGCTGGTTGGAGGGAAGGTGCCGCCAGCGACACGGGTCTCGCGAGAGGCGCTGCATCGCGGATGGGCTTCAAAGGACCGATGTGTTTGTGCGCATAAAGTCGTGTGGCACGCTATCTCACGGCAAGGGTACGGATTCGCAAGCCAGCGCATCGTGATGGGTGTTTCGGGTGGCAAAGTGCGCAGCTACAGCGCGGTACGTCGATTGGTTTATGCGCATAAAGCTGCGATCGCGCGACAGGGTACCGGGCGATTCATCGCGCCGATGAGCGTCGACAATCGCGGCACCGAAGCGATCGTCGCATCGATGTGCTGCACTGTCAGGGCATCCTGGCTTGCCGAATTGATGCAGGGTCGGCACGTGATCGCTCGACACTCGCCATCCATCGACCGCGGTTTATGCGCATAAACGTAGCGGCTCGACGTGGCGTGATGCCGATGCCCATAGGCTCAATGGCACCCCTCCCGATCTGCATATCTGACCAGGGTGGATACGATCACACCCTCGCTCGCGAATGTCCCGCTGTCCTGCCGTACGCTCGGCCTCCCCGGTCGCCGCAGAGTTTATGCGCACAAACTCACCCGCTGCCAGCTACGACCAGCCACCGCCATCAAGTGAAAGGGCAGCGCACTGCGATATCGCCAGCACCCCGCTGCGCGTGCCGACGGCTAGCGTCGTGATGACGCATCCATCGCGCGGTTCGTCGCCGCCCGCCGACATCAACCACGCCATCCGTTCACGCCACCGATCATCGCCGTGTCGTTTATGCGCATAAACCGATAGCCCGAATGGCTAACGCGTAGTTGTCGAACGACAATTTCATTGAAATATAAATATCGTCCTGTAGAATTCCAACGACCAAAATAGGAGTGAAAATTGGCCGCGGAAATCATTGCAGTCACTCAACAAAAAGGTGGTGTCGGCAAAAGCACGATTGCCATGCACCTCGGCGCCGCGTTCCATGAAAAAGGGAAGCGCATCCTCGTCATCGACGCAGACCGTCAAAACACACTGGTTCACTGGTCGAGTGCATCCGGCGACAGCGACACCGGCATTCCGTTTCCGGTCGTCAATCTCGCCGAAGCCGACGGCCAGATCCATCGCGAGATCAAGAAGTTCATCAACGACTACGACATCATCGTCGTGGACTGCCCGCCGTCGATCACCGAGAAGGTATCCGGCGTTGTCCTGCTGGCCGCATCGATTGCCGTGATCCCGACTTCGTCGTCGCCGGCCGATTACTGGTCGAGCGTCGGGCTGGTCAAACTGATCCAGCAGGCGCAGGTCATGAACGAAGACCTCCGCGCGGTATTCCTGCTGAACAAGACCGAAGAGAAGCGCATGCTGACCCGCGAGCTCAAGCGCGCGCTCGAGGAGCTCGGCTTCCCGTTGCTGAAGACGCAGATCCCGACGCGGGAAGCGTACAAGCAGGCGATGGCGCTCGGTCAGACCGTGCTGCAGATGAACGATCGCGGCGGCAAGCTGGCCGCCGCTGAAATTCGCGCATGTGCCGACGAAATCGTCGCCATGCTGCCCTGACTTTATGCGCATAAAGGAGTCACATGAAACCTTCCCAATTTGCAAAAGGATTCCAAGCGCGCCCGGATATCACGACGAGCGAGAAGCGCACGGCGCTCGACCGGCTCAATGCGATTGACGGCATCGTCAAGTCCGAGACGCCCGCTGCGGCGCCGACCAAATCCGCGAAGAAAGACATCGCACCGCTGCCCGTTCCGGAGCTCACGCTCGATCCGTCGATCGACGAATCGACGCAATATCGCGCGTGGCGTCTCGAGAACCGCTATGCCCCCGGGCAGGTAATCGAGCTGTCGCTGAAGGCGATCAAACATAGCCCGTTCAATCCGCGGCACTTCTATCTGAAGTCGTCGATTGCCGAACTCGCGGTCAACCTCGCGAAGCAGGGGCAGCAGCAGGCGATCCACGTGATTCCGGATTACGACAATCCGGGCACGTATTTCGTCAGCGACGGCGGCCGTCGCGTGCGCGCGCTGAAGGAAGCGAACAAGGAATCGGTGAAGGCGATCGTGATCGACGTGCCGATCGGTATCCAGAGCTACAAGCTCGGCTACGACCTGAACGTCCAGCGCGATTCGCAGACGGTGTTCGACAACGCCGTCGTGTGGCGCCGCTTCCTCGACGACAAGCATTTCCAGAGCCAGAAGGAACTCTCCGAGCATCTCGGCCTCGACGAGTCGACGGTGGCCGTCGCGCTGTCGATCGGCAAGTTGCCGGAAGCCATCATGCAGGAAATGGTCGCGCGTCCCGATCGCTTCGGTTCGAACATGGCGTATCAGGTCGGTCGCTATCACAATGCGCGCGGCACCGAGGCCACGCTGCGGCTGATCAACAAGATCGTGTCGGACGATCTCAGCACGCGCCAGGTGTCGGACATCGTCAAGGGCCGCGTGGCTGCGCAGGAGACACCGAAGGCCGCGGGCCGTCAGCGCTATGCGCAGCGTCTCGAGATCAAGCTCGGCGGCAAATCGGTCGGCGACCTGAAGTCGTATGGCGAAGACCGCATCGAATTGCGCCTGCGCGGCCTCCCGAAGGACAAGCGCGACGCGATCCTCGAGCAACTCGAGCGGATGCTGTTGTCGGAGTGATGGAAGCGGCCGGCAGGGCCCGGTGAGGACGCCGGGCTCGCCCGGCTGAGCGGGCGGCCGGCGGCGGCCCGTCAGCGGGCCTGAGCGGGCCTCAGGCGGCCCGCGACTGGTTCAGCGTGAACGACAGCAGGTCGCCGTCCGTCGGCTCGCCCCAGGTCTTCTGGGCCAGCCAGTCGAAAAAGGCCGTCTCGGCCAGCTTGGAATCGAGGCCGCGCTTGCGCCAGTCGTCGCGCAAATGCGTGCCCATCGTCGGCAGCGCCTCCGACTCGAACGACTCGCGCGCCACTTCGCGCTCGGCGTCGCCCTGCTCCTCGTACAGCACCTTCGCTTCCTTGCGGCGGAACGCCGAGAATTCACTCAGCAGGCGTGCCTTCAGATCGTCCGGCTGCGCCGCGGCAACCTTCGCGGACGGCGTGCCGGCAGGCAGCGCGTCGACCGACTCGACCGGCGGCGCATAACCCTTCTTCAGCGCATCCTTGAACAGCGCCGGCGCGCTGCGCACCGGCGGCAGCGTCGTGCTGCGCATCCGCTGCTCGGTCATTTGCAGTGCGGCGCGAATCCGGTTCTCTTCGCTGTCCGCGTAGAGCGTCTGCGCTTCCTTCAGCGGGATCCCGAGTTTCACCATCCGGTCGACCAGCGTGCTGTCGAACACGTTCGGGTGTTCGTCGAGCGCCAGCATCGGCTGCTTGCGCTCGGTCACGCGGAACTGGATCTCAGCGACCCGGCGCCCTTCACGGTGCTCGATCAGCTCGACGAAGATGTTGGTGACCGCGTTGACTTCCGCGATCGCCGGACGCAGATAGTCGCGCTTGAAGTACTTGTACTCGCGCTTCGCCTCGTCGCCGGCTTCGGTGTCGGGCGTGCCCGACAGGATCGGCCGCCACCATTCCCACGGCTCGCGCATCGTCAGGTGGCTCGGGTTCGTCAGATAGCGCACGCAGATCTCGTACAGTGCGAGACCGGCGCTGCTGCGCAGCTGGCTCTGGAACTGCAGGCTCAGGCGTGCATACTGGACCGGGTCGAGCAGCTTCTTCTTGATCTTCGGCGCGAACGAGAATTCGACCCACACGCGGCGGGTCGCCGGATCCTCGAGAATTTCCGCGTCGGCGATCAGCGTCGAGATCCCCCACTTGCGGCCCGGCTTCTGGCTCGACGTCCCCGTGCTCCATTCGACCTGCACCGACACCATGCGGCGCAGGTGTTCCTTCACCAGTGCGGTGTCGTTCGAATCGAAGGCGGAGTTGGCGACGATATCCGACAGCAGTGCGCGATACGTATCGCCCGAGTCGTCGGCCTGCTGCGCCACGGCCAGCAGGACGTTGAACAGCTTGCGGGTCAGGAGCGTGATCTTGCCGCTCTTCGGCTGAATTGCGATCGCCTCGACGGCCTTGCGCAATTCGGCCGAACTGGCACTCACCACATCCACATCGGTTTTCTTGGCGCGCTTCGTCGTGGCCATACGTCGGGTCGGAGGAGAAGTTTTCCGGAAGGATAGCGCCTGCGGTGATGTGCGTCCAGAACGACATGCTCACCATAGCCGGTGAAGTGCGCGTGCAAGACGGCACTCACCCCAACTGCTCCCGAAAACGCTCACCGGTCCGGAATTGCGGCGTTCCGGACTCGTCCAGACGTGCTGCGGGATGCGCCGATTCACAGAATTTCCCCTGTGCATGACACGTGCGAAACTCGCTCCCGTATCGGCTCACCTTTCGATTTGTCGTAATTTTGCGACTGCACGACCGTGAGTTCGCCACAGCGTCGCGACCGCACCTCACGGTGCGCCTCCGATCGCGCCGCATCGGGCTGTATGCATGTACAGGCGCGGCTCACCGGGACATCGCAATCGGGTCCGGCATCCGGAAAGATGCCTTCGAAACCGGCCCGCGCCGCCCGATCGGGCCTGCTTTGCCGGCCCGGGCGCGCATTGTACAGCGCACAAACCGCGTCGGGTCCCGAAAATGCTCACCTTGAGCACAGTTCGTTCTTTCGGTCGGATCCCACCGAATCCCCGGCACGCGCGGGATTGACCACCAAGGCCTCCCGAAAACGCTCACCTCGGTGGAAAAATGCGGCACGGCAATGGGCACGGGAATGGCTCCCGAAAAACCTCACCGTAACTGTCGCGGTATCAAAATTCCCAATGCCTTCCGATACTTATGCACAGTAGGGATTTGGCTGTGCCCGTTGGGCATCCCCCGAAAAACCTCACCTTTCGGCGGAAATCCTTCATACGACAACCGTATGTCGGCTCCCGAAAAATCTCACCTGTGCCAAAAAGGGGCACAGCAAAAACGACGTTTCTTCCAGTCCTGGCGCGGATTTCGGCGAATCTGACCGCTCGCAGGTCCTGAAAAGCCTCACCTTTGCCCATTTTTCGAGCAAAAACCGTTCCCGAAAATACTCACCTGTGACCGCGATCTCCGCCTGTGATCCATGCCCCGAAAAAGCTCACCTTAGCGTGATCGGGGCAGGAAAACCCGGATTCCCCTCCCGAAAAGCCTCACCTTTAGTGCATCACCGGCCCCGGAGAGCACTTTTGCTGTGCAAAATGGCGTTCGTTTCCCGGAAATCCTCACACCAAATTCCCGTGGAGTCCCGTGAAACCTCACCTTTCGCCAAAACTGCCTAAAAGATGGGCAGAATCGGGGCGCGAAGAAGGTCCCGCAAATTCTCACCTATGTCTGCACAGGCAGAAAACTGTGCAGCCCGGCACAGCGCGGGTTCTGCGGCTGTGAGGCCCCGAAAACCCTCACCTTTGGGAAATCTCGTGTTTCACTGTGATCCCGAATCCGCTCACGACCTTTCCTGCAACGGCTCACGCAGCTCCCTGAACCCCATCACGTCAGCTCCCGCAGAAGATCACCTTGGCTCCCGTAAAACTTCACCTTGTCGGCCGGAAAGCCTTGCTACATAAGGATGTGCCGTGGCGTTAACGTTTTTAACTAAGGGTTCAAGGGTGTTTACTTCTAATACTCTCAAGACATCCGCTGACGAGTTTTCCACAGAGACCCCAAACCCTGAACACCCACAGGGAATCGGATCGGCCGTCATGTGAAACAAATGCCGATTTTCGGGGTCTGCCGGAAAATGCTTGCATTACAAAGACTTGGCTGACTTTCTTCGCTTTGTTTCACGGAATTCCGGACCACATTCGTCCGGATAAGCTCACAGACCCGATTTCTGTGCAAAGCGACGTAAATTCGCAACGTCGACCTGGAAAAGGTATCGATAGATACGTATTTCGTTATGATTGCCACATCTCAATGTCTGTGAGCTCTGCCATGACCCTGGACGAAATGCGCCGAGTCATTCGGGACGAACTGGAATCGCTGCGTGCAAACGGTGCGCGGCGCCAGGAATTGTCATTGCATGCGTGCAAGCGCCTGTTCTTCGATCTCGGTATCCGGCCGTCGGCGGCCAACGTCCGCGATCTCACCCAAACCGGCAGCGCCAGCGACATCCCGAAAGACATCGATCATTTCTGGGAGCGCATCCGCTCTGCGTCCAAGATCAGGCTCGACGGTGCGGCAATTCCGAAGGCCGTCGAGGAAAAGGCCGGTGCGCTGCTCGGCGCACTCTATGAAGAAGCGTTGAAAGCGGCACGCGACAGTCTCGATGGCGACCGCGAACAGGTTCGCGCCGGCATTGCCGACGCCGAACAACGGTTGCGCGATGCAACCGTCCGCCATGAGACGCTCGAAAGCGCGCTCGCGCGCGGCGAAGCCCGGAACGAGCAATTGCAGGCGCGCGTGACCGAACTCGAGGTTCAGCTCGTATCACAGACGACGCACGGTTCGGCAAGTGAAGCGACGTTGCTCACCACAGTTGCCCGACTGGAAAAGGATCTGGCCGCCGCAGCCGGCCGCGTCGACGCCGAACAGGCGCAAAACGCCACGCTGCGCGACCGCATCGATGCGCTGCAAGCCGAACTGCAGCAGCGTACCGAGCACTACGCTCAGCAAATCAAGGACGCGGTGGCCGAAGCGGAACGCCGCGTCAAGCCGATGCTGGTCGAGCTCGACTCGCTGCGCAGCATGGCGTCGACCTACCAGAGCGGTTTGCGCGACGTCCAGCGCAAGGAATTCGATTTCCTTCAGCAACTGAGCTCGGCCAAGGCACGCGCGGATCGGCTCGAAGAACAGTTGCGCAGCCAGAGCGATGAACTGGAACGTGCGACGCGCGACGTGAGTTCGTTGCGCGCGAGCCGCGGGATGAATCCCGAAATTGCCGCGCTGATTCGGCGCCTGGCCGATGCCGGGCAACTGGACGCGGACGCGTTTGCAGCGATCGGGACCTCGCTGGATGAGGAGATTCCGGTGCCGGCTCAGTGCCCGCGTTGCGACGGGGAACCGGAGCTGTCGCACGGCGAAGAGGGTTTTGAAGTGGCGTGCCCGGAATGTGAGCACGCGTCGGGCGCGTGGCCGTCCCGGTTCGAAGCCATCGCGCGTTTTGCGCACACCTGACCAGAAGATCGGCCGCGCCTGCACAGGTGAGACGATCCGGGACGCTTGAGGTGAGGTTTTTCGGGAGCTGTGAAACGGTGAGACTGCGCCGCGCAAGGCTGCTCACGGATCGTGTCGCGTGAGCAGCCGTTTCCGGATCAGTGAGTATCGTCGCTGTCGGATGCGTCACCGTTGCTGTCGGTCAGGCCATCGCGCCAGTTTTTCCATGCACGATGCAGGCGGTTCGACGAGATCGGCCGCATGAAGCCCAGCCATTTGCCGACCCGTTCGGGAGGCACGTCGTTTTCGAACAGTTCGGCCGCGTAGGTATTGCGCAGCGTCTGCGGGCTCGCGCGCGCGGTGCGCGACGACGTAAGCCCGGCCGATTCGACGATCGCATCGATGGCGCGCAGCATCGTTGCCTTGTGCATCGGCCGCCCGGCATGCGACGCAGGGAACACGAGCTCGCCCGGAATTTCCTGGCGCTTGCGCTCCGTGAGCCACGCTTCGAGCAGCGCGATCGCAAACGACGCCAGATGGGTTTCGCGCGCGTAAGCCGGGTGCGCCGACTGGATCTGCAGCGACGTTCCGCTCGTATTGACGCAACTAATCGTAAGCGCACGCGCTTCGCCGGTTTTAATGCCGGCGCCGAGAAACGCGGCGACGAGCGCACGGTCGCGCCGCTCTTTCCAGTACGCGGAACCGGATACGCCGATCGGCGAAAACAGATACGCGAGCAACGTTGCGCGTTCGGCCGGCGTCAGGAAACCGGTCGGCTCGTTGTCGCGTGCCTTGCGCCAGTTC
This sequence comes from Burkholderia sp. BE17, assembly GCF_009362305.1. Lineage (NCBI taxonomy): Bacteria > Pseudomonadati > Pseudomonadota > Betaproteobacteria > Burkholderiales > Burkholderiaceae > Burkholderia > Burkholderia sp. BE17. The sequence goes on from NZ_WHNU01000003.1 coordinate 100,376, forward strand.
GCTTCGCCATCCTGAGCAATGAAACGGGCCGGGTTGGTCGACGCGTACTCGGTGCGCCGGATGTGGTCGAGCACACGCTCGATCAGCCTCAGATAGCGTAATCGCTGGGTTTTCCGGATCGGTAATTCGCTGACGAAGTTCGCGATCGTCGCCGTATCGACCGTTGCCAGATTCTTCTGATGCGCGCGCATCCACGTGAGAAATGCGCCCCATTGCGTGCGATAGACATCGGCCGACGAGCGGCGATAGTCCTGCATGGCCAGCCACGCATCGAATGCGGCTTCGGGCGATACGATCCAGTCGGATGCACCGCGGTCGAACAGATCCTTCTCTTCCGGGCGTGCCGGAGTGTCGGGAGAGGCGGGAAGGGACATGTTATTTATTCCGTTAGTTGCGTATATGCTAGCCCTTTTCGCAACGTCTCGGGCAGTTGGAGGCTGGACAGGCCGCCATGCGCGGCGGCCCGGTTTGGCAGTCAGTCGCCCCACGCCTTGGACAGACGGTGAGCGCGCGCGCGGGGTGCCGTGTCGTGCGACGTTGCCGCCGCTTCGTACGCGAGAACCGCGAACGAAAAGACGGCGGGCAGCGCATTCGAGCGACCGAAGTCGATCGGATCGTCCGTTTCGGGAAACGTCATGTCCGACGGCCGTTCGAACAGTTGACGCATGCCGGCGTCGTGCCGGCTGGCAAAGCCGAGATCGGCAAGCGCCTCGGCTTCGATCGCGTGCAGCAGGCGCCACGTCAGCGGGACGCGCTGGCGGATGTAGCGCCCGGCAATATGGCGAACGATCAGTTCGAGATCGTGCGCGGCGGCCTTGAAGCTGAGTGCGGCCAAATCTTGTTCTTCTGTCATCGCAGGCTCCTGTCGACCGGGGCGGGCGCCTCCGTGCGCCGGCTCCGGCCCATGCATGGCGGAATGTCCGTATACTGTACAAACATACAGTATTTTCCGCAACAGGCCCTTTGGTCAGCTATACGCGCCGTCAGCGATGTATCACGATCAGCAGCGCCCGCGCTTCGGCCTTGCCGGGATTGCGGATCGCGTGCGGCTCGTCGGCCGGGTAGCGTGCGGTGTCGCCGGCCTTCAGGCGCCGGCTGGCCGCCGCGGCTTCGATTTCCATCGCGCCCTGCAGCACGGTGAGGTGTTCGCGCGTGCCGGGTTCGTGCGCGTTCGATACGAGTGCGCCGCCGCCCGGCAGCGTCAGCTCGTACCACTCGAACTTGCCGGCGAGGTCAATCGGGCCCCACACACGCAACTGGTACCGGCCGTCGTGCCCGGCGAGCGTCGGAATATCGTGCGGGCCGTCTACACGGATCGTCTCCGGCGCCTTCGGCTGCGAGAACAGCTCGTCGAGCGTGATGCCGAGCGCGTTCGTCAGGCGCCAGGCGACGGCGATCGTCGGGTTGGCCTTGTCGCGCTCGATCTCGGAGAGCATCGATTTCGATACGCCGGCCGCGCGCGACAGGTCGTCGAGCGTCAGCTTGCGCTCGTTGCGCAGCCGCTGGATCTGCTCGCCGACCCGCGGCGGCGTGGCGGCCGGCGGCTGCGGTGCGGCGCCGGCAGGCGTGCGCCGCGATCCGGAGGAACTTGCCATTTGAATTCCGTTCGCTTAGAGTTGTTCGGTATTTCGAATTCTAGTTCGGAATATCGGATAAATGCGGTCAACCGAACGACCGACTATAACAGTAGCAGGCCGTTGCGCCGCCGCCACGAGCGGCGCGCCGCGGAATGCGAATCCCTGTCAGGAGCTTTGCGATGCGTGATGCCTTTCTCGCCCAGGTGCGCGGGACGCTCGACCAGATCCGCGCGGACGGTTTTTACAAGACCGAGCGCGAGATCGCGAGCCCCCAGGCGGCGGCCGTGCGGCTCGCCGGCGGTGCCGGCGTGCTCAATTTCTGCGCGAACAACTATCTGGGTCTGGCGAACGATCCGCGCCTGATCGACGCGGCGAAAGCCGGCCTCGACCAGGACGGTTTCGGCATGGCATCGGTGCGCTTCATCTGCGGCACGCAAACCGTGCACAAGCAACTGGAAAGCGCGCTGGCTGCGTTTCTCGGCACCGAGGACAGCATCCTCTATTCGAGCTGCTTCGATGCGAACGGCGGGCTGTTCGAGACGCTGCTCGACGAGAACGACGCGGTGATCAGCGACGAGCTGAACCACGCGAGCATCATCGACGGCATCCGCCTGTGCAAGGCGAAGCGCTTCCGCTACCGGAACAACGACCTGTCCGATCTCGAGGCGAAGCTCAAGGAGGCCGATGCGGCGGGCGCGCGCCGCAAGCTGATCGCGACCGACGGCGTGTTCTCGATGGACGGCATCATCGCCGACCTGAAAGGCATCTGCGATCTCGCCGATCGCTACGGCGCGCTCGTGATGGTCGACGATTCCCACGCGGTCGGCTTCATCGGCGCGCACGGCCGCGGCACGCCCGAGCATTGCGGCGTCGAAGGCCGGGTCGACATCATCACGGGCACGCTCGGCAAGGCGCTCGGCGGCGCATCGGGCGGCTACGTCGCCGCGCGCCGCGAGGTCGTCGAACTGCTGCGCCAGCGCTCGCGCCCGTATCTCTTCTCGAACACGCTCACGCCGAGCATCGCCGCGGCATCGCTGAAGGTGCTGGAGCTGCTCGGCAGCGACGAAGGCGCGAAGCTGCGCGAGCGCGTGCGCGAGAACGGCGCGCGTTTTCGCGAGCAGATGACCGAAGCGGGCTTCACGCTCGTGCCCGGTGCGCATCCGATCATCCCGGTGATGCTCGGCGACGCGCAGCTCGCGACGAACATGGCCGACAAGCTGCTCGGCGAAGGCGTCTACGTGATCGGCTTCTCGTTCCCCGTCGTGCCGCGCGGTCGCGCGCGCATCCGCACGCAGATGAGCGCCGCGCACACGCCCGAACAGATCGACCAGGCGGTCGCCGCGTTCGTGCGCGTCGGCAAGTCGCTCGGCATCGTATGACGGAGGCGCGACCATGAAAGCACTGGCAAAGCTCGAGCGCGGCCCCGGACTCACGCTCACGCGCGTGAAGCGTCCCGAAGTCGGCCACAACGACGTGCTGATCAAGATTCGCCGCACGGCGATCTGCGGCACCGACATCCATATCTGGAAGTGGGACGACTGGGCGCAGAAGACGATTCCCGTGCCGATGCACGTCGGTCACGAATATGTCGGCGAGATCGTCGAGATGGGGCAGGAAGTGCGCGGCTTCGCGATCGGCGATCGCGTGTCCGGCGAAGGCCACATCACGTGCGGTTTCTGCCGCAACTGTCGCGCGGGGCGCCGGCATCTGTGCCGCAACACGGTCGGCGTCGGCGTGAACCGCGAAGGCGCGTTCGCCGAGTATCTGGCGATTCCGGCGTTCAACGCGTTCAAGATCCCGCCCGAGATCTCCGACGATCTCGCGTCGATCTTCGATCCGTTCGGCAACGCGACGCACACGGCGCTGTCGTTCAATCTCGTCGGCGAGGACGTGCTGATCACCGGCGCGGGCCCGATCGGCATCATGGCCGTTGCGATCGCGAAGCACGTCGGCGCGCGCAACGTCGTCATCACCGACATCAACGACTACCGGCTGGAGCTCGCGCGCAAGATGGGCGCGACGCGCGCGGTCAACGTCGCTCGCGAGTCGCTGCGCGACGTGATGGCCGACCTGCACATGACCGAAGGCTTCGACGTCGGTCTCGAGATGTCGGGCGTGCCGAGCGCGTTCACGAGCATGCTCGAGGCGATGAACCACGGCGGCAAGGTCGCGCTGCTCGGCATCCCGCCCGCGCAGACGGCGATCGACTGGAACCAGGTGATCTTCAAGGGGCTCGAGATCAAGGGCATCTACGGCCGCGAGATGTTCGAGACCTGGTACAAGATGGTCGCGATGCTGCAGAGCGGCCTCGACCTGTCGCCGATCATCACGCATCGCTTTAAGGCCGACGATTACGAGCAAGGCTTCGCCGCGATGTTGTCCGGCGAAAGCGGCAAGGTGATTCTCGACTGGACGGCCTGAGTGCCGAAGGGGCTGCGCGACAAACAAGTCGCGCAGCCCCGCTCGTTTACACGTGCGTCGTCGAGATCGGAATGCGCGAATCCGGGCTTGAGGTGAGATTATTCGGGAGCTGTGTTTGCGCGCGGAATCGCGACGCGATCACACATCATCGGTGACTCGCAATCGCACGTTCGCTTCACCTGTCAGCCCTCTCCTCGCTTTCCCCCATCACGCCATTCGGCGCCTGTTCTTCCTCTTCCGCACGCTTCCCTGCTTCGCTCGTCGGGCAATCGCCCGCTACACATCGCATGTAATGCCGTGCGGAACCGGGACGTCAACCGTGAGTCGGTGAACCTCGTTACGACTCACTCATACACACGGCAATCTGCATCGACCGGTGCGCCGCCCGCTACTTGCCCTGTTCACCCTTCAACCCGTGCGGTTCGAGCTGGAGATTCAACACGACGAGCCAGCGCTTCGGGCACTGCGGGGCAACGTCGATCGGATCGCCGTGCGTGCCGGAAACCGTGACGAACCCGTGCTGCACCGCGTGCCGACAGGCGCGCAGCGCATCGGCTTGCAGCCAGAAGCTGACGAGCGCGCAAGTCACGAAGCGGAACAGCAGCAACGTCGCGGCTTCGGGCGCGAAACCGGCCGCGACGAGCAGGCCTTCGAACGCGAACGTCAGCACATGCGCGGCCGCGATCGTGACGATCGTCAGTTTCATCACACCGCGCAGCCGCAGCGCGGCACGCACGCGTGCTTGCCGGACGGCGCGCTGCGCGCGATCGTCGTCGCTATCGTGCTTCGGCAGATTGTGTTTCATGACGCCGCACCGGCTTGCCGCGCAACGTCGATCTGCGCCGTGTCGCAGGCACGCATGCGGTCGTCCGCGACGCCGACGGATTTGCACAGGATCGCGCTGTCGTAGTTGTGTCCCGGGAAGCGCATCACGTCGACCGGTTGGAATCCTTCGCGACGATAGAAATCGATGAGCCGGACCGCCGCATACGGCGCGTCGAGCGCGAGGTGCGTCGCGCCGCGCGCGGCCGCCCGCCGTTGCGCGAACGCGAGCAGCGAGCGGCCGATGCCGCGTTCCTGCCAGACGGGATCGACGGCCAGTTGGCCGAGTGTCGCGACGCGCCGGCTGCGATACGGATCGCAGCGTGAATCGGGGTCATGCGAACACATCGTCATCGTCGCGACCAGATGCGCGTTGCCGAGTGCGACGAAGCACTCGTCGGTGAGCACACGTTCGCGTGTCGCCGATGCCGTCTGATCGACGCACGGGTAGTTGAAGCCCAGCGCGCCGAGCGGCGCGAACGCGCGATGCAGCAGCGCGGTCAGCGCGTCGTACGAATCGCTGCACGGATCGAAGCGCCGCACGGCGACGCGGCCGTCGAGCCGCTTGGCATAAGCCGCATAGGCGCGCGCGGGGCGCGCGGATTCCGGTCGCTGCATGATGTCCTTTCGCCCAGACAGGGTGACCGAAGTGTAGTGAGCGTCACGCATCCGCTTCAAGAAAAAATGTCGTAAACGCGCCAGGCCGCGATTCAGCCCTTTCGCCGATATGGCCATTTCACACAGGAGTTGACGTGGGAGAACGATCGTTCTACCGTAAACGCATGAACACACGACACGACACTTCCGGCGAACCGGGCGTTCGCGACCGGCTGCTCGACGCGGCCGAAGCGCTGATTTATTCGGGCGGCATCCACGCAACAGGTGTCGACGCGATCGTGAAGCGGTCCGGCGCGGCACGAAAGAGCTTTTATTCGCAGTTCGAATCGAAAGAGGCGCTGGTGGTCGCCGCGCTCGAACGACGCGACGAGCGCTGGATGCGCTGGTTCGTCGACGCAACCTATGCGCGCGGCAAGGCGCCGCGCGCGCAGTTGCTCGGCATGTTCGACGTGCTGCGCGACTGGTTCGGGCAGCCCGACTTTCATGGCTGCGCTTTCCTGAACGCGTCGGGCGAGATTCCCGACGCCGACGATCCCGTGCGCGTCGTCGCGCGTATGCACAAGGCGCGTTTGCTGGCATTCGTGCGCGAGCGGTTCGATGCGTATGCCGACGAAACGGGAATCGAGCGCCGCGGGCTCGCGCGCATTGCGCGCCAGTGGCTCGTGCTGATCGACGGCGCGATCGGCGTGGCGCTCGTCAGCGGCGATGCAAACGCCGCGCGCGATGCGCGCGCGACGGCCGAACTGCTGCTCGACACCGTTTCGCGGTAGTCGATGCAGCGAATCCGACCGGCCGCGGGCGTCCGCGGCCAGAACCCTGAACAGGAGCAACTCATGTCAGCTTCCCCCGAAGTCCGTCCCCCCGTTCCGCCCTTTACGCTCGAATCGGCGCGCCAGAAGGTGCGCGCCGCCGAGGATGGGTGGAATACGCGCGACCCGCAGCGCGTGTCGCTCGCCTATACGCCGCAAAGCCAATGGCGCAATCGCGCGGAATTCGTGACCGGCCGCGACGAGATCGTCGGGCTGCTGCAGCGGAAATGGACGCGCGAACTCGACTACCGGTTGATCAAGGAGCTGTGGGCGTTCGGCGGCAATCGCATCGCAGTGCGCTTTGCGTACGAATGGCATGACGATGCAGGCAACTGGTTCCGTTCATACGGCAACGAGAACTGGGAGTTCGATGAAAACGGCCTGATGGCGCATCGTCACGCGTGCATCAACGACCTGCCGATTCGCGAGGCGGACCGTCTCTATCACTGGCCGCTCGGCCGCCGTCCCGACGATCATCCGGGGCTGTCCGATCTCGGGCTGTGACGTTCTCGCCGCGCCTGTTCAGCGGATCGGCGAACGCATCGGCTGTGCGCAATGGTGAGGAAGTTCGGGAGCCGGTGCGCTGAAGGTGAGATTTTTCGGGACTTGGTGAAATGTCGCGTCAAGCTGTGTGCTTCGCGCAGATCGACGCGGCATCGCGCCGGGTGAGGCGGCCATGTCACGTCGATATCGCGTCATGCACGTATCGACGCGCAACGGTGTGCTTCACCATGAGATGCATCTCACCGATCGAGTCGGTTCGGCAGTGCGTTGGCGATCGGTGTGCGTGAACATGATGTGCAACTCACCGATCGGATCGATTTCAACGAAAGACACTGCAAGCAGTGCGCGTTGCAGTGTGTCGTTGCTCACCGCTCGACGTCAGCGATGCACGCATCGGAACCCGCACGGGTGCGCAACCGCATCGCGTGTCGCTCACCGCCGGCTGATTCGTGAAGCCGCTGCCCGGCGCGATCGCTCGCGCCGGGCCTGACCGTCAGCCTGCAATCCGTGCGGCGATCGCCTCGCCTACTTCCTGCGTGCCCGCGGTGCCGCCGAGATCGCGCGTATGCGGCCCTGCGCGCAGCACGTCCTCGATCGCGGCGACGATCGCATCGTGCGCTTCGCGTTCGCGGCCCGCACCGTTGCCGAGGAAGTCGAGCATCATCGCCGCCGACCAGATCATCGCGACCGGATTCGCGATGTACTGCCCCGCGATGTCGGGCGCGGAGCCGTGCACGGGTTCGAACAGCGACGGAAACGTGCGGTCGGGGTTCAGGTTCGCCGACGGCGCGATGCCGATCGTGCCCGTACAGGCCGGCCCGAGATCCGACAGGATGTCGCCGAACAGGTTCGACGCGACGACGACGTCGAAGCGGTCCGGCTGCAGCACGAAGCGCGCGCACAGGATGTCGATGTGCTGCTTGTCGACGGCGATCTCGGGATAGCGTTCGGCCATCTCGGCCGCGCGCGCGTCCCACCACGGCATGCTGATCGCGATGCCGTTGCTCTTCGTCGCGACGGTGAGACGCTTCGCGCGCCGCTGCGCGAGCTCGAACGCGAACTTCAGCACGCGCTCGGTGCCGTGACGCGTGAAGATCGACTGCTGCATCACGACTTCTCGGTCGGTGCCTTCGAACATCGTGCCGCCGACCGACGAATATTCGCCCTCGGTGTTCTCGCGCACGATCATGAAATCGATGTCGCCCGGGCGGCGGCCGGCGAGCGGCGACGGCACGCCGTCGAACAGGCGCGCGGGCCGCAGGTTGATGTACTGGTCGAACTCGCGGCGGAATTTCAGCAGCGAGCCCCACAGCGAGATGTGATCGGGCACCGTTGCGGGCCAGCCGACCGCGCCGAACAGGATCGCGTCCATGCCCGACAATTGCGCCTTCCAGTCGTCCGGCATCATCTGGCCGTGCTGTGCGTAGTAGTCGCAGCTCGCCCAGTCGATCTGCACGAAATCGAAGCGGATGCCGAAGCGCGCGGTCACGGCGTCGAGCGCGCGCAGGCCCTCGGGCATCACTTCACGGCCGATGCCGTCGCCGGGGATCACGGCAATTCTGTAAGTCCTGTCGGTCATGCAAAGCTCCTTGGCTGGTCGGCCTGCTGCCGGGGATGCAGTGGCACGTCACGCCATTTTATTTATTTCCATTCGGATTAAAATCGCACGAAAGGTTAATCGACTTTCCACGAATCGTGAATAAATCACCGAACCTCGACGACCTGCGCGTGTTCAGCCTGGTCGTCCGTCTGACGAGCTTCAGTGCGGCCGCCGAGCAGCTCGCGGTGTCGCCCGCCTATGTCAGCAAGCGCATTGCGCTGCTCGAGGCGCAACTCGGCACGCGCCTGCTGCATCGATCGACGCGCCGCGTGACGGTTACGGAAGCCGGCGAACGCGTGTTCGCGCGCGCCGAGAAGATTCTCGACGACGTCGATCATCTCGTCGAGGACGTGTCGACGACGCGCACGGTGCCGCGCGGCACGCTGCGCATTTCGAGCAGCTTCGGCTTCGGCCGGCACGTCGTCGCGCCGGCGCTGCTCGACTTCTCCGCACGCTATCCGCAGCTGAACGTGCGGCTCGATCTGTTCGACCGGCTCGTCGACGTCGCGGGCGAAGGCTACGACCTCGACGTGCGCATCGGCGACGAGATATCCGATCACCTGATCGCGCGCCGCCTCGCCGCGAACTACCGCGTGCTGTGCGCGTCGCCCGACTATCTCGCACGACGCGGCACGCCGCGTTCGCTCGCGGATCTCGCGTCGCACGACTGTCTCGCGATCAAGGAGCGCGATCACCCGCTCGGCGTCTGGCGGCTGAACGTGCGTGGAGAAACGGCCACGGTGAAGGTCGGCGGCGCACTGTCGACGAACCACGGCGAGGTGGCCGTGCAATGGGCGCTGGCCGGGCGCGGGATCGTGTTGCGCTCGATCTGGGAAGCCGGGCCGCTGATCGAACGCGGCGCGTTGTGCCGCGTGCTGCCGGACGCGATCCAGCCCGCGAACATCTGGGCGGTTTATCCGGAACGCGTCGCGGCGTCGGCGAAAGTGCGCGTATGCGTGGATTTTCTGGCGGAGACGCTGGCCGGCCTGAATGCCGCAGCGGGCGACGATATGGCCTGAGGCCGGCCAAAGGTGAGCTTTTACGGGAAGATGAACCGCGCATGACCGGTTGGGCGCGCAAAGTCGAAACGTGAGCGGCGCGACGTCGTGCAAATCACCATTGAACTCGCGCGACGACGGCGCCGATCCGTTCGCCGGTTTCAGCCGGTTTACAGCCGGTTGTCCTTCGCGAGCGTCAGCACGCGCGCCCAGCGCTGCGCATCGCGCTTGTCCGTCATCGGCAGCTTCCATTCGCTGCGGACCGCGTCGCGCACGCGCACGACGAGATGCCAGCGGCCGCCGATCGGCGCGGTCTGGCAGCCGTCGAGCTGCGACAGCGTATAACGGCCGTCCGCGCCGTCGTGCGACAGCCACAGCAGCCCTTGCGTCGCAGACACACGTAACTCGCCCCACGCGCGATGCACGATGTGTGTCCAGCCTTGTTCCTTCGTATTCGGTGCGATGTCGCGGCGGCGCTTGATCCACCACGCGACCAGTGCGACCAGGATCGCGGCGGCGAGCACGGCGGCCGCGATCGCGACCGGCTGGCCGAACTGTGCGGCGATGACGTGAAACAGGTGAACCGCGCCCCATCCAATGGCGATGAGCGCGAACAGTGCGATGAAAATCGGCATGTCGAATCGGAGATCGGAGAAGAGGACGGACCGGCGCATGCATCGCGCCGATCCGTCGCACACGGCATCACCGGCGGCGGTGAATGTCGTGCGTCACGAAGCCCGCGTCGTTGTTGGGCAGCGCGAGGCCGTCCTTGACCGCGAGCGTCTTGCGGATGTCGTCGAGACCCGCGGACCAGTGGTCGCGCATCGTCGACAGACCGAACTGATAGTCCTTGTAGTGATGCTCGTACGCCTTCTGCTGATAGATCAGGTGCTGGATGTTGTATTTCTTCCCGCTCGACATCGCGTCGGCCTCGACGCACCACGGGTCGTTCTTGCGCTGCTCTTCCGGCACCTGCTCGAGCACGTGGCGCAGCACGTTGCGGTAGCGCTGTTCGCGCTGCAGCGTATCGGTGACGAAACGCGTGCGGCTCGAATACTGCACGTCCTTCGTGCGTTCCGCGACGTCGGCCATCGTGCGCGGCAGCGGCCCGCGCGCGCTCCACAGATCGACCTGGAACGCGAGCGTGTCGCTGCGCGGCCGTGCGCGGAGCACTTCCATCAGCGGCGTGTTCGACACGACACCGCCGTCCCAGTAATACTCGCCGTCGATCTCGACCGGCGGGAACGCGGGCGGCAGCGCGCCGGACGCCATGAAATGCTCGGGCGCGAGGCGGATGCGCGAGTTGTCGAAGTACACGAAGTTGCCGGTGCCGACGTTGACCGCGCCAACCGATATGCGCGTCTCGCCCGAATTGATCCGGTCGAAGTCGCACAGCTTCAGCAGCGTCGTGCGCAGCGCCGACGTGTCGTACCAGCTGATCTTTTCCGGATGATCGGACACGCCCGGCAGCGGCGGCGGGAAGCGCGGCGAGAAGAAGCCCTGCTGGCCCTGCATCATCGCGCTCGCAGCCTGCGACGCGGTGAAGAACGTGCGGATCTGGTCGATGCTGTTGAACAGCGCGAATTCGAACGCGGCCGGAATCGCCGGAAAGAACGCCGGCTGGCAGATCGTTTCCCAGAACTCGCGCAGCCGCTCGACGCGATGCTCGGGCGCGTTGCCGGCGATCAGCGCGGTGTTGAGCGCGCCGATCGAGATGCCCGCGATCCAGTCGAGCGGAATGCCCGCCTCGTGCAGCCCTTCGAACACGCCGGCCTGATACGCGCCGAGCGCGCCGCCGCCCTGCAGGACGAGCGCGATCGTTTCGTACGGCAATGACCGCGCAGCGGTCGGCGCGCCGGCTTCGTGCAGGTCCGTCTCATCGACGGCCTGCTTTTCGGTACGGGCATGCGGTTTCATCAGTTGCTCCGAGAAATCCCGCCATCGATGGCGGAGAGGAAAGGAGTGACGTCGACAGACGGCATTCCATCGTTAGAATGACCAGCATGATCCTTGTCTACCGCTATCGCGTGAAGTCGCTCAACGGACTCCTGAACAAACGGATCCGTGCGGTGGAGTACGTCTGGAACTTCTGCAACGACACGCGGAAGCACACGCTCGAGCGGAACAGGAAGTTCCGGTGCGGACGTGCATCGCCAGGTGTGGGAATCGCCTCCCGTCAGGGAGGCGAGGACGTTACTGCATGAACCAGCCGTGGCTGACGATGAACGACTGGCCGGTGAGCGCGGCGCTCGGGAACGCCGACAGGAACAGCACCGTCTGCGCGACGTCCTGCACCGTCGTGAACACGCCGTCGACCGTGTTGCCGAGCATCAGCTTCTTCACCACTTCCTCTTCGCTGATCCCGAGCTCCTTCGCCTGCTCCGGAATCTGCTTGTCGACCAGCGGCGTGCGCACGAAGCCCGGACACACGACGTGCGAGCGCACGTTGTGCTTCGCGCCTTCCTTCGCGAGCACGCGTGCGAGGCCGAGCAGCCCGTGCTTGGCCGTCACGTACGCCGATTTCAGCGGCGACGCTTCGTGCGAGTGCACCGAACCCATGTAGATCACGACGCCGCCGCGATCGTCCTTGTACATGTGCTTGAGCGCGGCCTTCGTCGTCAGGAACGCGCCGTCGACGTGGATCGCCTGCATCTTCTTCCAGTCGGAGAACGAGTAGTTCTCGATCGGGTTGACGATCTGGATGCCCGCGTTCGACACGAGGATATCGACCGAGCCGAACGTTTCGGCGACCTTGTCGATGCCGCTGTTCACGGCTTCCTCGTTCGTCACGTCCATCGCGACGCCGATTGCCTTGCCGCCTGCCTTGTTGATCTCGTCGGCGACCGCATTCGCGCCGTCCTGGTTCAGGTCGGCGATCGCGACGGCCGCGCCCGCTTTCGCGAGCTCGAGTGCGATTTCCTTGCCGATGCCGCTCGCGGCGCCCGTGACGACTGCGGTCTTGCCATTCAGGTTGCTCATTTCGAATTCCCGTGGTGAAAGGATTGACAGGGAGAAAGGACTGCGGACGTGTTACTGAGCCAGATAATCGTAGACGACTTCGCCGAGACCGAGTGTCAAATCTGCGACGAGGTGCCGGGCTTCGACGATCTCGAGCACGGGCAGGTCGGCTACCGGCGCGAGCGCGTGCGGCGCCAGCTCGAGCGATGCGGGGCCCGTCCACGCGCCCTTCATCTTGATGTCCTGCATGTAGTAGCGCACCAGTTCGCACACACGCGCGGTGCCGTCGACGTGCGGAATGATCTTCAGCAGGAAATTGGGGCCGGCGAGGCGCTTCGTCTGCTCGGCGATGTCGAGTTCCTTGTGCTTGTAGCCCATCGTGCCGGTCGCGACGCGCACCTTGCCGTAGTCGAGCGTGCCGAGGAGGTGATCGGTATTCACGTGCAGGGTGGGCGACGCGAGCTTCTTCGGGAAACCCCACAGCTCGCGGCCGCCGGCGATCGGCGGGTGATCGTCGAGATACATCGCGAGCGTGTAGCCGCCCGCCTGGCCGTTGTATTCGACCGGAATCACCTGGCCGCTTTCGGTGTAGTCGCCGAAGCCGGTCGAATCGGCCATGCGGATGAATTCGTAATGCACGAGCGGCTCGGTGATCTGCAGCGGCTCGGGAACAATTTCGCGGAGACGGTCCGGATCGGTACGATACGTGATGATCAGAAACTCACGGTCGACGAAACGGTATGGGCCCATCGGGAAGGCAGGGCTGGTCAACGGCATCGCAAACGCTTTCGATCGGACATCGCTGGGTTTCATGCGGACTCCTTGTTGTTGATCGCTTCGTGGATGAGTGCTCGTAATCGTATGCCTGTGCGTTGCCGTTGTGCGATGCCGCATTTGGAATTAATTGTTGCCGATTTCGACGGATTTACGGCGCAAATATTGAGACAAACGACGCAAACGGCCTGGATGGCGCCCGGCGGCCCGATGTTCGCACGCGTCGATGACGCCACGATGTGAAAAAGGTGAGTCTTTACGGGATGCCAGGTGAGCCTTTCCGGGAGACGGTCGCGCGCAAATATGACAATTGCGTGAACTTGTGTTGCACTGCAGGTTCTAAGTGCGTTCGCCGCGGCGGTCGCGCCCTGTCTCGCGGGCCTGCCGCATTAAGCATCGCTTAAGCGGGCGCACCCTAGCATCGTTCGTGTCCGACCGGGCAACCGGTCGAATCTTTACGTCTCACGCCACCGGATTCATGCAGAACCTCAATCTCGCCCTCTTTTCCGCCATCAACGCCGGGCATGCGCCGCAGCCGGGCGTGGCCCGCCTGGCCATCTTCGCCGCCGACTGGCTCGTCTATGCGCTGCCCGCGATGCTGCTGCTGACCTGGATCTTCGGCGCGCGCCCGACGCGGCGTCAGGCGATCGAAGCCGGCGTCGGCGTATGCGTGGCGCTCGTGCTCGCACAGGTAATCGGGCATTTCTGGTTCTCGCCGCGGCCGTTCATGGCCGGCGTCGGCACGCAACTGATTCCTCACGCGCCGGACAGCTCGTTTCCGAGCGATCACATGACGTTCGCGTGGAGCGTGGCGGTCGGCCTGATGCTCGGCGGCACGACCCGGCTCACCGGTTACGTGATGGCCGCGATGGCCGTGGCGATCGCGTGGGGGCGCATCTATGCGGGCGTGCACTGGCCGTTCGACATGGCCGGCGGCGTGCTGGTCGGTACGGCTGGGGCATTGACCGCGCACCTGTATGGACAACGCGCGACCGCGCTGCTCGAACGGCTCGGCGATTCGGTGCACGCAGTCGTGATGGGGCGTCGGCACGCGCCGTAAGCGGAAGGAAGCCGGGCAGGACGCCGTCAGCCGGGCGAGCCGGGCGTGTGGGCCGATTCGGCCGACGCGGACGGGCCGCCGCCCGCATCGTGCAGTTCGGGCGTATCGGCCGGGTGTTGCGCGGCGTCGCGCTCAAGGGCGCTTTCCTTCAGGATCGCGCACATCGCGACGAACAGCGCGAGTACGACCGCGGCGAGGCCGCAATAGCCGGCGATCTTCAGGTTGCGAAGGAAAGGCGAAGCGTGGCTTTCTTTTGTCATGACCGGGCGCTCCTGGGCGGGCTGCGGCGGCTGTCGCGCGACAGCGGCGACGCAGACATACATATATACCAGCCGCGATGCCGATGCCAAGCCCGCCGGTGCGCTGGCGCCACGGTCGCATCACCCGTTCGCCGGCCGGGCGCCCGCAAGCCGGGTACCAGTCAGCGTCAGTCTTCCAGCGTTTCGTGCACGGCCGCCGCGCCGCGCTTCCAGTAGGCCGCCGCGCGGATGCGCGACTTGTCGACGCCACGCTCGCCGGTCAGGTGCTGACGCACCGCGCGCATTGACAGCGCTTCGCCGGCCGCCCACACGTAGCCGTCGCCGGACGGCGGCAGCGGCAGGTCGCGAACCGCATTCAGCAGCACGTCACCGTCCTCTGCGTCGGCTTCGGCGCGGAAGCGCCAGATTTCATGCACGTCGGCGCGCGTATCGAACGAGATCTGCGCGGTGCGATCTGCGACTTCCAGCACGACCGCCGCGCGCGCACCGGCCGGCAGTTCCTCGAGGCGCCGTGCGACAGCCGGCAGCGCCGTGTCGTCGCCGATCAGCAGGTGCCAGTCGAAGCCGGTCGGGACGACGAACGAACCGCGCGGCCCGCCGATACCCAGCCATTGACCGACGCGTGCCTGCGCAGCCCACTGTGACGCGGGGCCCGGATGGTTCAGCACGAATTCCAGATCCAGTTCGCACGCGGCGCGGTCGAAGCGGCGCGGCGTGAAGTCGCGCGCGACCGGCTTCGGTTCGCCTTCCGGAAACTCGGGGCCGTTCGCGCCGAGCGTCGGCATCGCGGGCCGTTCGGCGCCGGGCGGCGGGAAAAACACCTTCACGTGATCGTCGAACGATGCGGATTCGAAATCCGCGAGATCGGGGCCGCCGAGCGTGACGCGCAGCAGATGCGGCGTCACGGCATGCACGCGCAGGACCTGCAGCAGGCGAAACTTGAGGGTATGGCGCACACGGGTTACGGTGCGCTCGGATGTGTTCTGCATCGATCCGTTCTCCTTAGGTTCTGACGGGGCGGCGCGGATTACGCGCCGGTGCCGCCTTCGATTTCGGCCGTCGCGCGGCGCATGATTGCCGCGATGCGGCGCTGTTCGTCGGGGCCGGCTGCGCTCTTGTGCAGCAGCGCCCGCTTGAGCGCGACGCGCGCGTCGACGAACTCCGGCAGCCAGCCGGCCTGCGATTCGTCCTGCGCGTCGTTGCCGGCCGATTCCCCGGCGAACGCGCGGCGCATGAATTCCATCTTGCGGGCGAGGTGCGTGAGGCGTGCGAACAGCGTGTCGACGCGTTCGCGCTGCGCGTCGAGATGCGCGCGGCCGGCGTCGGTCAGCGCATAACGCTTGCGATTGCCTTCCGCCTGCGATGCGACGAAGCCGACTTCCTCGAGATACGTGAGCGCCGGATACACCATGCCGGGGCTCGGGCTGTAGAAACCGTTCGAACGCGTGTCGAGCGCCTTGATCAGCTCGTAGCCGTGGCTCGGTTGCTCGGCGACCAGCGCGAGCAGCAGCAGCTGGAGATCGTCGGAGCTGAACTGGCGGCCGCGCGGCATGCCGTCGTCGCCGAAATCGCCAAAGCCGCCGCGCCCGCCACGGCCGCCGAACGGGCCGCCACCGAACGGATCGTGGCCGCGACGGTGGCGGCCGATCGCGTACCAGAGACCGGCGAACCAGTCAGGGCGGGCATGCGCACCATGACCGTCGCATCGGGCATGGCCGCGGGAGGGGTTGTGTCGCATGATCGTGTCCTATATGTCGTAAAACATATCTAAAGATATATATCGAAAGATAGGTCGTCAAGGGGATTTATTGGGGTGGGATGGAGGGGCGACCGTGTCCGTCTGCTTGCGATGAGGGTTCCCGTCGAAGCGTTCCCTCAACCTCTTTTGCGAGTCGACAGGACGATCGCCGTAAGGTCTGATTTCGCCGTTGCCGCGAGCCATTGATCGTGAGGCACAACCATGCCGCCTCGCATTCGCCTGCCGCTGACGCAGCGAGAAACTCGCCGTGGTGCAACGGCCTGTCGGAATAAATGAAGTAATGCTGATTTTAAAAACGTCGGCGGTAATTATTTGAATTACCGAAATGGTTTAATTTATTTCCGATTCATCAAACAAAATTTCCGCGGCAGCAAAGGTGTTTGAATCAACCCCGTCATTCAATGTGATCTCGTCCCGGCAACGCACGTCGGTCATGGCTTGCGCGGCGATGAATATTTTCGACCCTTAATTTGCAACCCGAAAATTCGTCGAAAATGTAAAGCATTGCAATATAAAACGCCGAATTGAGTATTCCGGTTGCGGCGCGTGATTTTATTTGGCAGGATTTTCAACAGGTTGCTCGCTTTTAAAACAACAAAACGGTCGACAATTCAATTGATCGAAATGACAGGTGCCGGATGAGCAACGATTCGAAAGGAAGCTGACGAGAAAACAGGTAACGAAGCGGCGAACGGTCGACATTGTTCGCGATCATCGAATCAATCGCTTGCCCGGCAGCGCCGATGCGTCACTCGAGCGATCCGGGCGAATCCGACGCGGGGCTGCCATGGCGATACTCAAGAACGATTCATCCGGAGAAGCATGCCTGCTCCGCGCGTATCACGTGTTCGGCCGCGATGCCGCGCGCTGCGACACGGTCATCCGGGATGCGTCGGTCTCCCGTGTTCATGCCCATATCCGCTGGATCGGCGGGCGGTGGGAGCTCCACGATCACAGCAGCAACGGCACGTCGGTGTCGGGCGTGCCGTTGCGCGACGGCGAGCACGCGGTGCTGCAACAGGGCGACGTGATCCGGTTCGGCAGGGCAGGCATTGCGCCGTGGCGCGTCGATGCGCTCGACGATCCGGCCGATACGTTGTGGCCGATACGAGGCGCCGCGCATCCGATCGTGCTCGCGCCGCGTCAGATCCTGGCCGCACGCGCCGCGCCGCCGGTCACGATCGTCCGGTCGCCGGCCGGCGAATGGCTGTGCGACGACACGTTGCCGCCGCGCGCGCTCCATGACGGCGATGAAGTATCGACCGGCGACGCCACGTGGCGCCTGGCGGTCGTGCGCAACGGCTCGACGATGATGCTCGCCGCGCCCGCCGATCCGGCCGTGCCGGCGCAACTGCTCGAGTTCTTCGTCAGCCGGGACGAAGAGCACGTGCGCATGCTGCTGCATGTCCGCGGCGGCGTGGTCGACCTCGGCGAGCGCGCCCATCACTACAGTCTCGTCACGCTCGCCCGGGCGCGCTCGGCCGACATGCAGGCTGGCTACGACGCCGCCACGCAAGGCTGGATCGAACTCGATCGGCTGGCGCGCATGCTCGGCATCGATACGTCCCATGTCAACGTGCAGATCCACCGCGCCCGGAGCCAGTTCGCGGCCCTGCCGGGGCTGGACGCGAGCCAGCTCGTCGAGCGCCGGCGCGGCAGCGTCCGGTTCGGCGATTTTCCGTTCCGCGTCATGCGCGGCGAGCATCTCGAATGCCAGTCGGTGCCGGGCGCCCAGCCGCGTATCGGCGTGCATCGTCCGGCGCCGGACCCGGTCGTCCACTACTCGTGAGCACGGGAGAACCGGCCGTGTTGTCGATAGCGCCCCGCGCGCCCGTCGCGCCGGAAGCACTTGAACCCCGGCAATCGCGCCAGCCCGCCGCGCCTTTCGCGGAACTTGCCGGCAAGCGGCATTACCGGCTCGGCTCGCTGCTCGGCGAAGGCGGCAATGGCGTGGTGTTTCGCGCGACCTGCGGCGAGACGGGACAAGACGTCGCGATCAAGCTGATGCGGGATGACGCCGCGCGGACCGCGACGGAGCGCGTGCGCCGGCGTGCGCGCTTTCAGCGCGAGACGAGCCTGTGCGAGGCGCTGCGGCACCCGAACATCGTGGCGTTGCTGGACCAGGGGGAAGCGCCCGACGGCCGGCTGTTCGCCGTATTCGAGCTGGTGCACGGCCGGACCCTGCGCGACCGGCTCGCGGCTCAGGGGCCGCTGTCGGCCGTCGACACGGGCCGGCTGATGACGGAGGTGCTCGACGCGCTCGCGGCCGCGCATCGGCGCGGCATCGTGCATCGGGACCTGAAGCCGCAGAACATCGCGATCACGATGGCCGACGACGGGCCGCACGCGAAGCTCCTCGATTTCGGCATCGGCGCGTTGTTGCCCGGCACGGAAGACATCGCGCGCCAGACCTCGACGCTGGCGACCGAGGTGCTCGGCTCGCCGCCCTATTGCGCGCCCGAGCAATTGCGCAACGAGCCGCCGACGCCCAGGAGCGATCTGTATGCGTGGGGCCTGGTCGTGATCGAATGCCTGACGGGCGAAGTCGTCATGCGCGGCGCGAGCGTGGCCGACATTCTCTATCAGCAGCTCAGCCCGGTGGATGTCGCGCTGCCGCCATCGATCGCGTCGCATCCGCTCGGCTCGGTATTGCGGCGCGCGCTGAGCAAGAATCCGGAACAGCGCGCCGCGTCGGCCGACGAACTCGCGGAGCCGTTTCGCGCGCTCAACTTCGCCGCCCTCGTCGGCCAGTTCGATGCCGGCCGCGCAAGCGGGCAGACGCATCCGCGCCCGTTCGCGCCGCGCAGCGACACGGTCGCAACGGCTGGCGAGTACCGGCAGATCACCACGCTGTGCTGTTGCGTGACGATTACCGGAGAGGGCCGGCAACGCCACGCCGGAACCGATCACGGCGACTTGCTCGACGGCTACGAGGAGCAATGGCTGACGAAGTGCGCCGACATCGCCGTCGGTTATGGCGCGCAGGTCGACGGACGGCTCGGCGACACGCTGCTGTTCCATTTCGGCCTGCGAGGCGACATCGACCGGCCGGCGCGCCGCGCGGCGCGCGCGGCGCTCGACATGGTGCGGATGGCCGAGCGCGCACGGCTGCCGGCGCCGGTGGCGGCCGGCGGCCCCGCCGGTGGCGAAAGCTGGCGTGTCGACGTGGCCGCCGCGATTCACGTCGGGCAAGTTCTCACACATGCGTCGCGCATGTCGGGCGTATCGGCGCCCGCGGCGGCGGCGCGGCTGCTGCGGCTTGCCGGGCCCGGGCAGATCCTGATCAGCGACGATGCGCGGCTCGCGCTCGAGCGACATGCCGACTATCGGCCGACCGCGTTGCGGCTGGCGCGGGCGGGCCTCGTGCCGCAGCCGGTTCATGAATTGCTCGGTGAGCGTCGTGCCGATACGCCGTTCGATTCGCTCGACGCCGGCATGCGGGCGCCGATGGTCGGCCGCGCGCGCGAACTCGACGCGCTGATGCGCGCGTGGCAGGAGACGCTCGCACGACATCGTCGCGTGACGCGCGGCGAGCCTGCGCCGCACGGTGTGCCGCGGCTTGTCGTCGGCGACGCGGGAATCGGCAAGTCGCGCCTCGTGCACGAGCTGTGCGAGGCCGTCCGGATCCAGGGCCACGCCTTCGCGCATTGCGGGTGCCTGCCCGAGCGTGAGAATCATGCGCTGTTTCCGATCCTGCGATTCATCGGCGCGCATTGGCATATCGACGCCGACAGCCCGGCCGGTTTCGCGCTCGCGGCGATCGACGCCATGATCGCGCCGCTCGAATGCGATCACGCGGCGGCCCGTGTCGCGCTCGCGACCTGGCTGGGGCTGCCCTGCGATGCGAAGGGCCTTCTGTGGTCGAGTGCGCGCGAACAACACGCGCTGTTCGACGTCCTCGAGCAACTGATCGTGTCGCTCGGCAACGGCGCTCCGGTGCTGCTCGTGGTCGAGGACGTCCAGTGGATCGATCGCTCGACCGAGGACTTTCTTGCGTACCTGCAGCGCTCGCCGCGCGCAGCGGCCCTCGGCATCGTGTTCACGTCGCGCCCCGACAAGCTCGGGCGCTGGCGCGGCGCGACCGAACGCCTGGTGCTGCGCCGCTTGCCGCGCGACGACGCGCAGCGCCTGATATCGGCGTGCCTGGGCCAGGGCGCGCTCGATCCGGCCTGGCTCGACCAGCTCGCGCATCGCACGGCGGGCATCCCGCTGTTCATCGAAGCCGTCGCGCGCGAGCTGACGATGAGCGGTGCGGACGGCTCGCTCGCGGGGCTGCGGGCAACGGACCCTTATCCGCTGCCGCTCAGCCTCGGCGACATGCTCGGACTCGCGTTCGACCGGATCGACGACGCGCGCGACACCGCGCAGCTCGCCGCGACCATCGGGCTCGAGGTCGATGCGCAATTGCTTGCCGACGCATCGCCGCATGATCGGGCCACGCTCGACGCGCATCTGCGGCTGCTGCTCGAGGAGCGGATCGTGTACGCGCAACATCGGCGCGATCGCGTGTTCTATTCGTTCCGCCACGCGTTGATTCGCGACGCGGCGTATGAATCGATGCCGCCCGCCGTGCGGCGCGGCAACCACGCACGCGTCGGCCGCGCGCTGGTCGCGCAAGCCGATCGAGGCGCCGGTGCGCATGCGTTCGGCGTCGCCGGGCACTTCGCGCGCGCGGGCGCCTTCGCCGATGCGATCGCCCACGGTATCGACGCGGCGCGCCGCGCACTCGAACGTTCCCGGTACGACGACGCGATCCGCTACGGGCAGTCCGTGTTCGACTGGCTCGGCAACGCCGACCACGCGCAACGCGAGCACGACAGCGCGCGCATCCGCGCCACGTTGACGCACGCGACGATGGCACGGTTCGGCTGGGCGGATCCGCAGGTGCGCGAGCATGCGGAGCAGCTGTTGCGGCAGATGCAGACGCTCGACGACCCGGAGCTCGAGATCAGCGCGCTATGGACGCTGTCGACCTACTACCACGTCGCCGGCGATCGCCCCACCGTGCGCGGGATCAGCATGCGGCTCGACGCGCTCGCGACCGAGCGCGGCGATGCCGGTGTCCAGGTCGCTGCGGACGCGATGCGCGGCATGAGCCTGTGGGTCGACGGCGACTATACCCGCGCCCGCGCCGCGTTCGACGCGGTGCTGGCCGGCTACGACGTGCGGCGCGACGTGGACCATCGGCGCATCCTGGGGCTCGATACGCGCGCGTGGACGATGGCATCGCTCGCGAGCGTGCGCTGGTGCACGGACGACGATCCGCAGGCGTCGCTCGCGTTGGCGCGCGACGCGGTGTATTGCGCGACCTGCCTCGACCATTTGCCGACGCTCGGCGTCACGATGATGTACCTCGCACGCATGCACCAGCTGGCGGGCGATCGCGACGCGGCCCGCACGCTGTCGGAAGCGATTCTGCGTCTGTCGGACGTGCATCGGCTGCGCGCGGTCGGGCACTACGCCGCGATCATTCATGCGTGGGCGCAAGGCGATCGCGCGGGTGTCGTCGCGCATCTCGATGCGCAGCGGCAGTCGGGCGGCCTGCTCGGCCTGACCTACTACGCGTCGCTGCTGGCCGAGCTGGATGCCGGGCACGGCGACTACCGCGCCGCGCTCGCGCAGATCGAGCAGTGCCTCGCATGGTGCGAGTCGACCGGAGAACGGTATTACGAAGCACAGCTGCTGCTGAAGAAGTGCGAGTACTTGCGCCAGGCCGACCCGCGATGCGGCGGCGTGGCCGCGCTGGCCGCGTGCCGGCGCGCATGCGAAATCGCAACAACGGCGGGCATGGGCCGCATTGCCGGGCTCGCCGGAGCGATGTTGCAGTCGTTGCCGTAAGTCGTTCCATTCGTCAATCAGGAGAACATACCGATGAGCAAGGATCTTCGATTACCGACGTACGAACAGTTTCTCGAATACCGGGCAACCGTCATCCGGGCGATCGCCCTCGCGTGGCATTCCCCGGCGTTTGTCGACGAACTCGAGGCCGATGCGGTCCAGGCATTGCGCGAGCATTTCGGCTATCACTTTCCGTTCAAGCTCGACCTGAAGGTGCAGACCAAGTCGTCGGCCTGGACGCCGAGCGTCAACGGCGACTGGACGGCCGGCCAGAGAAACAAGCTCACCCTGTTCCTGCCGCCCGCGCCGGCGGACGACGCGCAGTTCGCGCAGGCACTGGCCGCGTACAACGCGAATCACATCACCATCATGGAATGACCTTGGGGAAACCGACATGGCAAAGGACAACGCTAATCCGACGCTCGAATCGATGCTGGAGTTTCAGAAGGTCTATCTGCGTGCGATCGCGCTTTCATGGCGGAACCCGGAGTTCAAGGGCGAGTTGCTGAAGAAGCCGCTGGAGACGCTCGCGAAATACTTCGGTTACCAGTGCCCGTGGATCATCGACATCGAGGTCGTCAAAACGGACGGCGATCATGGCTGGACGAGCGACGGAAAGGGTGGCGGGAGCTGGAACCTGCCGCGCAACGTGATGACGGTCGGCATACCGGAGCAACCGACGGCCCCGGACGAAGAGGCCGTCGCGCTCGCGGCCTACTGCGACGCCGGGGCGAGCTATCTGTTCACCTGCTGCTGAGCTGACGCGGCCGAGCCGCGCACCGTCGCGCGACCCGGGCCGGCTGCCCGGGTCGCGCGATGTCCGTTGACCCGCCGCACGGAACCCGACGATGCTTGATGACCTTTCGCGCGTGTTGCGCTTCAAACCGCATCTGCTCGTGCTCGATGCGGGCCCCGAGACGCTGTTCGTCGTCGACGAATTCAAACGCGCGATGCTGACGGGCGCGATCTTCGTGCGGATCGCCGCCTGCCTGCGGGCGCGGATGACGATCGCCGAGATCGTGACATCGCTTGCCGGCACGTTTGGAGAATGGGACGTGCTCGCGCGGCTCGATCACCTCGTGCGTCGCGGGTACGTGCGCGCCGACACGCCGCACGACGACGATGCGGCGCGCGGCTTCTTCGAGCGCGCCGGACTCGACGGCGACGCGGCCTGCGCGCGCGTCGTGCAACTGCGCGTCGCGGTCGAGGCGTTCGGCGCCGACGATGCGGCGCTCAGGCACGCGCTCGACACGGCCGGCATCGATGTCGTGCCGGACGCCGAATTGACCGTCGCGATCGCCGATACGCACGACCGCGACGATCTCGCCGCGTGCGCCGCCCGCGTGGCGGCGCGCGGCGGGGCATTGCTCGTCGTGGCGGCCGGTGGCGTGCAGACGCTGATCGGGCCGCTGCTGGCCGGCCGCGGCGCGCTGGCCGACGCGCCGTGCATCGAATGCGTGCGCTACTGGATTCGCATCAACCGGCCTGTCGAGGCGCTGCTTGCGCGCCATCACGGCAGCGACGCGACGCGTCTGCCGCCGGCCGCCTCGCGTGCCGGGGCAGCCGCAGCGGCGGCGCTCGTGGCAGCGACGGTCGAGCAGATCGCGGTCAACCGCACGGCATCGGAACGGTCGCAAACGCATGTCGTGGCGCAGCGCATCGACACGTTGGCCACCGAGCGGCACCGCGTGCTGAAGCGTCCGCAATGCCCGTGCTGCGGCAATCCCGCGTGGATGCGCGAGCAGGCGGCGCGGGCGCCGCGGCTCGCCGATCATGCGCCGTTGGCGCGTGCCGACGGCGGCTACCGTACCGCCGATCCGCAACAGGTGTTCGAGCGTTATGCCCATCTGATATCGCCGGTAAGCGGTGCGATCGCGTATCTGCACCCGATGCCGAAGCGACACGCGGGCCTGCGCAAGGTTTATGCGTCCGGTTTTCTCGTGTGCCCGGCCGCCGTGCCGGGCAGCAACCGGTTCGACAGGATCTGCTCCGGCAAAGGCCGCACCGACGATCAAGCCCGCGTGAGCGCGCTATGCGAGGCGCTCGAACGGTTCAGCAGCGTGTATCAAGGCGACGAGGCGACGCTGACAGGAAGCATGGAAAGCCTGCTCGCCGATCCGGCATGCGACGCCGCACCGATTCACGTGAACGATCTTCAGCAGTTCAGCGAACGGCAATTCGACGCGCGCGACGCGATCAACGCATTGACCCGCGATGTTCGAAAGCAGGTGCCGCCGCGTTTCACTGCGCGCGACGTCATCGACTGGACGCCGGCCTGGTCGCTCGTGACCGGCAGGCGCCACCTCGTACCGCTGAGCTACTGCTATGCGGAAACGCCCGACAGCGCGCGGGCGCCCGCTGCATGCGTGCACAATCCGAACGGCTGCGCGGCGGGATCGAGCGTCGACGAGGCGATCTTGCAGGGCATGCTCGAATTGATCGAGCGCGATGCGGTCGCGATCTGGTGGTACAACCGGATCCCGCGCCCCGGCATCGATCTCGCGAGTTTCGACGATCCGTATTTCGATGCGCTCGCGCGTGAATATGCGACGTTCGGTTGGCGTTTGTGGGCGCTCGACATCACCGCCGATCTCGGGGTGCCGACCGTGGCCGCGCTCGCGGAAAATCCGCAGGACGGACGCTTCTCGATCGGTTTCGGCTGCCATCCGGACGGCCGAATCGCGGTGCAGCGGGCGCTGACCGAAGTCAACCAGTTGCTCGATGTCGCGGCGGATGCCCCGCACCCGTGGGATCGCGACAAACTGTCGGCAACCGGATTCCTGTATCCGGCGAACGGCGTGCGCTGCACGACGCGCTCGACGTGGCAGCCGATCGACGCCGCGTCGTTGCCGGCGGCGCTCGCGTATTGCGTCGGGCGCATCGCGGCGGCCGGCATCGACGTGCTCGTCGTCGACAAGACGCGGCCCGACATCGGCTTGTCCGTGGTGCAGGTCATCGCGCCGGGGCTGTGCCATTTCTGGCCGCGTTTTGGCGCGCGACGGCTTTATTCGGTTCCGGTGGAACTGGGATGGCGCGCGCAGCCGTGCGACGAACAGGAGCTGAATCCGGCACTGCTGTTTCTATGACTTGGCCGTTTGTCCTTTCATGGCGGCGGGATGGATTCGCCGGCGGAAAGCGGCGGGCGGGCCGATTCCGCCCGCCCGGTGCTGCCGGGCGCTTCGCGCCGATCACGTCGCGGTCTTGTCGAGGCGCCGGTTCGAGATCACCCGTGGCTGATGGTCAGGTAAGCATCCCAGGTGACGTAGCCCTTCAGTTGCGCGTGCCGGTCGTAAATGGCGACGACGAACGCATAGGTCTCTTGGCCGGGAGCGAGCACGGTGGCTTGCGCCCAGTAGTCCGCGCGCTGCTCTGTTTTCACACCGTTGCTTTCGGGCCAGCCCAGTACCGGGTAAGGCTCGGCGACGTTCTCGGTGCGGTACGCAACCTCGCCCAGAAGGTTGCGGGTGATCGCTTTGAAGCTATACAGGAAGCACTTGTAGTTTTCCGTGCCCGTCAGAGACACGGTGCGCCAGTAAATCACGTCGTTGACATTGGCCTTGAGCAGCAAGTTGCTGCCGGCCTCGCCCTGGTACACACCTTGCACCGAGCCTTGGCCATAGCCATACGCCGCATCCGCCAGCGGGGTGATCATGTAGACGGAATCGGGGTCGTTCCCGAGCGAGGTCGCCTTATCCGGCTCCCTGCCGAGCGAGTTGTTGTTCTTTTTCAGGATCTCATCGACATCGAACGCAATCAGGACATCGATGAATTTGAAGGTATCCAAGCTATGAGACATGGCAGTTCCTTTCACGTTTTATCGTTGAAGAACACGCTGCTGAGTGACGACGCCCGTGGCGCCGGCATCTCTCCCATCCTGCGAAGCAGCGCCAGCGGAGAAATCGGGCGGGCGGAAGAGTATCGACAGCGTACGGAGGATTGATCCGAGAATCGATTACACGTGGTTACAGGGCGCGCGTGACGAGGTGTGCGGCGCAGGCGTGTGAATCCTGCATTCGGTGTATGGATGTGCCAGCGTCGCCGGAACGGGCGCCCTACAGTTGGCCAGATAGGCCGATCCGGCGTTCATGCGCCGAATCGGCCGTTAAAGTGCTTTCGTAGACCCGGGCCGACGCGGCGAGCATCACGCGTCTCGCGCTTCAGTCGGGGTGTTCCGATCCCGCGTAGTTCGCGCACTTGTTTGGTCCGCGCTTCGGTGTCACGCCGCCGTCGCGATCGATGTCCGTCTGAGTCAACGGAAGTGGCCGTGCGAGTCAAAACGCGAGTGCGATTTTCGGCTAGGCGACGCGCGTATCGATACGCGCTGCTGACGGGCGCCGCCGGCTCACTTCGACGAAGACGACGGCAGCCCGAGCGAAATGCCTTCGTCGTATCCGATCTTGCCGTCGCGGAATTCGACGGTCACGTGGCCCGCCCGCTGCGCGTCGGTAACGTTCGCGTAGATTCCCGATTTTTCCTGCATCCGCATCCGCATCCGCATCCGCATCCGCATCCGCGACTGCGGCGATAGCGGAGCGCAGATGACGCAGGCCGATTGCGGAACCGCAAGACCGCGCGATTCGATCGACTGGCCTGCCGCCCACGACTTCAGGTCGTGCTGGCCTCGTCGATCTGGCGGATGTCGTCCCGATCGAGTTGAATGCGGATCGCTTCGCCGAGCAATTCGAGCTGCGCGAGCGACGTCGCGCTCGCGATCGGCGCGGTGATCGTCGGCCGCGCGATCTGCCACGCGAGCGCGATCGCCGCCGGCTGCGTGCCGTGCTTCGCCGACACGGCATCGAGCGCGGCGAGAATGCGCAGGCCGCGTTCGTCGAGATAACCGGCGACGCGATCGCCGCGCACGCTCTTCTTCAGGTCGGCCTCGCTGCGGTACTTGCCCGACAGGAAACCGCTCGCGAGCGCGTAATAGTTGACGACGCCGAGCTTCAGGTCGCGCACGACCGGCTCGAGATCGCGTTCGTAGTCGGCGCGGTCGATCAGGTTGTACTCGGGCTGGATGACCTGGTACGCGGGCAGGCCGTCGCGCTTGCTGATGTCGGCGGCTTCGCGCAGGCGCGCGCCGCTGTAGTTCGATGCGCCAATGATGCGCACCTTGCCAGCGTCGATCAGCGTCTGGTACGCGCCGAGCGTTTCCTCGAGCGGGGCCGTATCGGCGAGGTCGCGGTGCGAGAAATACAGGTCGATGTAGTCGGTCTGCAGGCGGCGCAGCGAATCGTCGGCGGCCTTCAGGATGTTGTCTTTCGTCAGGCCCGCGCGTGTAGAAAGCAGGCCGACCTTGGTCGCGATCACGACCTGCTCGCGCTTGCCGGAACGCTTGAGCCACTTGCCGATGATCGTTTCCGATTCGCCGCCGCTGTTGCCGGGCGCCCAGGCCGAATAGACGTCGGCCGTGTCGATGAAGTTGATGCCGGTGTCGGCGAGCGCGTCGAGCAGCGAAAACGATGCGTTCTCGTCGACGGTCCAGCCGAAGACGTTGCCGCCGAAGGCGAGCGGCGAAACCTGGATGCTCGACGTGCCGAGAGTGCGTAGTGCCATGTTCTGCTCCGATATCGGTGGGGTGACGGGATTGAACTGCGCGATTGGCCAGGTCGAGCGCGACGAGACGGCGGGGTGCGCGAAGCGGTTGCGCCGTTGTCGCAGGACACCGGACATTCTCGCCGATCGATCGGATTCGTGCAGGCGGCGTGTCGCCGCGATGATGGACGGCTTGGGACAGATGACGGACGCATCGTCCGTCAAGTTGGTGGTCCGTACGACTGCGTTGGATCTGGAGCTGAATTTCGCGGCGGCGATGTGCTGCGGGAAGCGGGATGCCGTGTCGGCGGAAGCGGGTGGGAGGGACGGATGCCCCGACGCTGCGCCGGAGCAGATCGGCAGACGGGCGGCAAGCAGCCGCCCGTGCGTCGGCGAGTCGGTCAGCGCAACTGCACCGCCGCGAGAAACAGCACCATGCTGCCGATCGCGCCATCCAGCACGCGCCACGCAACGGCCTTGCGGAACCACGGCGCGAGCAATCGCGCACCGTAGCCGAGCCCGAGAAACCACACGACGCTGACCGCCATCGCGCCGATCGCGAACGCGAGCCGCGCGCCTTCCGGCTCGCGCGCGCCGGCCGTGCCGATCAGCAGGAACGTGTCGAGATATACGTGCGGGTTGAGCCACGTGAACGCGAGCGTCATCATCACGATCGCGAGCCCGCTCTGCGGCGGCGGCGCGACCGCGTCTCCGCGCACGTCGAGCGTTGCGTGGCCCGGCTTGAACGCGCGGCGCAGCGCGTTGATGCCGAACCATGCGAGATACGCGAGGCCGACATACAGCACCGCGTGGACGAAAGTCGGATACCGCTCGACGAGCACCGATGCGCCGCCGACGCCGGCGCCGATCAGGATCATGTCGGACAGCGCGCACAGCAGCACGATCTTGCCGACATGCGAGCGCATGATGCCTTGGCGGAGCACGAACGCGTTCTGCGCGCCGATGGTGACGATGAGCGACGCGCACAGTGCGGCGCCGTGGGAAAAAGCGAGCCAGTTCATGGTGGTGACAGCAGTGGAAGCAGTAGACGGATGAATCGGGTAGCGCTAGTCTGCGGTCAGCATGAAAATAAGAGAAGCTAATTCACCTAATGCGGATTAAGGAATTCTAATGCTCGACTACGCCCTGCTCGATGCCCTCGCGGCCGTGATCCGGTACGGCTCGTTCGAGCGCGCGGCCAAGGAGCTGAACGTCACGCCGTCGGCGGTGTCGCAGCGCGTGAAGCTGCTGGAGGAGCGCGTCGGCAGCGTGCTCGTCAAGCGCGGGCAGCCGTGCGTCGCGACGACGTCGGGCGCGCTGCTGTGCCGGCATACCGAGCGCGTGCAACTGCTCGAGGCCGAACTGGGCGGCCGGATGCCGGCATTGCCGGGCCAGATCGCGAGCGCATGGCCGATGTTGCGCGTGGCCGTCAACGACGACAGCGTCGCGACGTGGTTCATCGACGCGGTCGGGCCGTTCTGCACGGAGCGCGAGACGTTGCTCGACCTCGTGATCGACGACCAGGACTACACGGCGGCGCGCATCCGAGACGGCAGCGTGCAGGGCGCCGTGACCGCGCAGGCCGAGCCTATCCAGGGATGCCGGTCGGAGCGGCTCGGGCGTATCCGCTATCGCGCGGTGTGCTCGCCGGCGTTTTACGAACGCTATTTCGGCGCGGGCATCACGCGCGATGCGTTGCGCCGTGCGCCGTGCGTGATGTTCAATCCGAAGGACGGGCTGCAGGCGCGTTTCATCCGGCGCGTGACGCGCGCGGATCTCGATCCGCCGCAGCACTGGATACCGCACGTCGCGGGCTATCTGCGCGCATGCGAAACGGGATTGGGATGGGGGATGTGCCCGGACCGGATGGTCGACCGCCAGCTGGCGGCGGGCGAACTGGTCGACATGTCGCGCGGGCGCACCGTCGACATCGATCTTTACTGGCAGAGCTGGCGTCTGTCGATCGGCTGGCTCGACGATTTCAGCGCGGCGCTGAAGGCGCGCGCCGCGCTGTTTCTCGATTGATCGGTAACGTAAAGCAGGCGGCGCGCGAGATGCGCGCGCCGTGCGCGATCAGACGTGATGCAGGCCGTCGAAGTCGATGATCTGCACGTGGCGGCCCTGCATTTCGATCAGGCCGCGCTTCTGGAACTTGGACAGCGTGCGGCTGACCGTTTCGAGCGTCATGCCGAGGTAGCTGCCGATGTCTTCGCGCGTCATCCGCAGGTTGAATTCCGACGGCGAGTAACCGCGCTTCAGGTAGCGCGACGATACGTCGAGCAGGAAAGCGGCGACACGTTCTTCGGCATTCAGCGAACCGAGCAGCATCGTCTGCGACGTTTCGCGCACGATCTGTTCGCTCATCAGCTTGTGCATGCGCAACTGCATCGAGCCGGCTTCCGAGCACAGCGCCTTCAGCGCGCTGTACGGAATCACGCAGACGGAGCTGTCTTCGAGCGCGACCGCGGTGCGCGGATGCGTGTCGTCGCAGATGCCGTCGAGGCCGAGCGCTTCGCCCGCGAGATGCAGGCCCGTGACCTGTTCGCGGCCGTCATGGCGCGTGGCGACGGTTTTCAGCGAACCCGAGCGCACCGCGTACAGGTTGTCGAATGCGTCGCCTTCGCGGAACAGCGCTTCGCCGCGCTTGACGGGGCGCGCCGCGCAGATGACCGACTCGAGGCGGCTGAGCGCTTCGGGCGCCAGGCCCTGCGGCATGCACAGGTGCCGCATTGCGCACGTCGAGCAGTGCGCGGCCTGGCGAGGAGCCCAGCTGCCGGCGTGAGACGTGGCGGCGGTACGTGTGGCGACGGGCGTCAGCATGATCGTTTACTCCGGCGTTGAATCGACTGAATCATTGTCCCACCGCAAGTTGTCGCTGTCGGGTGACAAAACGTCGCGACCGGCCGCGGATGTCGAACACCGTTCACGCGGCTTGCTCGTCCGTGTTGGCGGCGGCCGGAATCAGCAGCACGGGCAGCGTCGCGTGCCGCACGCATTGTTCGGCGATGCTGCCGAGCACGAGACGGCGGAACCCGCGGCGGCCGTGCGTGCCGAGCACGAGCAGATCGGCGCCGAACGCCTTCGCGCCCTCGAGGATCAGCTGCGATACATCGTTGAGCGACGTCGCTTCGGTCAGCCGCGTGTCGCCTTTCACGCCCGCTGCCTGCATCTGCTTCGTGAAATCCTTCGCGAGCTCGTTGCCTTGCGCGACGAGCTGATCGCGCAGCACGGACGGATCGTAGCCCGGCACGTTGTAGTAGATCGCGGCGTTCTCGACGACGTAGAACGGTTGCAGCTCGGCGCCGTGCGCTTTCGCGAGCGCCAGCGCGGCATCGAACGCATGGCGGGACGTGTCGCTGCCGTCGACGGCAACCAGAATACGCTTGTACATAGTGTCTCCGAGTGGCGGGTTGAAACGAACTCGGCCGGATGGCCGATCTGTCTGAGCAATGCTGCGAGGCAGAGTAAACCAACGGCGGGGACTTTGCAGTGCGGTGCCTGTCCTGCCGCGCTACAGCAGCGCCTCCGGCGCCACGGCGCACGGCCATGCACGCGATGCATGCCGCATCGCGCGACGCGTATCGCATGGCTGCGTCGCATCCGTCGTTCGCGTGGCCGCCGCGCGGCGCGCGACAGCCGGCTCCGGAGCGATGGTGGATGAAGACCGCATCGTCGCGGGGAACGGATACGCGGGCATCGGAATCGCGCGTTGCACAGGTGCACGCATTGCGGCGCGAGCATGCCGCACCGGCACGGTGCAACAGCCGCGCCGATGAATTGCGCGCATCGTCATTCAATCGCAATCGCGCCGTTTCGACATGACTTCGATCAACGCATGTGCTCGGTGCGATTCGCGGCATGCATGAAACCGCCGATGCCGATGCGCGGAATCGTTCACGCGAGCACCTGTCGCGTGCGCCAATCCGCCGGCATCGATCGTCGACCGACGTCGATTCGCAAACGAACGATCGATTCAAACGCCGCGCCGGCTACCTCGGCACGGCCGTCAGCTCGATCACGCGTTCCGGCCGCCGTCCGTGGCCGGGCCAGTACGCGCTGCCGTACATCCGGTGGACGGGGCCGAACTGCGAATCGTCCGCGGGCGACGGTGCGGCGAAGCCCTTCTCGATCACCGCATAGCCTGCGCGCAGCGCGAACGCCGGATGGTTGCCGCCGGTGCGGCTGTCGAAACCGGCGAGGCCGTCGCCGGCTTCGGGCATCGCATTGACGAGCGACGCGTTGCTGCCGGTGACCTGGTCGGGCGAGATCGGCCCGCCGCCGGCGAGAAGCCACGCCTCGCGGTTCTTGCCGTCGGTGTCGACGGTGCTGTCGTGGGTGTCGTCGTTGTCGAGCTCGACGCTGTGCGGATGCAAATGACCTGTTTGACCGGATGATTCCATCACGGCTCTCCTGGCGGCGAAGCGTTCCGGATCGAAGCAAGTCCCGTTCCGGGTAAGACGGGAAAGAGGCGCGCGGGCGATCGCCGCGGTCGTGCGACGCGCACTGATTTGTCGTGATTTATTTCAGCTAGAAGACGCGTTTTCTACAGAGTATGATTCTTTTCCTGCGAAGCGGCGACAGGGGATGCAATCTCGCCGCCTCTGCCCGCGCCGGGGCGCCGCAGCACCCTTAAAGATGGGTAGTGAACAACAAAGCAAGGGACTAGAGGTGGCGGATTCATGCAAGCGACTACTGCCTTCACGCACCGCGGTTATCTGTTGAATTGCGCGCCCGCGCGCGCCAGTGACGGTTCGTTCAAGCCCTACGTCGTGATCTCCCGATCGAGCGACGGGGAGTTGGTTGCGAACCGTTTTTTTCCGACCGAGCTCCAATTCAACGACGAAGGCGCCGCGATTGCGCACGCGCGCGACTGGGCCGTGCGCTGGATCGACGCGAGCAGCATCGTGATCTGACGCCATCGCGTTTCCGGCATCGTCGGCCGTCCGGTCGATCCCCGGTGTGCCGCTCCCGGACAAAAAACGCGGTAATCTTGCGGAACCCGTCACTTTATTAGCGGCCGTGCGACCGAGCGCGGCCGCGTGCATTTGCATATGTCGACATCACCCGTCCGTCAGTGGGGCCTCGAAGAAATCGTCGCCGGCTTGCGCGAGTCGCGCGAGGAACTCCATCGCACGCGCCATCCGCGCGGCATCCGCGAACTGCCGTCCCGCGATGCGATCTGCAAGATTGTTACGGGCCTGCGCGCGTCGATGTTTCCGACGCATTACGGCGCGCCGGATCTCACCGACGAAAGCGTCGACTACTACGTCGGCCACACGCTCGAAAGCACGCTGCGCGTGCTGTGCGAGCAGATTCGCCGCGCGCTGCCGTTCCTGCCCGAGCATGCGGACACGCCGTTCGCGGAACTCGACGAGCGCGCGTTCGAGATCGCGCGCGAGTTCGGCCGGCAGTTGCCGGCGGTCCGCGCGCTGCTCGTCAGCGACATCCAGGCCGCGTACGCGGGCGATCCGGCCGCGCAGCACATCACCGAGATCCTGCTGTGCTATCCGGGCGTGCTGGCGATGATGCACCACCGGCTCGCACACGCGCTGCATCAGCTCGGCGTGCCGCTGCTCGCGCGCTTCATCAATGAAATCGCGCACTCGGCCACCGGCATCGACATCCACCCCGGCGCGCGGATCGGCCCGAGCTTCTTCATCGACCACGGCACCGGTGTCGTGATCGGCGAGACGGCGATCATCGGCGAGCGCGTGCGCCTGTACCAGGCCGTCACGCTCGGCGCGAAGAGCTTCCCTGCCGATGGCGAAGGCGCGCTGGTCAAGGGCAACGCACGGCACCCGATCGTCGAGGACGACGTGGTGATCTATGCGGGTGCGACGATTCTCGGCCGTGTGACGATCGGGCGCGGCTCGGTGATCGGCGGCAACGTGTGGCTTACGCACAGCGTGCCGCCCGGCACGAGCGTCGCACAGACCAGGGCCCGCGAAGGCGGCAGCGCCGAGAAGCCGTAACGCGGCGCGCGGCCGCCGGCCGCCGCCGCGCGTGCGTCAGTGCTTGCCGGCGGGCGAGCGGTGCTTGTACAGCACGTCCTGGTCTACACGGATCAGGTTCTGCCCCGCATCTACGACGAAATCCACGCCGTTGTAGGCGTTGCCCGTCAGCAGCAGGATCGCGCTCGCGACGTCGTCGGGGCCCGCGATGCGCGCGAGCGGCGTCGATGCGCGGCTCGCGTGTTCGAAGTCGGCCTGCGTCTGGTCGTCGCTCGGCAGCATCAGCCCCGGGAATACCGCGTTCACGCGCAGCACGGGCGCGCACGACAGCGCGAGCATCTGCGTGAGGTTGCCGAGCGCGGCCTTCGCGACCGTGTAGCTGAAATGGTCGCGGTGAAAGTTTTCCTTGATCTTCTGGTCGACCACGTTCACGACGACACCCTGCGTGCCGGCGGCGCGCGCCCGTTCGTAGAACGCGCGCGTGAGCAGGATCGGCGCGCGGCAGTTGACGGCCCACGCCTGGTCGAATGCCGCGAGGTCGAAGCTCGGGAAGTGGTCCTGCCAGAACACCGACGCGTTGTTGACGAGCACGTCGAGGCGCCCGAAGCGCGCATACACCTGGTCGATCAGCGCGGCGATCTGCGCGGCATCCGACAGGTCGGCCTGCAGCGCGATCGAATCGTGCCCGCGTTCGGCGATCGCACGGGCCGCCGCGTTTGCAGCATCGGCCGAACGGTCGTAGTGCACCGCGGTGCGATAGCCGTGCGCGGCGAAATACTCGGCGAACGCGCGCCCGGCCCGGCGCGCGGCGCCGGTCACGAGCACGACGGGCGCGTGCGCCGTTTGCTTCGTCGACTCCATTACGTATTCGTCAGGTTGACTGAAGAAGGATTGGCGACGATCGACAGGAATTCGCGCCGCGTCGACGGATCGGTGCGGAACGTGCCGAGCATGCGCGACGTGACCATCTCGACGCCCGGCTTGTGCACGCCGCGCGTCGAGATGCACTGGTGCGCGGCTTCGAGGATCACGCCGACGCCCTTCGGCTGCAGCACGTCGAACAGCGTATCGGCGATCTGCACTGTCATCTTTTCCTGGATCTGCAGGCGCTTCGCGAACGCGTCGACGAGGCGCGCGAGCTTCGAGATGCCGACTACGCGATGGTTCGGCAGATATGCGACGTGCGCGCGGCCGATGATCGGCACCATGTGGTGCTCGCAGTAGCTCTCGAAGCGGATGTCCTTCAGCACGATCATCTCGTCGTAGCCGTCGACTTCGCTGAACGTGCGCGCGAGGATGTCGCGCGGCTCCACCGCATAGCCGGCGAAGAACTGCTCGTACGCGCGCACGACGCGCGCGGGCGTGTCGACCAGGCCTTCGCGTGCGGGATCGTCGCCGGCCCAGCGCAACAGCACGCGGACGGCGGCCTCGGCTTCTTCACGGCTCGGCCGGGATGCGGCCGGCTCGGGCCGCGCGGATTTTTTACCCATGTAGTGGCTCCATCGAAGGCCGCCTGCGGCGGCCGATATCCGCCAATTGTTTCATGCTTTCGCGGGTCGTGCGTGCGCTCACTTCGGCCATTCGTCCTGCTCGTCGTTGAACAGCGACGCGACCACGCTGCGCAGCCACGCGGTGCGTGGATCGTTGTGGTACTTGCGGTGCCAGTGCTGCTTCAGGTCGAAGCGCGGCAGCGCGAGCGGCGGCTCGACGGGCACGATGAACGCATGCTCGGCCGCATACGCATAGCCGATCGCATGCGGCACCGTCGCGATCAGGTCGGTGCGGCTCAGGATGAACGGCAGGCTCATGAAGTGCGGCGTCTCGAGCACCGCGCGGCGCTGCATGCGCTGCTTCGCCAGGTATTTCTCGAGCACTTCCTGGCTGCGCCCTTCGGCGCGCACCACCGCGTGCCCGCACGCGAGGAACTGCTCGACCGTGAACGGCGGCGCCTGTTCGAGCGGATGGCCGCGCCGCATCAGGCAGACGAACCGGTGCGTGAACAACCGTTGCTGGAAGAAGTTGTTGCCGTCCAGGTCGGGGAAGTAGCCGACCGCGAGATCGATCGACCCGGCTTCCAGGCCGCGGCCGACTTCGTCGTGCGCGAGCGAGACCGAACGCAGGTTCGCGTGCGGCGCGCGTGTCGCGAACGCCTGCAGCAGCTTCGGCAGGAACACGATCTCGCCGACGTCCGACAGCGCGATCGAGAACGTATGCGTGCTCGCGGCCGGGTCGAAGTCGTGCGGCGCGACGAGGCCGCGCTCGATCTGCGCGAGCGCGTCGCGTGCGGCCGGCAGCAGCGCGAGCGCGCGCGGCGTCGGCTCCATGCCGCGCGACGTGCGTACGAACAGCGGATCGCCGAAGTATTCGCGCAGCCGGCCGAGCGCCGTGCTCACGCGCGGCTGGCTCACGCCGAGCAGGTCGCCCGCGCGACTCACGTTGCGCGTGTCGTCGAGCGCGACGAGGTAGGGAATCAGGTTCAGATCGAGCGTTTCCATCGCCGGGGCCGGTATCTCCAAAACGTATACAACATATCTCCTGAATCGCGTTGCCGCATAGTCGGGAAAGCGCTCAAATGTGTTCCACGATTCGAATTAATGTTCTGGAGACGAACAATGCGCACCCAAGTCGCGATCATCGGCGCCGGTCCGTCCGGCCTTCTGCTGTCCCATCTGCTGCGCCTGCAAGGCG
Organism: Burkholderia sp. BE17; assembly: GCF_009362305.1. NCBI lineage: Bacteria > Pseudomonadati > Pseudomonadota > Betaproteobacteria > Burkholderiales > Burkholderiaceae > Burkholderia > Burkholderia sp. BE17. The sequence goes on from NZ_WHNU01000003.1 coordinate 136,545, forward strand.
TCGATTCCATCCTCGTCGAAGCGCGTTCGCGCGAATACTGCGAGAACCGCATCCGTGCCGGCGTGCTGGAGCAGGGCACGGTCGATACGCTGAACGACGCCGGCCTCGGCGACCGGATGCGCCGCGAAGGGCTCGAGCATCACGGCATCGAGCTGCTGTTCTCCGGGCAGCGCCATCGCATCGACCTGTCCGAGCTGACCGGCGGGCGCGCGATCACCGTCTACAGCCAGCATGAAGTCGTGCGCGACCTGATCGCGGCCGGCGTCGAGCATGGCCACCAGATGCATTTCGAAGTCAGCGACGTCGCGCTGCACGACGTCGAAGGCGAGCACCCGTTCGTCACGTTCAAGCATGCGGACGGCCGCGCGGACCGCATCGACTGCGACTACATCGCCGGCTGCGACGGCTTCCACGGCATCGCGCGCCAGACGATCCCGGCCGAGCGGCTGAACACGTTCGAGCGCGTCTACCCGTTCGCGTGGCTCGGCATCCTCGCCGACGCGGCGCCGTCGCTGGACGAACTCGTGTACGCGCATCACGACAACGGCTTCGCGCTGTTCTCGATGCGCTCGCCGACGGTCACGCGCCTGTACCTGCAGTGCAAGCCCGACGAAAACCTCGCCGAATGGTCCGACGCGCGGATCTGGGACGAACTGCACACGCGCTTCTCGAACGACACGGGCTGGACGCCGACCGAGGGCCGGATCACGCAGAAGAGCGTGACGCCGATGCGCAGCTTCGTGTCGGAGACGATGCAGCACGGCCGGCTGTTCCTCGCCGGCGACGCCGCGCACATCGTGCCGCCGACCGGCGCGAAGGGGATGAACCTCGCGGTGGCCGACGTCCGCGCGCTGTCCCGTGCGCTCGGCGCACGTTACCGGACGGGCGACGCGACGCCGCTCGACACGTATACCGCGACCTGCCTCGAGCGCGTGTGGCGCGCCGAGCACTTCTCGTACTTCATGACGAACATGCTGCATTCGTCGCCGGAGGATTCGCCGTTCGTCAATCGCCTGAAGTTTGCCGAGCTGAAATACGTGACGCGCTCGCGGGCCGCCGCGCAGTCGCTCGCCGAAAACTACGTCGGGCTGCCGTTCGACGACGCAGCGACCCCCGAGGCAACCCGCCTTGACAATGCGCTGTGCACGACTCTATGATCGGCCATCGTTCGCTAATCGAATCTAGGTTCGAATAGCGAACAAATGCCGGGATCGAGATCGGCCCCGGCGCGGCACGCGGCACGCGCGTGTCCCCTCGACAGGCCGCGCATCGTGCCGCGGGTTCGTATCAGGAAGAGACATGGTCAACAAGATTTTCGAATCGCTTCAGTCGGCGGTGGCCGACATCCACGATGGCGCGACAATCATGATCGGCGGCTTCGGCACGGCCGGCATGCCGTCCGAGCTGATCGACGCGCTGATCGAACAGGGTGCGCGCGACCTGACGATCGTCAACAACAACGCGGGCAACGGCGAGACGGGCCTGGCGGCGCTGCTCAAGGCGAAACAGGTGCGCAAGATCATCTGCTCGTTCCCGCGCCAGAGCGACTCGCAGGTGTTCGACGCGCTGTACCGCGCGGGCGAGATCGAGCTGGAGCTCGTGCCGCAGGGCAACCTCGCGGAGCGCATCCGCGCGGCGGGCGCCGGCATCGGCGGCTTCTTCACGCCGACGGGTTATGGCACCAAGCTCGCGGAAGGCAAGGAAACGCGCGTGATCGACGGCAAGCCGTATGTGTTCGAGACGCCGATCCACGCCGATTTCGCGCTCGTGAAGGCGTACAAGGGCGATCGCTGGGGCAATCTCGTGTATCGCAAGACCGCGCGCAACTTCGGGCCGATCATGGCCAGCGCCGCGAAGGTCGCGATCGTGCAGGTGTCGGAAGTCGTGCCGCTCGGCGCGTTGAACCCGGAACACATCGTGACGCCGGGCATTTTCGTTCAGCGCATCGTCGAGGTGCCGCAGGCCGCTCATGCGGCCGAGCTGGCCGCCGAACACGCTGCATCGCAAGCCGCCGCCTAAGGAGATCCAGATGAAACGACTGACCCGCGATGAAATGGCCAAGCGCGTCGCGCAGGACATCCCCGAAGGCGCATACGTGAACCTCGGCATCGGCGTGCCGACGCTGGTGGCGAACCACCTCGACCCGAGCAAGGAAATCTTCCTGCACAGCGAGAACGGCCTGCTCGGCATGGGCCCCGCGCCCGCGGCCGGCGCAGAAGACGACGAACTGATCAACGCCGGCAAGCAGCACGTGACGCTGCTCACCGGCGGCGCGTATTTCCACCACGCCGATTCGTTCGCCATGATGCGCGGCGGCCACCTCGACTACTGCGTGCTCGGCGCGTTCCAGGTGTCCGCGAACGGCGATCTCGCGAACTGGCATACGGGCGCGCCCGATGCGATTCCGGCCGTCGGCGGCGCGATGGACCTCGCGATCGGCGCGAAGCAGGTGTTCGTGATGATGGAGCACCTGACGAAGCAGGGCGAGAGCAAGATCGTCGCGCAATGCTCGTATCCGGTCACCGGCGTGCAATGCGTGAGCCGCATCTACACGGATCTCGCCGTGCTCGACGTGACGGCCGACGGCCTCGCGGTGAGCGAGATCTTCACCGACCTGTCGTTCGACGAACTGCAGAAGCTGACCGGCGTGCCGCTGATCGACGCGACGCAAAAGGCCGCCGCCTGAACCGCAGGCGTGCCGGCGCGCGCGATCGAGCGCACGCCGGCACGCTTGGGTGGACAATAGGCGCACGCCGTTTACCCAATCTGATGCCATGCTCGAAGACAGCGCCCGCCTGACCTCCCTCATCTGCGGCACCGAGCCGCTCAACCGGATCTGGTCGCCGCGCGCGACGATCCAGCGGATGCTCGACGTCGAGGCCGCGCTCGCGCGCGCGCTCGCCGCGCGGCAGGTGATTCCCGCCGCCGCGGTCGCGCCGATCGAACGCGCATGCGACGCAAGCCGACTCGACGCCAACGCGCTCGCGCACGGCGCGGCGCTCGGCGGCAATCTCGCGATTCCGCTCGTCAAGCAGCTCACCGCGCAAGTGAAGGCCGACGACCCCGAGGCCGCGAAATTCGTGCACTGGGGCGCGACGAGCCAGGACATCATCGATACCGCTACCGTGCTGCAGTTGCGCGACACGCTCGACGTGATCGAGCCGATGCTCGATGAAGCATGCGCATCGCTCGCGGCGCTCACGCACGCGCATCGCGCGACGCCGATGATCGGCCGCACCTGGCTGCAGCAGGCGCTGCCGATCACGCTCGGCCTGAAATTCGCCCAATGGCTCGATGCGCTGCTGCGCCATCGCGCGCGCTTCGCCGAATTGCGCGAACGCGTGCTGGTGCTGCAATTCGGCGGCGCGGCCGGCACGCTCGCGAGCCTGCGCGAGCACGCGCGTGGCGTTACGGCCGCACTCGCGGCCGACCTGAAGCTCGCCGTGCCGGCCGTGCCGTGGCATACGCAGCGCGACCGCATCGCGGAAGCCGCATCATGCTTCGGGATGCTGACCGGTACGCTCGGCAAGATCGCGCGCGACGTGTCGCTGCAGATGCAGACCGAAGTCGGCGAACTCGGCGAGCCGGCCGCCGCCGGCAAGGGCGGCTCGTCGACGATGCCGCACAAGCGCAACCCGGTCGGCTGCGCGGCCGTGCTGACCGCCGCCGTACGCGCGCCGAACCTCGTCGCGACCGTGTTCGCGGGGATGGTCCAGGAGCACGAGCGCGCGCTCGGCGGCTGGCAGGCCGAATGGGATGCGTTGCCCGACCTCGCGCGCCTGACGGGCGGCGCGCTCGCGCAGATCGCGCAGATCGTCGCGGGCCTCGACGTCAACACCGAACGCCTTGCCGCGAATCTCGACCTGACGCACGGGCTGATCCTCGGCGAAGCCGTGATGCTCGCGCTCGGCGACCGGATCGGCCGGCTCGATGCGCACCACGTCGTCGAGCATGCGTCGAAGGAAGCCGTGCGCACCGGCGCGACGCTGTTCGACGTGCTCGCCGCCGATGCGACCGTGTCGGCCCACCTGTCGCGCGACGCGCTCGCGCGGCTGCTCGATCCCGCACATTACGTCGGCGAGGCGCAGGCCTATGTCGACGCCGTGCTCGCGCTGCATGCGGGCACGACCCAACCAGGAGAACATTGATGCCTTTCGCCACTGTCAACGGCGTGAAACTGCATTACCGGATCGACCGTGCCGCGCGCGACGACGCGCCGTGGCTCGTCTTCTCGAACTCGCTCGGCGCCGACCTGCAGATGTGGGCGCCGCAGATCCGTCCGCTCACGCAGCACTTCAACATCCTGCGCTACGACACGCGCGGCCACGGCCATTCCGACGCGCCGGCCGGCTCGTACACGATCGACCAGCTTGCCGGCGACGTGATCGGCCTGCTCGACCACGTCGGCATCGCGCGCGCGCATTTCTGCGGGATCTCGATGGGCGGGCTGACGGGCGCCGCGCTGGCCGCGCGCTACCCTTCGCGCATCGTTCGCGCGGTGCTGTCGAACACGGCTGCAAAGATCGGCTCGCCGGAAGTGTGGGCGCCGCGCGCGCAGAAGGCGCGCGCCGAAGGGATGGCCGCGCTTGCCGACGCCGTGCTGCCGCGCTGGTTCACCGATGCGTTCGTCGAACGCGAGCCGCGCCTGTTCGACGCGATCCGCGACACCTTCGTGCATATCGACAAGGACGGCTACGCGGCGAACTGCGACGCGCTGAACGCGGCCGACCTGCGCGAAGAGGTGAAAGGCATTACGCTGCCGGTGCTCGTCGTGACCGGCGCGAAAGACATGTCGACGCCGCCCGACCAGGGCCGCGCGCTGGCTGCCGCGATTCCCGGTGCGCTTCACGTCGAATTCGACGCCGCGCACATTTCGAACATCGAGTGCACCGGCGGTTTCAACCGCGCGCTGCTCGATTTCCTGACTGCGTGAGGCACCGACGATGGACGACCAGGAACGTTACGAAGCAGGGATGAAGGTGCGCCGCGCGGTGCTCGGCGATGCGCACGTCGACCGTTCGCTCGAGAACCGCACCGAGGTGACCGACGAATTCCAGAACCTGATCACGCGCTATGCATGGGGCGAGATCTGGACGCGCGACGGCCTGCCGCGCCATACGCGCAGCCTGCTGACCATCGCGATGATGGTTGCGCTGAACCGCGGCGAGGAATTGGCGCTGCATCTGCGCGCCGCGCGCAACAACGGCGTGACGCGCGACGAGATCAAGGAAGTGCTGCTGCAGACCGCGATCTATTGCGGCGTGCCGGCCGCGAATTCCGCGTTCCATCTCGCGGACAAGATCTTCAAGGAGCAGGACGCGGCCGCGTAAGACGGCCGGTCAGGAGCGGTCGGCTGAGTGCGACCGCAACCGATCGCGTGGCCCGCCGTCGCAAGCGGGCCGTCGACGACGGGAGCGATGAACGCGCCGGCAGAGTATCGGCGCGCGGCACACCGGATGGCCGGTGGGCGAACAAAGGAAGGGCGCGGCAGCCATGCCGTATTGCTCATACATATATTAGCGTTGCATGGGACCGGAGTAAGCGCTGAAGCGCCAACTCCGGTCGACACAGGAGACTCGCGATGAATCGCGCAACCACGGTCGATGTCCAGACCTTCATCAACGAGCAGCCGTTCGGCGGCTTTCAATGGCTCGTGTTCCTCATGTGTTTCGTGATCGTGCTGCTCGACGGCTTCGATACGGCCGCGATCGGCTTCATCGCGCCGTCGCTGCTCGGCGAATGGAACCTGACCAAGCCCGATCTCGCACCCGTGCTGAGCGCCGCGCTGTTCGGCCTCGCGTGCGGCGCGCTCGTGTCGGGCCCGTTGTCCGACCGGCTCGGGCGTCGTTCGCTGCTGCTCGGCTCGGTATTCTTGTTCGGCGTCGCGTGTTTCGTGTCCGCGTTCTCGACGACCATCGGACACCTGACGATCCTGCGCTTCGTCACCGGCGTCGGGCTCGGCGCGGCGATGCCGAACGCGGTCACGATGATGGGCGAATTCTGTCCGGACAAGCGCCGCGCGACCGTGATCAACCTGATGTTCTGCGGCTTCCCGCTCGGTGCCGCGTTCGGCGGTTTCCTGGCCGCGTGGATGATTCCGCATTTCGGCTGGCGCAGCGTGCTGATGCTCGGCGGCGTGACGCCGCTGCTGCTCGGCGTGCTGTTGCTGCTGAAGATGCCTGAATCGGTGCGTTTCATGGTCGCGAGCGGCCAGGCCGTCGACAAGATCCGCGCAACGCTCGCGCGCATCTCGCGCGACGCGCTGAATGCCGGCTCGTTCGCGATGACCGAGGCCGCGCCGCAGACGGGCGGCAAGGGGCTCGGCGTCGTGCTGTCGCGCTCGTACATCGTCGGCTCCGTGATGCTGTGGATCGCGTACTTCATGGGCCTCGTGATCTTCTACGCGTCGATCAACTGGATGCCGATCCTGCTGAAGGATGCCGGCCTGACGCCGAAGAGCGCGACGCTGATCTCGGCGCTGTTCCCGCTCGGCGGCGTGGGCGCCGTGCTGTGCGGCGTGCTGATGGATCGCTTCAACGCGAACCGCGTGATTGCCGTGTGCTATGCACTGACGGCGGTGAGCGTGTATGCGATCGGGCAGGCGGCCGGCAATGTCGGGCTGCTCGTGCTGGTCGTGTTCGTGGCCGGCGTGCTGATGAACACCGCGCAATCGTCGATGCCGGCGCTTGCCGCCGCGTTCTATCCGACCGAGGGGCGCGGCACCGGTGTCGCGTGGATGCTCGGCGTTGGCCGCTTCGGCGGGATCGCCGGGTCGTTCCTCGTCGCCGAACTGACGCGCCGGCACTTCACGTTCGCGGGTGTGTTCGCGACGATCGCCGTCGCGGGCGTGCTCGCGTGCATCGCGCTGCTGATCAAGCAGATGGCGCGGCCGCATGGCGTCGCGCAGCCGGCAGGCAAGATCGAATCGCTCGGGCATTGAGCGAAGCGCGGGCCGGTGCGATGCGCTGGCCCTTTGCGAACGGCGCCTATCGCGCCGCTATTCCTCCGCGTCGTGTTCCTTGACGAAGTTGCGCAGATACGCGCGCAGCGCGGCCTCCCGGCCGCGATGATCGGCGAGGTTCGCGGCGCCCATCTCTTCCTCTTCGCCGAACAGCGTGGGCGGCGCGCAGTAAGTGCCGACTTCGATGTTCTCGCGCAGCACGCGGATGTCGTGCGTGAGCGGGCGATACTCGGCGATCCAGTGCATCCCCTCGATGTGCTCGCCCGTCCTCAGCATGGGTTTCATCGGCTTTCTCCCGGCAGCAGCGGCGCGACCGCGAAGCGGCTGCGCGCGCCCGTACCGAAAGGGTACGCCTGCATCACATGAATCTCAACGGGCGCGCTGTGAGCGCTCACTGCGGCAGCAGGTGCGCGATGAGCGGATACAGCGACAGGATCAGCAGCACGGCCATCGTCACGTTGAAGATGCGCAACGCGCGTTGGTTCGACAGGAAGCGGCGCAGGCCGAGGCCGAACGCGGCCCACAGGCAGATGCACGGAAAGCCGATCAGGATGAACACGACGGCCATCCACGCGGCGTTCATGCCGTAGTCGGCGGACAGGCGGACTGTCGTCGCGGCGGTCAGCACCATCATCCAGGCTTTCGGGTTGACCCACTGGAACGCGGCGGCTTCGATGAACGTCATCGGCCGCGGCTTGCCGCCGTGCGCCTTCACTTCGCCCGACGTGCCGATGCGCCACGTGAGGTAGAGCAGGTACGCGACGCTCGCGGCTTCGAGGATCGTGTACAGCAGCGGCATGCGCTTGAACGCTTCGCCGAGGCCGAAGCCGACGCAGAGCATCAGGATCGCGACGCCGATGCTGATGCCGATCAGGTGCGGCATCGTGCGGCGGAAACCGAAATTCACGCCGGATGCGAGCAGCATCGTGTTGTTCGGGCCGGGCGTGATCGACGTGACGAGCGCGAACAGCATGCCGGCGGGCAGCGCGCTCAGGGTGAGGAATTCCATCGCGGATTCTCCATTCGGTTCGAGACTGGGATGGAGGTCAGTTTAGCGACGGTTGTCGGTACAGTACCGATACAGTTTGATTGACGATTGCCGGTACGGGGAGGGTTAGGGCCGGCGACAGTGCGTGTGTTTGTGTTGTCTCTCGGAAAAGATGTCCGCAGTCTCAATATGTTGTCTTTGAATAAAAGGCGACATTTTACGAACCAAGGATGCGATCTGCGTCGCCTTGTAATGAATCGCGGGTCGATATTTCTCGGAAGATGTTTTCGACACAATGTTCGATCGGCGACGTCATATCTTTGTTGCCGCGTTGAGAGCGCTCGACCACCACTTCACTTCGGATACGTGCGCAAGACTCGGACGTATAGCCGAGATTGGTCTTGCTTGGAGATTCGATGTACTCGTCGTTCCAAAGCGTCGACGTATGGCGGGATCCTATTCGAAACGGCTGTCCGAGGTCCCGATATGTTGCTTTTGAAGAAAAAAGTAACATCATACGGGCTGATGGCTGGATCTGCGTCATTCTTCAAAAAATCTTCAAAAAAAGTGAGTCCGACTTCGAGGTAAGACGGTTGCCCTGGCACTTGGACTCAGCGATGCAGATGCGACGTCATTGCTCGACGCCGCCCGAGATTCTCAGAAGAAGTTGCACCTGCCGGAGGATTTGCATTCGGACGTACTGTCTATCTTCTCCCCGAATGGACTGACATTCTCACTTCTTGGTGACGTAAATTTTGTGAGATTCGTTACTTTGCTACTTCTTGCTATCGAGACGATCAAGATAGAGCGGTGTTGGATGTCAGTCCCTTCGAGCTAATAAAGCGTCGCTCTGAGACTTATGTGCGAGAAACACGGACTCATCGGTGTTACCTGCTGCAATAACGCACCGCAACGCTCTCGCCTCGACATGGCGATCAACCGCATCACCCGTGCTATCGTTGGCTACGGTATGCTTCATACGTTCGCTTCACTCGTGCTGGCTCACCGCTGACATTGATCTCGCGACTCCGGGTGTGACAGTTCCTAGTCACAATCGAGTTCGGTATGACGGGCGTCTCATGTTTTTGCAGGTTTGACTAAATAAAAAGAATTGCATTTCACCAAACAAACGTCATTTTTTGGAGATGGCAGGTGATAAAATGAAAAGCGCTTTTGTGGTAATGGCAATGTGGTCGATGGCTTGGTGTAACAGTGGGTATTGCTACAACTTAACAATATCGGGGGATATCAGTAATTTTACCGACCCCGAGGCCAAGGAATATGTATTTACGGAAGCCGATCTGATGCGACTTCCTGTCAGGACGATCCGAACGTCCACGGCTTGGACGCCAGTCAGTCTGTTTGAAGGTGTTTCGGTACTGGATATCTTGAAGAAAGTCGGCGGCAAGGGGAAATATATCACTGCATACACGCTGGATGACTACTATGGAGATATTCCAATATCGGATTTTGAAAAATATGGCGCCATTCTTGCCTACAAAATGAACGGCAAATATCTTTCCATAGAGAATTTCGGGCCATTCTTTATTGTTTATCCTAGAGACACGGGTGGGGGGGAGTTGAGTGGCCCGCTGTACAGTACACGATTCATCTGGCAAATATACAAAATCATCGTGAAATGAAATTGGACAAATTGCCGCGTGCGAGCGGCGTGTACGGCTACTTTCTGGTGCTGACGCTCCTGATGTTGGCGGCAATGTCGTCTGCCGTCTATTGCTACAACAACCTGTTCTCCGAGCGAAATTTCCTCTCGCTCGTCGGGACGCAGGAAAATTACGCATCATCCACAGCACAGTTCGAATCCCGTCTTGCCGACTTTGAATTGCTTCTCGACAGGAAGGATTGGGGTTGCCTGAGCCAGTGCAAGGATGTGACGACGGAATTCAAGATCCTTGAGTCAAAGTTCTTTGTTCTATCGAATCACTCGGAATCTACCCGGTTACTTTATGTGGAACCGGGCTACGCGGAACAGGTGGACCGGATCCGAGCGTTGTTCTCGGACGTGGAGCAAATTCTGGCTCGGCCCAAGGTCCCTTCGGTGCAACTGGAGGCGGCGGCACTGAAGATACGGCGGGTGCGGCTCGAGGCACGGAACCTGTCGACGCTCGCCGCGCATGCCGAGGCGAAGCAACGCGATCGCACCTACCAGATGTTCCTGTTGAATCGTCAGATTATCCTGATCGGTGTATCGATCATTATCATGTCGGCCGCGATTATCGGACTCGTCACGATCTTCAACATCAGGCAGCAAATGAAGACGATCCGGCAACAAGCGCGTGCGCTGGACGCGGAGCGCCGGGCGACTGCTGCTGCGGGCGAGGCGATTCGGGCCAAGAACGCCTTCCTGGGCGCGATTGGCCACGAACTCAGAACACCGCTGCAGAGCATCATGTCCGCGATCGATGTGATCGCCGGATCGAGGATCGGACTCGAGCATACCGACACCATCAAGCGCCTGGAGCTTGCCGTAGATCAGATCGAATCGCAGATGCGCGATCTTGCGGACTATGCCCGGCTCGACAGCGGAAAGCTCGAATTGCGAAACAGCGATTTCGAACTTGAACCGATCCTTCGTGCAACGGGTTCCGAGGCGGTCGCGCTGATTGGCAAGAAGCCAGTCAGGCTGATCTGCGAAAGTCAGGGGCTGGACGGCGTCTATCTGTATTCGGATGCGGTCAGGATCCGGCAGATCATGACGAACCTGCTGTCGAACGCGATCAAGAACACCAGGGATGGGGACGTCAAGCTGTCGTGCGAGCTACAGTCTGCCGGAAGCGCCGGACGTCTGATTCTGAAGGTTGAGGATACGGGCGCCGGCATCCCTGCGGACAAGCTTGAATTTATTTTTCAGCCATTTACACAGATCGGTCAGCGACAGTCGAACATTCATGACGGCGCGGGCATGGGACTGTCCGTCGTGAAGGGGTTGGTCGACCTGTTCGGTGGCGAGATTCGCGTGAAGAGTGAAGTTGGCCGAGGCAGTGCATTCACAGTGAACCTGCCCGTGAAAGTGTCCCGTGGCGACAATGCGTTGCTACCGGTGCCGGGCCGACAGGAATCGCCCGAACCGTCTACGTTCGCGTCGCCTCCTCACGTGCTGGTTGTCGACGACAATCCTTCAGCACTCAGGGCATTCGCGTCGCTACTGGATCAGATCGGCTGTACGCACGAGCCATGCGAGTCGGCGGAACGGGCGATACAGAAGCTCATGAGGCGCCCGTACGACGCGCTCATGCTCGACTTGAACATGCCCGAGCGCGATGGCATCTCGGTCGTACGTGAATTACGTCTGACACGCGGCCCGAACCACCGGATTCCGGTAATCGGCGTCAGTGCGCACGCGCCCGAGTTGCTGACGAAGGAACAGACGGCATTGTTCGATGACTATCTGATGAAGCCGGTCCGCCGGGAGGTACTGTTGCGCACGCTGGTGCGCCTGACATCCGTCAGCGATTGAAGTAACGATCGAATGCAGCCTTGATTACCGATAGCCTGATCGGTTTCTCATAGGGCCCGAGGATGTCGAAGGTCCGCATTGCGCGAGCGATTTGCGACTCGCGCTCCGAGGTGTTGAGTTGTCCGGTCAGCACAAGAATAGGAGCATCGGGATTCTCGGATTGCCTTATCTTCGTCATGCAGCTCTCCGAGGTGTCCTGACCGATGATCCAGTCCACGACGAAACCGTCGAACATCTGATCGCGGACCGCATCGTTGAAGGACTGGATATCGTAATAGGCCTGCGTGTTGAAACCCTGATTGCGCAAGTACTTGGATAACTCGTCGGCCGCCTCGGCCGAGTCGTCGAGAATCGCGATGCTTAAGCGGCGGATCTCCTCGACAGTTGGCCTGATCGTGACCAGGCGCACGCTGTGCAGTTGACCGTCAGGTGCATTGTCTGCTGTATGGATGAACCAACGACCGTCGGTTTCCAGTGCGACCAGATCGCCGCGCTGGTCCGCAGACAAGGCCAGGCCGATATGCGCTTGGCACGGAATCGCTGTGTTACCGATAACGAGCGACGCGGCGGTTGGGTCTCCCTCCACGGGGGCAGAGTCTGCTTGAGACTCGCCAAACAGTTGGCCGACGTCCTCGCCGAACTCCGCGGTAATCTGATTGACCTGGTGAATCGCCCAGGGGCTCTGGCCTTTCAGCTTTCGATGAGCCTGCGAGAAACTCAGGTTCAGGATCCGACTGATGGTGCCAGCGTGTTGACGTCTGCCGATGCCGTTCTTTGTCAGAATTTCCCTGATCCGTTGGGCGATCAGAGCCGCGCTGACGTCGTGTTCAGAACTTTCCATTTTCAATAGTGGATGATGAGTCGAGGCGTGCCGGTGTTACGGGCCGCCCGGCAGAGGGGCGCCGCAGGCTGGCAGTGTGAACGTTGCGATCCACGCTAAGTATTACACGCATGACCGGCCTCCGGGGACGCTATCACGAGCACAAAACATCGCGTTTCATACCATAAACGCCATGCTGGCACCTCTTCCCTCGCTAATATTGCATAACATGTGAGGTTGTTTTCTATAAAAACCCTTGACACGCGATTCTCGCCGTCTAAAATGCCTTTCCATGCGATGTTTGTGTTGCGCGAGATGCCATGTTTTTTGGCGACCCGCACCCTCTTCGCTTTCGATGTGTGTCAAGTAACAGTCGTGTCGCCCCAAATCGTGCTTTGCATCCGTGCGATCGAAGGTATCCAACACGACCTGCGTCCTGTTTCACCAAGCGTCTCGTAGTCCCCAGAAAAAAGCATCGGCCAACCATGCAGATGCTCGACACAAGCAGCTAATCAGGATAGCTAATGACAATCGATCGGTATCCCACCGGTTTCAGAGTAACCGTCTACGCAGGATCGTCGTTTGGCGCCAGTCCGGCGTTCTCCCGCGAGGCGGAGCGGTTCATTACGGACGTGGTGTCGTCAGGCGCGGAGATTGTGTATGGCGGCGGAAAGGTCGGCTTGATGGGCGTGGTGGCCAAGGCGGCACTGACCGCCGGGGGCAAGGTCACGGGTGTCATCCCGCGAGCGCTGACCAGCGCGGAGATTTCCCATACATCATTGAGCACCCTGCACATTGTCGATTCGATGGCAACACGCAAGAAGCTGATGGAGGATCTGGGCAACTGCTTCGTCGCGCTGCCCGGTGGCATCGGAACGATCGAAGAAACCATCGAGGTTCTGTCGAACCTGATCCTTGGAAATCACAAGAAGCCGATCTTCCTGCTGAACGTCAACCACTATTGGGATCGTCTGCTGGATCTGGTCGCCCATGTCGTAGACGCAGGATTTGCCAATGCGCTTGAAGGAAAGCTCTTGATGCGGATCAACAGCAACGCAGAGCTGTTGGTCGGGCTGAAGCAATGGAGTCCACCGCTTCCCCGTTGGGGTGAGAGCTGATTGCTGTTGTAGTTCCGTTTGTAGAAGTCGGGAAGTCGAAATTTAACCATTCAAAAATAATCATGGAAAATTTACTTCTGAAAACCAATCCGAGGGCCGACGTCCATCATGGATTCACCAACATCTACGGCGACACTGTCGATGATCTGGTGAGGCAAGGCATTCGCAACATCGTCCAGGAAGGGCGGCCCATCAAGTCGCGGGCCGGAGACGCGACCCAGGCTTACGGCGTCAACTATGTCCTGAACAATCCGCGCAATCGCGTCCATTCGCTTCGCAACGGGGCAAAGAAGTACTTTTGTCGCGAGCTGATCGCATACTTCAGCGGCAGTCTCAAGGCAGAGAGCGGACTAGCCAATGCATCGAAATTCTGGATGACCTTGATGGACAAGGATGGCAACGTCAACTCGAACTACGGCTATTACGTATTCTACGAGCCCGTCGAGAAATACGGTAACCAGTACAACTGGATCGTCAGCATGCTCACTGCGAACCAGGATTCCCGCCGCGCAATCATCAACATCAACCAGAACTATCACAAATCGGACACAAAGGACTTTCCTTGCACGATCGGGATGCAGTTTTTCATTCGAGAAAATCATCTGTATTGCGAAACGATTTCACGCAGCACGGACGTCATTACCGGTTTGCCGTATGACATGGGCTTCTTCTCGTTCATACATGAGCTGATCTACAGCGATCTCGTGTCGCGCGGGTGCAATCAGCTCAAACTGGGATCGACGATCATGAAGACCACGTTTACCCAGATCTACGACCATACGATGTCGAAAGCCAAAGACGCGATCGACGGGCGCGGCGAATCGGAGGTAATGCCGCTGATCCTTTCTGCCAGCGAAACGCTTGACGACATCTACAAGGGATCGGCGAAGACGGACATCATGAAATGGATCTACGACAATGCCGAATGAAACAACAGTGATCGCGATTGCATCGGAGAACGCGGCGAAGATCAACGCACTTCGCGGCGTGGCGGACGCGGTTTTCGGATCGTACCGAATTGTCGCCATCGCAGCTGAATCGGGCGTGTCCGAAACGCCAGCCAGCGACGTCGAGGCAATCCGGGGATGTGCGAACCGACTCGCCGCAATGCAGTCGTCGTGCAAAGAAGCCGTCGACTATTGGGTTGCGCTCGAAGGGCTGGTCGAACGGACCGCATTCGGTGACTTCGTCTACGGTTGGGCGGCGGTTCTCAAGACGGGGCGGACGCGACCAACCTATGGATGCAGCGGAAAAGTCATGCTTCCGACCGGGCTGATCGACGCCATGCCTGCCGGTGCTCGATTGTCGACGTACGTGAAGGATACGCTGGACGCGGACGGCGATAGCTGGATCGATGTGCTCGGAACAAATGGATTCCTCACTCGCGGACTCTATGATCGGACCATGGAGTTCGAGACTGCCATACGCTGTGCGCTCGGTTCGTCTCTGCATGTCGACAACGCGGAGCGTGTGTTGCCATGAGCGATGATGTTCTGTACGCAAACATCGAATACTTCGAACCCGAAACCTGCGGGCGCGTGAAGGCCGACATCCTCATCGGCGAAGGCGTGATTCGTGACATCTATCCCCCAGGGGAAGGACCGCGCACCGGAAACCAGGTGATCGACGGCGCGGGCTGCCTGATGTTTCCCGGGTTGGTCAACGCACATCTGCATCCGAGCAAGGAACTCTACGGCGACCTGCACGATTTTTCGCCGATCCAGCTCGTGCTGGACACCGTACATAAAAACAACGCGCTCGAGAGCGAGCAAACTCAACGGACGTCGGCACTGTACAGCATCCTGCGTAATGTGCGGGCGGGGGTGACGAGCTTTGGGATCTTTACGAGCCGCTTCGAGACCGATGCGCACGCTTGCGAGGCAGTGGGGGTACGCGCGTCGATTCAGTTCTGCCAGAGTGACCAGTGGCTGGGCACCGGTAGCAAGCCGGCCGCATATGGAATCGACGAAATCCTGAGCAGATACGAGCGGTCCGTTGCAGGGTACGAATCTTCACGGACCCACTTATCGCCTGCGACCGCCTCCGAGTTGTCTGCAAGCGATGACCTTGTGCGACAGTTGCATGCGGTCGCGAAGCGCTCTGGCAAGAAGTTCGCAATGCACATCCACGAAGGACCCACACAGGTCGCATCGTTCAGGGAGGTGCGCGGCACCCGTGCGCTTCACCATCTCGAATCGCTGGGTGTGCTGGACGAACACGCCACACTGGTACATGCCAGTAGTGTGGACGACTCCGACATCGAGATCTTGCAACGGACGAGAGCGAACCTGATTCATTGCCCGATCAGCAACAGCTTTGTCGGTGCGGGCCGGATGCCGGTCAGGAAATTTCTCGATGGCCAGCACGTCGGTCTCGGGACCGACGCTGCGATGGTGAATCCGGAAAACCGCCTGACGAATGACGCGATGTTCTGCCTGTACCACCATGGCGTACACGACTTGACGGAAAAGCCGGGCGCGCGGGACGTGTTCCGAATGTTGACGGTATCGGGTGCAGAAGCGATCGGCCTGCGGCGCCTTGGCGCAATCCGCGCTGGCTGGCTGGCCGATTTCCTGATCTACCGGCGCGCGCGGCTGAGCGAAGCGTATAGCGACACGCCGATCGGCAATCTCCGATTGCTGCGGAACGAAAGTCCGGATGAAGTTTTCGTTGGCGGAACGAAGATTTTCGCCGATGGCACTTTCTTGTGCTGCGACGGCGACGCATGGCAGGCACGGTTCGCGACACTCAAAGAAGGAATCACGGCATGAAGAAGATCGCATTTTTGTTTTCCGGTCGGGGTTCCCTGATCCGGTCGGTCATGAAAGGCGTCGATCGTGCATCCGTGCCGGCGGAAATCGCACTGGTGATCACCAATAACAAGGATTTTCCGGCCACCGGCGGGACGCTGATCGATCGCTTCGACGTTACGCGAATCCTGCACTCCGAATTTGCCGACCGCGATCTGTTCGAAGCGGCTATCGCGCGTCAACTCGACGCGCACGGTGTCGACCTGATCGTCCTCGGAGGATTCCGCCGGATATTCTCGCCGGCTTTCGTCAACAAGTACGGGACCCGGACGATCAATACGCATCCCTCGATTCTTCCCGCGTTTCCAGGTGACAAGGCGCAGCGGCGCGCACTCGATGCCGGCGTGAAGGTGACAGGCGCGACGGTGCATTTCATCAACGACGAGGTCGACGCGGGGCCGATCATCGATCAGGGCGTCGTGCGTATCTCGGCGGGTATGACCGAGCCGGAGCTGAAGGACGAAATAATCAAGGTCGAGGAAATCATCATTGCGGACGCGGTGAGAAATATTCTCGACGAGCGGATTGCTGTCGAGAACGGAATCGTGAGGGTTATTCAATGAAAGATAACGAAAAATCCGGAAACTTCGCGGCGGCGGTGGTCGTTGCGTTGATTCTATTCGTGGCGATTGTCAGCTTGGGTACGTCGCTTGCAATCTTGCCCATTTACGTGAACAAAGTGCTGGGCCTGTCGCCGTACTTCGTCGGAGCAGTCGTCGCAGCGGAGTCCGTGTCGACTCTGCTGTCGCGCGCCTATGCCGGTCGCTTCTCCGATACGCGCGGTCCGAAGACCGGGATGATCCGCGGTCTGCTGCTGATGTTCGTTGCCGGAGTGCTGTGCATCGCAGTGATCGGGGCAGGCGAGCCCGGTCGCTACCTCGCATTCGCCGTCGTGTTCGCCAGCCGGATTCTGATGGGTATCGGCGAGAGTCTGATCTTCACTTGCAGCGGAACTTGGCCCATCGGATTGGTGGGACGTGAGCACGCCGGCAAGATCATGTCCTGGGTCGGTATTGCGATGTTCCTGGGTCTAGCAATCGGCAATTACCTGGGCGTGTGGTCATATCAGGCCGCTGGATTGCTGGTCGGCGCCGCCGTGATGACGGCGCTACCGCTACTCGGAACCTTCGTCGTATGGTTCATCAAGGAAGTCAGCGTACACGACGATCACAGCCACCTTCCGCTCAGCTATGCGATAAAGCGCATCTGGAAGGCAGGGGCGGGTTTTGCACTGGCCAACGTTGGATATGCGTCGGTCACGTCGTTCCTGGCGTTGCTTTTTCTTGGAAACGGATGGAATGCCTATGCGGCTATCGCGCTCGCCCTGTTCGGAATCGGCTACGTTTCCGCCCGGTTGTTGTTGGGATGGCGGGCGGATTCATCCGGATTGAACACGGTGATCGTTTCGTTGATTGTCGAGGCGATCGGACTGCTGTTGCTTGCCTATGCAAAGACCCCGGTTCAGGCCTCCGTCGGCTCTTTCCTCGCGGGCTTCGGGTTGTCGATGGTCTACCCGCTGCTGGCATTGCCGGCCATCAAGAGCCTCCCGGAAAAAAACATCGGACTGGCACTGAGTACTTACGAATCCTGCTTCGATATCGGTATCCTGATGGCCGGCGCTGCAGGCGGTGTGATTGCCTCGCATCTGGGTTATCCGTCGATCTTTCTCTTTGCATTCGTCTGCGCGCTGCTGTCGATCGTGTGCGCGTACCTTGCCTATCTACAGTTGTTCAGCGAAGTCAGGGCGACAGCATGATGACGCGCTGACTTCGAAGGCCGGAGGTGAATGGCATCTCCGGCTAAAGAGGCGATGTAGTGCAGCAGGTCTTCGGTGCGTCCTTCTGATACGTTGTTCGGCAGTCTTGTAGTCGAATGTGGGCAAAGGCTCATTGCGATACCAGAAGCGCGCGCTCTGCAGGTCGTCGGAGATATCGGTTGCAGTTCAGACGACCCGAAGTGCCACTCGAAGGAATTTCTGCACGCTTTCGAAGCCGGCCAAGCGGCCCGTCGTATTGCGATGTACATGGGCGAGCCTTGCGAGTGTCTGCATATCGATGTGCAAGACGGCAGCGAACCATCGCGCCGGGATGACAGGCGCGATGTTTTCGGGGTCTCGCAAGGACGCCATGAACTGATCAAAGCTGCCGGGCGGCGCTGAGTCGCCGATGGGGTCAGAATCCTTCATGGCCTGCGATGTGCACACTATTTGCACATTCAGAGCACGTATGGATTCGAGGCTCTTCAGATTCTTGGTCGAGTTTCTGTGACGGTGTTCATTACCACGTTCTGTTCGGAGATGCTGACGGAACGGGCTGCATCCCAAAGACGACTTCTTTGAGAATTTCCGTGCCCAAGGACATCTTTTCTGAGACGAGCAGCATGCAGTCGTCTCAGAAAAGATGTCCAAGTCCTTGATTTGTCTAGGGGGCCAAAGACACCATTTCTGAGAGCCCACAGTTTGTACGCGTTGTCGGAGGTCTTGGGAGCGGCCAGAGCAGCGGTACCGGCGCGTTCGGCACCGGACGCGCCGAACCATGTGATCATTGGCTGGCCGCGCCGTTTCCGGGACCGCCAGGTTGGCCGTGCATGTAGCCCATGCCCATACCCATGCCTTGTCCCCGATGCATGCCCTTCATATGGGGGGGAACGTCCGGGAGCTTGATGCCACGTGCTTTTGCTCGCTTCTGCATTTCGGCGTGGTGTTCGTCACGTATTTTTTCGCGCTCGGCGTCCGACGCCGCGGCGAGCATACGAGCACGGTATTCATTCCGCTCGGCCGGCGTCATCAACTGGCTGCCGTAAATCATGCCTCCTGCCTCACTTGCCATACTGCGAGCGGGCTGACGTGGCTGGGCGTTGGCCAAACTGACCGTCATCGCGATTGCGACGCCGAGCAGGCAAGCAACGGTGAACGTATTCGTTCTGGACATGGAAGTCTCCAAACCATTTTCGTGTATTCAACCGTATAGAGAAGGGCGGGAGATCCTTTGTTTCAGATCAAGTGCCGGCGAGTGACCGTCAATACTATCGAACGCATACCGGGGATCGCGTTCTGGTCAAATGTGCGCCGAACCGTCGATGATGCATGCTGCTCGTGCGCTAATGGCGTTCGACGAAGTTACGCTGTGAACGTTTGCACCAGGACAGCATGCGTCCTTGCCCCGTGTTCTCGACTTGCTGACATGCCATGACCGGTAAGCACGTGCCGATCCGGTTCGCTCAATCCTTGGAATGTGACACGGATCGTGACATCAAAAAACAGCGATGAATTCCCGGAGATCGTTGCGGAAGCGACGCCAGCGGCGGCCGTGGCAGCCACTCGAAGCACCTGGGTGAGCGTCGCGGTGAATCTCGTGCTAAGCATCGGACAGGTGGCGATAGGTGTCCTGTCTCGATCGCAAGGTCTCGTTGCAGACGGTATTCATTCCTTGTCCGATTTGCTCGCGGATTGCGTCGTCCTGGTGGCCAGTCACCATAGCAGGAAGCCCGTTGACGCAAAGCATCCGTACGGACATCAGCGCTTCGAGACCGGCGCATCGCTTGCACTTGCATTGATCCTGCTACTGGTCGGTGGCGGGATGCTCTGGTCCGCGATACAGAAACTGGAACATCCGGAAGCAATCCAGCGCGTCCACGCGGTTGCTCTATGGGTCGCGGTTATTGCGCTTTTCGCGAAGGAAAGCTTGTTCCGTTACATGCTTGCGGTTGCAACGCGGGTGAAATCGAGCATGTTGGTCGCCAACGCATGGCATGCGCGCTCGGATGCCGCGTCCTCTCTGGTGGTCGGGTTCGGCATCGTCGGCAATTTGCTCGGTTACCCGCTCCTTGATCCCATTGCCGCGCTGATCGTCGGCGGGATGATCGTGAAAATGGGCGCTACTTTCGGTTGGGACGCATTGCACGACCTGATGGATCGATCGGCCGACGCCAAAGATGTGCAGGCGATCCTCGCGACGCTACGTACGACACCGGGCGTGCTTGACGCGCACGACCTGCGCACGCGAAAGACGGGCGATCTGATCCTCGTCGACGTGCATCTCGACATCGATGCCGATCTCACCGTTGCTCAAGGGCATGACATCGCTGTCGACGCGCGTGCTCGCGTGATGAGACATCATCGTGTTCTGAACGTGATGACGCACGTCGATCCCCGCAAGCGGGAAAGCGTCACCGAAATCGCGTCGGAAATTCGGGGTGCATAGACAAGAAGGGGCTGCCGGCACGCTCGTTCAGAATGCTGCCTCGGCGGTGGATCGGTGCAGCTTGGTTGCGCGTTTGCCCGCCACACTCTCCCGGAGCGCCCGCTCATATCACCCCGAGTTACCCGGACGATGACCGCGTCGAAACGTCAATCGACGTTCGTTGACGAGTGCACGCCAATTGAGCTTCATCAACGCGAAGACTAAGCCGAGCAATACCAGTTGCGTGACGACGAAGTATCCGCCGAGGTAAGTGCCTTCGAGCTGAGATTCCACATCCAGCCGGGTCGACGCAAAGCGGCCGAGGAGCGCCCAGATCGCATAGGTCATCGTGCGGCCGATGAAGAACGCCGCAGCAATGATTTTGAGCGGCAACCCCGAGAGCCCATACGCGATGAACAGATAGTTCGATGGAAGCGGGCTCAATGCATAGAAAAAGAATGCGCTCGCGGTCAGCGTCTTGTGTTTCCGCAGCCAGTGTGTGGCGATGTCGATATTCTCGCGATCCGATTCCCGTATCCAGCGGGACCGGACGAGCGACCTCGCGAAGGTAGCCAGAATGACGCGCCCCGTTGTCGATGCGCCAGCCGCGACGACGGCAAAGATCAACGGATTTCCGGCAGGCAGATTGAACCCCACCCACGACATCGCCATCCAGGTCGGAGGGGCGAACGCCGGTATGAGATTCAGCAGAAGAATCACCAGGAACAGCACGGCCAGCGTTAGCACGATATCGACTCCAGGCCATCCGGCATCACGATCCCATTTTGCTGACGAAAGGCGTCGACGGCTTGACTCACGTCAAGCAAGGCGGCGGGCCCGCATTTCGCCGGAGGCACGTCGTCCTGACCCAGGTCAAGCGTCGGACGGAGGCATTTCCTAGACTGATGCAACGCCATCCGCGACCGGATTCGGGTTCACCGAACACGTCCATGCACGGGGATCTGAAATATCGTCATGCCTCGAATTCCCAGGTCTATCGATTTCATGTTGCTGGTCTTCGCGGCCGTTACGCTCGCCGGTGGAGGCATGTGCGTTGCGTTCGGCTTGCCTTCACTCGCGCGAGTCGTCTGGCTGCTGGGCACGATGCCGGTCTTGCTCGCGTTGACCGTATCCATTGCAAAGGCCGTCTTGAAGCGGCAGGCCGGCATCGATGTTCTCGCGTGGCTGGCGATCGGGCTGGCGATGGCGCTCGACGAGACGCTGACTGCCGCCGTCATTGCATTGATGCTGGCCAGCGGACGTACCCTCGAACAGTATGCGCAAGATCGCGCGCAACGCGAGATGACCGCGCTGCTCAGCCGTGCGCCCCGGCAGGCAATCCGATTCGAGAACGGTGAATGGCGTTCTGTCGCGCTGGAAACCATCCGCCCCGGCGATCGGCTGCTTGTGCGAAGCGGCGAATTCGTGCCGGTCGACGGCACGCTGGCCAACGACGCGGAACTGGACGAATCCATGCTGACGGGCGAGTCGTCGACCCAGCGGCGAAGCTCCGGGGAGCTCGCATGCAGCGGCGTGGTAAACGCCGGCGCTCCGTTTGAAATGGTCGCCCGTGCGACGGTCGGCGACAGCACATTTGCCGGCATCGTCCGGATGGTCGAGAGTGCGCAACGCGAGCGCAGTCCGGCCGTCCGTCTTGCGGATCGCTATGCGGCATTCTTCGTGCTGGTTTCGCTGCTGATCGCGGGTATCTCCTGGCTGGTGACAGGCGACGTTGCACGCGCGCTTGCCGTGCTCGTTGTAGCCACTCCATGTCCGTTGATCCTCGCAGTGCCGGTGGCAATCGTTTCCGGGATGTCGCGCTGTTCGAAGCGAGGCGTTCTGGTCAAGGGCGGCGGCGCGCTGGAACGTCTTGCGCAAGCGACGATTCTCTTCTTCGACAAGACAGGGACGCTGACGGGAGGCCGGGCGCGCATCGTTTCGATCGAGTGCGGCCCGGATGCCGAAACGCACGATGTGCTGCGTTTTGCGGCATCGTTGGCGCAAGCTTCGGGGCATGTCATCTCGGATGCGTTGACGGTCGCGGCGCGGGAACGCCACGTCGACCTTTCTCCGCCGTCGGCCGTCAAGGAAACGGCCGGTGAAGGCGTGACGGGCCAGGTCGACAACCGGACCGTCGCAATCGGCAAGTTCGAGTACGTGTCCGCCCGTTCGACCGTTGTGCCCTGGAGCGACGCCTTCCTTCGGCGAGTCGGCAGCCAGGGCGGGGCCGCTGTATTCGTCGGGGTGGATGGCGCGATGATCGGCGCAATTCAAATGGCCGACCAGGTGCGGCTGGAAACGCCGAGGGCATTGCGGCTGCTGAAGCGCGAGGGCGTCAAGCGTCTCATCATGCTGACCGGCGACCGGCGGGACATTGCGGAAACCGTTGGCGAACTGTTGGGCGTAACCGATGTGCGCGCCGAGCAAACGCCAACGGACAAGCTTGCTGCAATTCGGGCAGCTCGCAAGGAGGGCGTAGTGATCATGGTGGGCGACGGCGTGAATGACGCGCCAGCGCTGGTGGCGGCCGACGTCGGTATTGCGATGGGTGCGCGCGGGGCGGCGGCGTCGTCGGAAGCGGCCGACGTGGTACTGCTGGTGGATCGGCTGGATCGACTCGTGGACGCGATGCGTATCGCCCGGCGGTCGCGCCGGATTGCGCTGCAGAGCGTGGTGATTGGCATGTCGTTGTCTGTCGCCGCCATGACGATTGCTGCGTTGGGATTCCTGCAGCCGATCGCCGGTGCGGTGATTCAGGAGGTCATCGACGTCGTCGTCATCATCAATGCGTTACGGGCGTCACTTGCGCGCCCGATGTCGACGGAGGCTCGCCTCGCCGACATCGACGTCGAAAAACTCAAGAGCGAGCATTCGGCATTGGCGCCGCTGATGGACCAGATCAGGGATCTGGCAGATCGCATACCGAAGCTATCCGGTGCAATCATGGCGAACGAACTCGCTCATGTAATCGACTCGCTGGACGAACGGCTTCTGCCTCACGAACAGTCCGACGACCTCGACGTCTACCCGCGTCTCGCGCCGCTTCTCGGTGGCGAGGACCCGCTCGCGGCGATGAGCAGCGCGCACAGGGAAATTTTCAAGATGGTCCGGTCGCTCAGGCAGATGGTCGCGGACATGCCGGATGACGGACCGGACGCGATGCAGATGCAGGCAGTACAACGCTTGCTGTACGGGCTGGAAGCAATCGTGCGCCTGCATTGTGCTCAAGAGGAGGAACTGTTCCACGCGGTCGGAACGGATGCGTGACAAAAAACGCGTCACGCACGAGGCGCATTCACGAGAAGGACAGGCGTCTTCGTGATCCGCGCGACGCGGCCGGCAACGCTACCGACAACCCAGCCCGCGACGCCTCGCCGCCCATGGGTGCCCATGACGATCATGTCCGCATTCCATTCGATGGCGTCGCGCACGATGACCTGGGAAACGTCCGCGCCGGTTCGATCCGTTTGAAGCAGTTGTGACTGTGAGTGCACGGTTACGCCATCGAGCGTGGCCGTGGCTTCTTGCAGCGCCTGATTTCCTTCGTTGATCAATGCGCCTTCTATCGTCTCGACAGGTACGAAGTCGCCCAGCGATACGGCGCGATCCTGTACGTAGATCGCGCGCAACTCGGTGTCAGGTCTCGAGAACTGCAATCCGGCTCGCAATGCGTGGAGCGCCAGGGGACTTCCGTCAACGGCAAACAGGATCCGCTGCGGCAGATGCTCGGCAGTCGAGACGAAACTTTCCGGAACGATAAGCAGCGGGCAACGAACCAGTCTGGCAAGCGGACCCGAAACCGTTCCTTCAATCCATCTGCGCAAGCCATGGTGCTGATGTGCACCGACGATCAGAAGGTCGGCCTGGCGAACTTCCGTACTCTCGACCAGCGCTCGCACGATATCGCCGCCATGCTTGGACAGGTCGATTACTTCCGTGTCGATGTCGATATCGTCGCGCTGCATTTCGATTTTGGCGCGTGACACGGAGTCGGATGCGTCTTTAAGCAACTCGTTGCGCGCGGCCTCGAGAAATGACGTGGCCTGTGATCCGAGCGGAACGAGCGTTCGCGGATTTTCCGCAATACTCACGATGTGTACCGACGCATTCGATGGAACGATGTGTCGTGCAAAGGCGACCGCCCGGTCGGATGCAACGGAGCCGTCGATTGCGATCAGTACCCTTTGGAGAGGAGCCCCTGCCTGGAAGGTTGAAGTGCTGGTGCCCATGAGTGTCTCCCGGTGGCAAACCAAGGTATTGCACGCGGTAATTTTTTGCGCGCGCGGCTTGTGGCAGCTTGATCGCCATCAAGTTTTCGGGAATTAGCCGGCGACGTTCCGGCCCCACTCGGATCACGCGCGTTGCGTATGGGCGTCCGCATGTTTCGCGTGCTCGGTGTCGGCACGCAGTTCCTGTTCCAGAAGCGCTTTTGCAGCTTGCCACGCCCGCCCTGCAGACGCCGAATCGTTGAACGCTCTCGCTTCGACTGTCGCACCGTCCAGCAGCATCATATAGACGGCCGCCAGCCGTTGTGCCGTTTCGGGCGAAACGAGATCCGCGAGCAGTTCGGCGATCCATTCCACCATCTTGCGGCGATAGCGGATCGCGACATCCGAGATGGGCGCATACGCCGTTCCGAATTCGGCCAACGCGCGCTCGAACAGGCAGCCGGCGAATGCCGGCGTATTGAACCATGCTTCGTACCAGTCGAAAATCGTCTTGACCCGCTCGACCGGATTGGTGACGTGCTGCAGTTGGGCGTCGATACT
Organism: Burkholderia sp. BE17; assembly: GCF_009362305.1. Lineage (NCBI taxonomy): Bacteria > Pseudomonadati > Pseudomonadota > Betaproteobacteria > Burkholderiales > Burkholderiaceae > Burkholderia > Burkholderia sp. BE17. The sequence goes on from NZ_WHNU01000003.1 coordinate 161,670, forward strand.
GCCTACGATCAGGTCGTAACGCTGGACCAGCACTTCCCGGATCAGTTCGTCCTTGCTCGGAAAATGCCGATACAGCGTCATTCGGGCGACGCGAGAATCGTCGATGATCCAGTCGACGCCGACCGGATGAAAACCGTGCATCGAGAACAGTTCGGTAGCTTTGTCTACCACCAACTGGCGTTTGCTGGCTCGCACGAACGGTTCCCTCCTTGATTCTTCCGACTGCGCAGATCGAACATTCTAGCATCGTACCGCTCGGTCACATCCGGTCTCGCCACCGACCTCCCGGACTTGGCGGGCCTGGCCTTGATACGCGTTCGCAAGTTGTCTTGACTATGATATAGACCGATATGTATCATTTGAAACTGGAAAATGACGGTCGATGATGCGTGCTTTGAAAAAACAGGAACGCCGGCCGTCGATTTACCGCTCGACGGTGCGGTAGCGGGCACCGTGGCGGAATTGAAAGAATGCCGGAGCGGCGCCCTGTGCACCTCGCCGGCTTCTGACGGTGCAGTGGTAATGCAAGACGAAAAGAGAACCTGAGAGAGCCTAGGGCTATGTGCCGGCACTGGCGGATGGTATTCGCCGCGCCGCGCGCAAACCGGTGCACGCTCGCGGGGCGGGATCGCGCGAAGCAGTCGGCGCAAATAAAACTCGAGGAAAGTACCCATGTACCGCCGTTTACTCGCACCGGGGCTGCTGTTGCTGCTGGCCGCGTGCGCGCAGGATCCGTCAGTGACGAGCAACACGGTGCGGATCTGCGACGACACCGGTTGTTCCTATCGACCTAAAGATCAGGTCTCCTACCAAAATAGGGGCGACGCGGAAGATCGCGAAGACCCGCGAATCGTCACGCTGAAGCAGGCCGCGAAAACCCAGCCGAAAGCCGCCTACGACCTCGGCCTGCGTTATTTCCGCGGCGACGGTGTGCGCCAGGACAGCTACCAGGCACTCAAATGGATGCGCGACGCAGCCGAGCGCGGCGACCTGCAGGCGCAGAAGGCGCTCGGCGGCTTCTACCTGTTCGGCCTCGAGGAAATGGGCTCGGATCCGCGCGAAGCGGACAAGTGGCTGTCGATCGCGGCCGGCCGCGGCGACAAGGAATCGAAGAAGCTGCTCGAGCTCGCGCGGAAAGCGAAGAAGGACGACGAAGAAGACTGGAAATGGCGCACGCAATGGCGTGACGTCTATTACGGCTACTGGAACTCGGGCTATCCGTACTACGGCGTCTGGAATCAGACGTACTGGTACTACTGACCGGGCCGGAAGCAACGGGGGCGGCAGCGGGGAGACCACCATCGCGCGCCACGCCGGGGGGCTTATCGACGTTCGTACGGACACGTAAGCCGAATAACGACTCTATCGAACGATAACGACATGAAGACCATCCTTTCCCATCGCCTCACCCAAGGTGCGCTGGTTGCAGCGCTTTGCACGTCCGTCGCGGGTTGCGGCGGCGTGGTGACGCCCGGCGGCCAGAACGCCGGCGTGACAGGCGCCGCGGCAGGCGGCACGAGCGCGGGCGCCGATTCGGGGCTGCAGCGCTGCACGTCGCCGCTCGGCACGATCGCCGTCGACGACGGCCGCAACGCCGACTGGTGGGGCCCGTTCGGCAGCGCGACCAAGATGACGACGATCGACCCGCTGCTGCGCCTGGCGGTCCAGCAGTCGAACTGCTTCGTGATCACGTCGATCGGCAACCAGAAGAGCGATGCGCGCCTGTCGCGCATCACGCAGCTGCAGCGCAGCTCCGGCGAATACCGCGCGGGCTCGAAGCAGCAGAAGGGCCAGCGTGTCGCGGCCGATTACTACATGGAACCGCAGATCGTCATCAACGATTCGCCGATCGGCGGCATCGGCAGCATGATCGGCGGGCTGATCGGCAACGGCGCGGTCGCGGCGGTGGCCGGCCACCTGCAGGCGAAGGCATCGGTCGTCACCCTGACGCTGTTCGACGTGCGCTCGGCCGTGCAGATCGCGGCGTCGGAAGGCAGCTCGACGGCGACCAACTACGGCGCGGCGCTGGGCGGTTTCGGCGGCGGCGTGGGCGGCGCGCTGGCCGGTTTCTCGTCGACGCCGGAAGGCAAGGCGACGGTCGTCGCGTTCATCGATGCGTACAACAAGATGGTCGTCGCACTGCGCAGCTACAAGGCGCAGGACGTCAAGGGCGGCCTCGGCCGCGGCGGCCAGCTCCAGGTCAACTGACGTCCCCGGGCCGGCGGTGCGCCGCCGGCCGATTTCCGTACATGACTGTCCATGCGCGCGGTGCTGTCCGCGCGTACCGGATTCGTTCGTCCTTTCCGTTTCGAGGTGACTCCGATGAAAGCCGTTGCATTGATCGCATTGACCTGCCTGGCGCTGACCGCTTGCGGCGGCGACGACAATTCGTCACCCGCATCGTCCGGCGCCGGATCGGGCACGAGCAATAACGGCGGAAGCGGCGGCACGGGTTCCGGCGGCAGCGGCGGTTCGGGTGGCTCGGGCGGCAGCACGCTGACGCTGCGCTACGACGCCCAGCCGACCGCGGCGGATCAGGCGAGCTTCCTGACGCTGCTCAACAGCGAAGGCGCGAAGGGCTATCGTTATCTGGGCGACTACTTCTACAACGCGTCCAACGGCGGGTCGCGCTCGATCTTCGTGAGCGACGGCACCGTGCAGACGTACACGTACCAGTTGCAATCGACACCGGCCGACATGACGGGCTTCGTCAGCCAGGCCAACACGCAAGGCGCGAGCGGATACCGCTTCGAAGGGCCGCTCACGTACGGCTATCTCTATCGCAAGGACGGCGGCTCGTCCGCTACCTATACGTACGCGACAACGGGCCTGCCGGCCGACACGAACGCGTTCCTCACGCAGGCGAACGGCCAGGGCCAGTCGGGCTACTGGTTCGTGGGCCCGATGATGGTCGGATCGGTGCAGGCGAACGTGTACATGAAGAACAACGCGTCGAACGCAACCTACACGTACGATGCGCTGGTGCCGACGTCGAGCGTCAGCGACTTCGTCGCGCAGGCCAACAGCGAAGGCGCGAAGGGTTATCGTGCGAAAGGCGGGATGCTGTTCGGCAGCACGATTTCGTGGGTCTACGTGAAGGACCAGACGCAGTCGCCGACCTTCACGTACCAGTCGGCTGCGGTCCAGGCGACCGGCGCCGGCTTCGTCCAGCAGTCGAACGATTTCGGCGCGCAGGGTTCCGCGTATCTGGGCGATCTCGCGCTCGGCACGACGACTCCGGTGATGGCGTCGTTCTATTTCAAGCCGACGAACTGCACGGGTTTCCTGTGCACGACGCTGAATCCGCTCACGCAGAACTGAGCGGGCGCCTCCGGCGCAGCAGCGTCTCGCGGGTCATCGACTGCCGAATGACCGTCGCTCGCGGAATCGAGTGCCTCAGGTGCGCCACGTCATCCGATCCGTGGACGCATCTTTTGCCGCCGGCTTGCCGGCGGTATTTCGTTTTCGCGTACGGCAGATGCCAGCCAAACGCAGGCCCCTTTTTGTCCGGCGGACCGGAAAATCGCCCGGAACCGAAGCGAAGCGGCCGGCCTCCATCGACCGCCGGCCCGGGGAGACGCTGATTCGTTTTCCTGAGGGACAGAAGCCGTGCCGGACGCTGGTTTCCGCGAGGGCATCACCTACAATGTAAAGATGGTCGCGACCTGTCAAGGAGGCTGCCATGACTCAGTCGATGATTAGCTTTGTAGTTGGCCTGGCGGTCGTGCTCGCCATCGTGGTCATGCTGGCGCTACGTTACCTGCGCGACCACAAGGGCGAAGGGATGATTCAGTGGCTTGATGCACATCACATGAGCTGGATGCACCACAAGCACTGACGGCGTGGTCGACGATGCGGTTCCGATCCCGCTCTCCACGACAGTGACGACGGTCGTGCGCGACGCCGAACACGTCGCCGCGCACGCTGCGCGTTTCTTGAGCCGTGGGGCCGGGAAAAGCGCCGGCCAGCCGCCGCCGAGTCCGGTTTGATGACAGTAGTGTGGCCTGGAGGAAATCGCGCCGTTCATGGCCCTGGCGCGAGATAGCGCTTGCATGGCCGTGATATAGGGCGCATTCTCATGAGGTTCGATGTGCGCGACCGGCGGTTTTGTTTCGACTCCTTACGCTTTCCCCTGTCCGCACGGCTCCGCAGAACGCTCACCACAACGACCCCGCGCGCGAACGTCGTCGCTGCGAACGTCGCGCGTCAACCTGGCCTCCCCGCGAGGCTCGATCCGGCAGTTCAGTGCGCAAGAGAGGCCGTCGGCGGCAAGCCCGCGGGTAGTCGTTCGTGCCTCCGGTGGGCAGACGACGACATTCGGTCACCGCGATGGTCCTGACATGTGATATTCATTTTTCGGGAACCGGCATGCCCAAGCAAACCGAAGGAAAGTCCGCCACGTCCGTCAGGCAAAACGATTACGTCGACGCGCAGAAGTCTCGCGCCCTGGCACTGAAGCGTGCGGACATCGAGCGCGCCGAGAAGCGGCGCGAAAATGACGCCCGCCTCGATGTCAACGCGAGCAAGTGGCGATATATCTGCCAGGAGAGTTAGATGGGAAAAATCGACGCGGCACTCCACTTTCCCAACCCCAGCCGCACCTACGACATGTCCAGACACTGTGTGTGCTTCTGGGGCTACGACAATGCTCGCGAGATTACCTTCCTGGTCGACGATGCGATGCTGGCGAAACTGAACTCCGACATGGATTCGAGCGAGCCCGCGTTGCTTGCGGCCTTCGACCGCAACCGCGACCGGATTCTGGGGCTCGCCAGAGACCTTTACAAGGGCGGTCCCCAGAACAGGTACATGATCTCGTGAGAGGGGCCGGTTTGCGCATGCACCCGGCGGGCGCGTTCCTTTTGACCCGCACGGGCCGTGAGTAGCCGACTGCGAGCGTCGGGGCCGCCAATCGTTCGGGCGGCGAGCCCGGGCGGCTCGCTCAGGCGAGGCCGCGGCTATTTCCTGGCGCTCGCATACTGAAGCCCTCGCGGAAAACAAGCATTCGCACCTCGGCGAATTCGACGTTGAAGGAAGGCGCGCACCGAATTCCGCGACGTGATGATGGCCGCGCTCAAGCGTCCAGCCATCCGGTTTTGTACAGTGCGCGTGCTGGTATTCCGGGTCTGAGATGGACATGGATCGGTTAAGGCATGCGCTGCTGGATTATCACGAACGCAGCAAGCACCGTCTCGACCTCTACGCTCCCGGCCCCGGGAGGCTCGACTGGACCACCCAGCCGGACCCGTTCCGGGTGTTTCACGGCGCCCCGCGCGTTGATCTGCCGTTAGCCGCGGACACGCTGGCCACACGCTACAACGCGTTGCGTTGCGGCAACCTGCCGCCTGCGCGCCGATTCGATCTGTCCAGCCTGGCAATCCTGTTCGAACTCTCGCTCGGCTTGTCGGGGTGGAAATCCTATGGCGCCGAGCGGTGGGCGCTGCGCTGCAACCCTTCAAGCGGAAATCTGCATCCGACCGAGGGCTATCTTCTGTGTCCGGCCCTGCCCGGCTTGTCCGCAGGCGTCTACCACTACCTGAGCCGGGATCATGCACTCGAACATCGTGCCGCGGTGGACGCGCCGCAATGGACCGACTCGTTTTCGGGAAGTGGTGTGCTGGTCGGCATAAGCTCGATCCATTGGCGCGAAGCATGGAAATATGGCATGCGCGCCTGGCGCTACTGCCAACAGGATTGCGGCCATGTCATCGCGGCGATGAGTTACGCAGCCGCCGCGCTCGGCTGGCAGACACGGTTGATGGAGGCGGCTGCGGATGATGCAGTGGCCGGCTTGCTTGGCGTGGACCGCCGCGAAGATTTCACGGAAGCCGAAACGGAGGCGCCGGACCTTTTGCTCTGGATCGGCAACCCCGACACGCGACCCGATCTCGAGCGCATGCGGATCGCGCTGGACAGCGCACAGTGGCACGGACGCGCCAATCGGCTGAGTTCGGGACATGTGACCTGGCCGGACATCGATTCGATTCATCGCGCCACGCACAAGACCCGTACTCGCGAACCGCCGTCGCCGAACCCGGAGCCGTGCTCGGCGCCGGCGACGCCAGCCCTCGATCTCGGCTTCGCCCGGATCGCCAGGCAGCGTCGCAGCGCCGTGGATTTCGATGGCACGACGCGCATCGGCGACGCGGCTTTTTTCGGCATGCTGACATGCCTGCTGGCACATCCCGGCACGCCGCCGTGGAATGCGCTGACGTCTCCTGCCGCGGTGCATGCGGCGCTGATGGTGCATCGTGTCGACGGCCTGGAGCCGGGCCTCTATATGCTCGCAAGAAACCCGGGCGCACTGCCGGACCTGAAGCGATCCCTGCGTCCGGAGTGGCTGTGGCACAAGACCGGGCCGGCCGACCTGCCGCTCTATCTTCTACTGCCTTACGACTTGCGCGCGGCGGCAAGGCTGATCTGCTGCCACCAGGATATCGGCGCCGATTCCTGCTTCGCGCTCGGGATGATCGCGAGATTCGAAATCGCATTGAAGCAGCCATGGCGTTATCGCCATCTGTTCTGGGAATGCGGCATGCTGGGCCAGGCGCTCTATCTCGAAGCAGAAGCCGCCGGCGTGCGCGCAACGGGGATCGGCTGCTTTTTCGACGATGAAATGCACGCATTGCTCGGCGCGAAGGATCATGTCTGGCAATCCCTGTATCACTTCACCGTCGGCGGCGCGGTGGACGATCCACGTCTGTCGGCATTTCCGCCGTACGAGGTTCAGCCGTGACTGACAGCCCGCGCGTCGACCCCGGCGAGGGGATCTCCGCAAGGATCGTCCTTGCCGGCTTCCACGTGAGCTGCGCGGCTTCGACCGCATCCGTTCGATTTCACCCGGAGTGCTAGGATGATTGAACACGCGCGGAAGTCATCATGGACGATTTCACATTCACTACCGAAACACACTTCGCACGCATTCGTGTGATGGAATCCGCGCGTGGTGTGTAGCGAGGCCATGTGTATCTGCGCCGCACCAATGAGGGGCCGAACGATGATCCCCCCTACCAGACCGATTCCGATCGGGATCAGTGCGCTCTCGCGCTCGAAGACGCCAAGATTCTCGCGCAACGTCTGCTTCGCGAGTTCGAGTCTTGAGTCGATGACGTTTCGTGGCGTCGATTCGCGTTGGGTAGGGGCCGCAATCACTGCAGGAGCGACCTATGCCGGCGCAGCCCTCTCCGATTGACAATCATCTGCTCGCAGCCTTGCCGCCAGAAGGTCTCGCGCATATTTCGCCGCAGCTCGTGCTGGTCGACATGCCGTTGGGAAAGGTGCTGTACGAGTCGGGTGGTGCGCTCAGTCATGTCTATTTTCCGACCACGTCCATCGTTTCGCTGTTGTACGTGATGGAGGACGGCTCGTCAGCCGAAATTGCCATCGTCGGCAACGACGGGTTGATCGGCATCGCGCTGTTCATGGGGGGCGAAACGACCCCGAGCCGCGCGATCGTCCAAAGCGCCGGACACGCTTACCGACTCGATGCACGCATCCTGAAGGACGAGTTCCGTCGAGGCGGTTCGATGCAGCGGCTCTTGCTGCGCTACACGCAGGCGCTCATCACGCAGATGGCGCAGACTGCCGTCTGCAACCGGCATCACTCGATCGATCAGCAACTGTGCCGCTGGCTGCTGCTCAGTCTCGACCGGCTGCCATCGAGCGAACTGAAAATGACGCAGGAGTTGATCGCCAACATGCTCGGTGTCCGACGATCGGGCGTGACGGAAGCTGCACTGAAACTTCAGGATGCCGGACTGATCCGGTACAACTACGGGCACATCGAGGTACTGGATCGCTCCGGGCTCGAAAAGCGCGTGTGCGAATGCTACGGCGTGGTCAGGCGAGAATTCGACCGCTTGCTCCCTGATTTGAAGCGCCTTTAGAACCGCCACCGAGGTCGCGCACCGGTCCGTGCCATCGGTCCGTACGACAGCGTACCGACTGCCGAAGTCCGCACGCGCATAGTTCGATATGACGCACAGACTGCAGATCGGCCGCAGACCTCATGGAAGGCGTACGCCGTGATGGAAGTGGGCCGTTGCGATCCGTATCGCTTGGGCCGTTTTATCTCGACTCGGACGGTGCGAGCCAATCCATGACTAAACGCGGTTTCTTGACGGAGCCTGTTGATGAACGATTACGCTAAACGAGAAAAGAATTCGCAGGACGGGCAACAGGAACAGGCGGACGCACGCGCGACCGACGATGGAATGCCCGTCGTTCGTCCTGACTGGAAAAGACGCCATACCCTTTCGTGGAAAGCCGTCACACCCAAGCAACGCATTTCCGATGCAAGGAAACGTCTGGGCATGGGTTTTCTGTCGAACCATTGACATAGGCGTAGCACATCTCCTCGATCTCAAACAGAACGGGGAGCCGTCCCAGCAAGGCGGAAATCGAAGCCGGCCAAACGCCGGCTTTTTACATTGGCGCGTCAGCGGCATGGCGACGCAGACAGCGCACGGCGCCGAGCTGTACCGGGCCGAAGCGTGGAACGCGGAAACGCTACGCAAATATGAATTCGGCACGCCGGGCGGCTGGCTCGAACGTCACGCTCATGCCGGCGGCATCGAGATTGGCGACCATTCGACGAGCAGCAATGAAACTGCGCCTGCCCTCGAGCACGGCAGCGGTCGACGATGGCGCTGCAAGCGCTCACCCGCATCGCGCGAGTCATTTCCGGCCCGGTCGCCCGAGCGGTGTCGTTGTGCGGAGCAGTGCCGGCTCAAGGCCAGCGCCGAATTCTCGACCCGTCTGCGCCAATGTGCGTGATGCTGGAACGTCTGCGGTGCAGCCTGCGCGACGCGCGCACGACGACGCGAGGCGCGAACGTCAACCGCCGCTTGCGCCGGGAGCAGTGTCGCGTCATTTACTTCACCCGATGGTCGGGACGGAAGTAGCGCCACTTGCTCGCATTGGAGTCGATGCGGGCGTCGTTTTGCGTACGCCTGTCGGCCCGTTCGATGTCGGCGCGGGCGAGGTCGTCGCGCTGCTGTTGCCGGGTTGCCTGATCGCGTCGATCGATTGCCGTGCTTTCCTGGTATTTCATGGTTCCCTCGGAGCGAGGTGAGCGGGTTGCCGGCCGGTCGCGGCGGATTCGTACCGGTGAGGACGCATGGCCGCTCGTGCGAGTGCGGCCGCGATCAGACCTGCTCCCTGAGGTAGCGGATGCACTTCATCCGTAGACTCGATCGGCCCGCGAGCGCGTCTCGTGGCGGGAGCGCCGAGTCTTTCGTTACATCAGGAAGCGGTCCTGAAAATGCGGCGTTGTCGACCGGGCGGACCGACTTCGCTATCTGAAGCGATGCATGGCCGATCCACACACGATCGCGCCACTCGCATTTCGCGCGATGGACGATAAGCCATCCTTGCAGCGATTCGACGAGTTGAAACGGCGACAGCCACTCGCGACTCTGCCGTTGAGTGACGAGTTGCAGGACAACGAGGAAATAGAGCAAATCTACGTACTTGGTCCGGACGCGCATAGTCCATCTTCTGGTTGTCGATGCTCGCGAGCGTGCGAGTGTCGGCTCATCCTTGGATGCTGAGCGCTTTCTCGATCGCGGCAATCAGTTTGAACGCATCGTCCCGCCCGATCAGAAAACCGCGGCTGGTGTACTCGCATCCGAAGGCATAGAAGCTCGGCAGCAGCGTCACCATGTCTTTCTGCTGATCGAAATCGACTTCGCATTTCGTCAGCGGGAAAAACGGCGGCTCGTCGCCCGGCATCTTGTACACGATGTGCTCCCTAGTACATTTTGCGGGGCGGCAACATGCGCTTCGCCCGCAGGCGCTGCCTGGAAACGGCGCTGGCCTTTTTCCGCTTGCGTTCCGTCGTGGGTTTTTCGTAGCTGGTGCGACTGCGCAACTCGCGAATCAGCCCGGTTTTCTCGATAGTGCGTCGGAATCGCCGCAGCGCGACGTCGATCGGTTCGTTGACCTTGAGTGTGACTGTTGTCATGTAGATCCTGTTTGGGAGCGTTGGAATGGAAAAAACTAGCCGAGTCGTGTCATGACGGCGCTCGCTATCTCGTCGGACTCGAACTCCGAATATCCGGCTCCGATCGATAGTGCGCGTACCGCCACGAACATTTGCAGTTCTTGCTGGTGGCTTTGTGCCGAGTCGGCGATTCCGGCGGGCAGGACGGCGTCGGTCCGGGTGACCTCATGCCGTCCGATCAAGCCGAGTAGTTCATCGATGATCATTTTGTCCTCCAAATCGCCGACAGATTGCGTCGCGTTGACGAGTCGCGTCAGAGCGCGCCGGAAAAGAAGCCCTGCTTCTCGCGGTTGTCGTCGATCATGGTCTCGGCGTAGCGCAGCGAAGCGCGACGTGCGTCACCGGCGCTGTCAAACGGGGATTTGTCGTGCAATCTGAACGTCTGGCTTTGCGTCAGCGTGTCGGTGGTGCCGCGAAGGCAAATCTTGACTGCCGCGTCGAAACCGGCATCGTAGTTATGCGGGCAACCATTCGGCGCCGGTACGTGGGGGTAAATCAGCGGATAAATCTCGAATCCACGGTAGACATGCATGCTCATGGCAAACTCCTGGCGTTCGGCCACCACGAATTGCATGGGCGAACACAACCGGCCAGTATCGCCGTTGCAGGGCGTGCCGGTGGGGTGAAAGGGACAACGTTGCAGCGCGGGGGAGGGGCGATGCAGCAAGAGGGTAGATGGAGGGGTGAGCAGTCAGACGGCAAATGATCGCCCGAATGAACCCATCATACGCGCATCGTTTGTTGGGCGTTCAACTTATTCCGGATTGCGCGTTTCGACCCATCGCGCCGGGGTCGCGCTGCACGGCAGCGGTGGCCGCCTCTTTGCCGCTTTGTCACGCAGCGGCTGGCTCGATCCGCTATTACGGCGCAGGCGGGCGCTTCTTCGGGCGCGACTTCGTGACAGCGGGAGCCTTGGGCGGCACCCAGTTCAATGCCGTGCCGAGCTTGGGCAGGGTCATGGCAGGCTTGGCACGCGGAGGCGCCTTGTTACTGCGAGGTTGACTTCTGGTCATGCGGGTTCTCCTGCTGCGCGGCTTGAGTGATCCGCTGAGCGGGACTCGTCCGATCACGCACACGCGGCTGGACATGCGTGCTGCGAGGGGCGGCTGAGCATCTGCATACGCGCATGCTCGACGTTCGGATGCGAAACCGATGACCCGGTCGAGCATGCATCGAGACGCGTGGCGTCTGCGATGGAGGTGCGTATGCGCCGGAAGCGGCAGTTGCGTGCCGCTCCGTGAACGGGCTGACAGCTTGTGGGGACTACAGGGCGGTAATGTTCGACGCCTGCAGGCCTTTGGGGCCGCTCTTCGTTTCGTAGCTGACTTTCTGGCCTTCGGCGAGCGTCTTGAAGCCGTCGCCGCGAATTTCCGAGAAGTGCGCGAACAAATCGTCGCCGCCTGCGTCAGGCGTAATGAAGCCGAAGCCCTTGCTGTCGTTGAACCACTTGACGGTACCGGTATCCATATTAGATCTCCTGAAAATGGACGTGCGTATGCGCCCTGAATGGGTGCGGGAAAAAATAATCAAGGAGGGAGAGGACAACGAATACCGCAGGTCGCGGTTAATGATGGGCAGCAATCACGCTTCTTGAATACTTCAGCGACCGACAGTACGCCTCGGCAACGAAGGTGTCAAGCGCTTTCGGCCGAGGGGCAGAACAAGTGGCTGCCCGGAAAAATCAGCATTCCGTAAAAATGCACGGAAAATCCCCGCGCGCGGCCCTTGTTCGACGATGGCCGTATGCTGCGCTGCCTCTGTAGCAATGTCAGAGGGTTGCCAGCAAATGCAGCTGATGCTCGGTCTCGGTTCCGGTGATCAACGTGAAAAACCCTGTTTCCCGACGCTCGATTACTGAGAGGCCCTCTGCATCGGAGAAGATGTTCCACGCGACGTCATCGACATGTGCAAAGCTTCCGCGAGTTCGCGCGAACGCTCGCAACAGCGGGCTCGCTTCGCGGCGGAGCACCAGGCGGTCCGCATTCAACACATAGGGTGGCCAGCCGGCGCGAAGGACGAGGTAGTGGGGAATGGAACTGCGATCGATTTTCATCAGATGCTCCGAGAAACCCCGTCCTTCAGGGCGGGGAGGAAAGGAGCGCTCTTGACAGGCAGCTTCTTCCACGGATTAGGATGGCCGGCATGATCCTTGTCTATCGCTACCGAGTGAAATCGTTGAGCGGCCTGCTGAACAAGCAAAGCCGAGCAGTGAACTACGTGTGGAACTTCTGCAACGACACGCAGAAGCACGCGCTCAAGTGGAGCAAGAAGTGGCCGACGGGGTTCGACCTGAACGTGCTGACGACCGGCAGCAGCAAGGAACTCGGCGTCCACTCCGGCACGGTCAATGCAACGCGCGAGCAATACGCGAAGTCGCGCAGCCAGCACCGTCGCCCCTACCTGCGCTATCGCGGCAGGCAATCGCTTGGCTGGGTGTCGCTGAAGGGCCGCGATCTGAAGCGCGAGGGCGACGCATTCCGCTTCGCCGGCCACACCTTCCGCGTGTTCAGCAGTCGCCCGCTGCCCGACGGCAAGATCAAGGACGGCACCAACTTTGCGCAGGATGCGCGGGGCAACTGGTCCCTGAATATCGTGATCGAGATACCCGATGTTAAGGCGCGCCCGATCCGTTCCGGCGTCGGCCTCGATCTCGGTCTGAAAGACTTCGCCACACTTTCGACCGGCGAGAAGCTGCCTAACGACCGGTTCGGCCAGCGCGCGGCCGAAAAGCTGGCGAAAGCGCAGCGTGCGCGAAAGCACAAGCGGCACATCGCGAAGCTGCACGCCAAGGTGGCAAACGCTCGCGCGGACTTCCAGCACAAGCTCGCGCTCGATCTGGTGCGGCGCTTCGACTACATCGCGGTCGGCAACGTGTCGGCCGCCAAGCTCGCCAGAACCAGGATGGCGAAAAGCGTCTATGACGCGTCCTGGTCGTCCTTCCGAAATAGGCTCCGTTACAAAGCGATCGCGCACGGGGCCACGTTCGAGGAAGTCGACGAAAGCGGTTCTACCCAGTCCTGTTCGGCGTGCGGGTCGAAAGCCAGCACAACGCGGCCGAAAGGTATCGCGGGACTGAGAATAAGGGAGTGGAAGTGCAGCAACTGTGGTGTCGAGCATGATCGCGATATCAACGCTGCATTGAACATTCTCCGATGCGGACGTGCATCGCCAGGTGTGGGAATCACCTCCCTTTAGGGCGGTGTTCATATAAGGACGTCAAGGGTGGCGCTGTTTGTTCCAGGGGCTTACGTTAGCCGGTCCAGCTCGTGTCAACGCTCTCCTTCGAGCATGGCGTTCGATGTGGACGCAAAAGACCGTTGGTGACGTGCTTCTCGCCTATGCGTCGACGCTGCTCGATGCGCAGGACATCGTCGAATGCAGCTCCAGTATCGATATCCGCGGCTCGTGCAAGCCAGGCACGGCGTGCTTCGAATTCATCGATGCTTGATGATGCGAGTCATGAGCATCGGCTCCCATGCGTGAGCTGCGTCGTCAGTGCCGAAACTGTTATCCGGAGCCGGTGGCGCAGCTAGCCCCACTATACGCGCTGCCGCCGTGACTCACACCTCGCAACAGTACGAAGGCACGCTCCGGCGACAGGAATTCACCCGAAATTTCGCTATACAAAATTGTGGAACGGCGTAGCATCGAACCATCGGATGACCCATGACCGATTCTTGCGCATCGCGCTGCGTGCCTCTCTGAATGCGATCGGGCTGCTCACCGTGGCCGATCGTCCGGGCACCATTGACTAGCGATAACGCTCTCCTCTCGTCCCGTCGCTTGAGAGTGGCTTCGGAGGTATTCCGAAGCAACGAGCTTCCATCTCTGCCTGCGGGCGGCACTTCATTCGCCGGTCTATCCGCGACCATCGCTGCGAGGTCGATGCGGATGCGTTCCCGATGTTCGAATCGGGTTGTGCGCCACGCCGCAAAAGCGGGATGGCGAATCGTTAATCCTGCCGGGAGGCGGCCGGGCGATGGCACTTGTCGACGTCCGACGCTTTCTCGCGCTGCTCCCGCGACAGCCTGGCTCGCGGTAACCCAACAGGGAGGAGCCCATGCTCTTCAATTCGACACGGTTCCGAATCGACCCGACACCCCGCAGGGCGGACGGAGAGTACATCGCGCATGTGAGGATCACCACGACTCTTTTGGACGGCGGTGAGCGGGAAGTACACGCCAGCGGCGATCTGGCCGGCTTCGATGCGCGGGACGACGCGGTTGCATACGCGACGAAATGGGCCGAAGGATGGCTGACCGCCCAATTCGGTTGAACGCTGCGGGCACTTCGCCCGAAGCGTGCGCCGCCGGGATCGAACCGCAATGAGTCAGAAGCCGGTTTCGACAGAGGACGAAGCCGTAGCGCTCGCGCTGCGAGCGCTTCGTGCCCGGCGTGCTGGCGAGAACGGGTTCGGCCCGGCGGTCGACGGGCAGGTGCGGCAGGCCGGCTCGTCGATCCGAAAGCGCGAATCGCGCGTTCGAATCAATGATGGAGCAACGGGTAGGCCACCAGCCCGAAGAGCGCCGCAGCGGTGACGATCACCGGCTCCTGGAGCTTCTTGAAGCGCCACAACAGCAGACCGGTCGCGACGGCCAGGACGGCGGTCGGGATGTCGACGATCGAGCGTTTCGCGATGACAAGGACGGAGCCCGTGATTGCACCGACGGCCGCCGCCGTGATGCCGTCGACGAACGCCTTGACGTCGGCCCGGTGACCGTATTTCTTGACGTAGGGCGCCGGGATGATGGTGAACAGATAGCAGGGCAGGAACGTGCCGAGCGCGGCGACGAATGCGCCCGGGAAGCCTGCCACCAGGTAACCGATAAAGCCGACCGTGATCACGACCGGCCCCGGCGTGATCATGGGACCGCGACGGCGTCGACGAACTGCTTGTCGTTGAGCCAGTGATGCTCGGTCACGACACCGCCGTACAGAAACGGCACGATCGCGAGCCCCGACCCGAACACGAATGCGCCGGCTTTCGCGAAGAACACGCCGATCTGCGCGAGTTGCGGCAGATCGATGCCGCTCAGCAGGCCGCTGGCCGCCGGCAGGTTGGCGCCGGCAAGCGCGCTCAGCCCGCCCTTGTGCAGCCACTTGGGCGGGGCGCGCCAAAGCCAGCCGATCAGGCCGGCGACGATGAAGAGCCACGCGATTTCCGATTCCGTGATGAAGGTCACGGCAGCCAGAGTCATGAAGATCGCCCACAGCAGCTTGTCGTTGCAGACGGTCTTCATCGTGAGCTTGTACGCGCTCATCGCGATGATGCCGACCACGGCGGCCCCGACGCCGTAGAAAACCGCCTGGATCCATGACAGCCCGCCGAAGTGCGCATAGGCGAACCCGAGCGCGAGCACCATCAGGAACGACGGCAGCACGAACGCGAAACCGACGAGCGTCGCGCCGAGGATCCGGTAGTGGACGAAACCGAGATAGATCGCGAGCTGGGCGGCCATCGGACCCGGTGCGAGCTGGGCCAGCGTGAGCCCTTCCTTGTAGTCGGCCTCCATGATCCAGCCGCGCTTCTCGACGAGATCGCGACGCATATAGCCGGCGAGCGCCACCGGGCCTCCGAACCCCAACGCGCCGAGTCGCAACATGTATCCGACTAGTTGGCCCAGCGAGTAGCCGGGCGCGTTTGTCGCTACCGTCCTGGTCATGGCCCACCTCCGGTTTCGCTCTTTCCGTTGGACGCAAAGTGCGCATGGAGCGAGTCAAGCACCGCACTCATCTGTTCCAGCAACTGATCGTCGTTTTCCGTGCGTCGACGCGTGCCGGCCATCACGGCCTCGAAGCCGACCGCTTCGGGTGCGGCGGTGCCGCCGACGTCGAGCGCATGCACGAACTCGCCGAGCCGCATCGGCGCCGCAGTTCGAGCTCTACCGTTCGTCTCGCTGAATATACCCCTACCCCCTATATTGAAAGTCCTTTCCGGATATACTCCCCCCCGGTATATGAAAGGATCGCCATGAGCCACACCGTCAAGGAAAAGCAGAAGCTGCTGAATCGTGTCCGCCGGATCAAGGGACAGGTCGAAGCAATCGAACGCGCGCTGGAGGAAGAGCGCGGTTGCAACGAGATCCTCCAGCTCATCACGAGCGGCCGCGGTGCGATGAACGGCCTGCTCGCGGTCGTGCTCGAGGATCACATCCGCAGCCATCTCGTCGACGCCGAGGGGCACGAGGACGAGGGCAGCGCGACCGAACAGCTGATCGAAGTCGTTCACAGCTACTTCAAATAATCGAGGCAGGAATGAGCGACTTCAGGAACGACGCCTTCGGCGCAGGGCATGACCACATCTTTCTCGGCGCCGCGCACGAACAGAACGAACGCAGGACCTGGATGGTCATCGGGCTGTGCGCGGCAATGATGGTGGTCGAGATCGTCGGCGGGTCGATTTTCGGCTCGCTGGCGCTTATCGCGGACGGGTTGCACATGTCGACGCACGCGGGCGCGATGCTGATCGCCGCGCTCGCGTACACGTACGCGCGCCGGCATGCGAGCGATCCGCGATTCGTGTTCGGCACGGGCAAGCTCGGCGACCTGGCAGGCTTCACGAGCGCCATCGTGCTCGCGATGATCGCGCTGCTGATCGGCTATGAAGCGGTCGCGCGTTTGCTCGCGCCGGTTCCGATCCATTTCGGCGAGGCCATTCCGATCGCGGTTGTCGGCCTGCTCGTCAACATCGCGAGCGTCTGGCTGCTGAGCGGCGATCACCACGGGCACGGGCATGGGCATCACCACGGCCATCACCACGGGCATGGACATGACGATCACGGTCATGGCCACGGCCACGGCCACGGCCACGATGAGGCGACGCACACGGTCTTCGATCAAGGCGGCGCGTTTTCCGTGTCGATCTTCGAAGAGGGCGTGCCGCCGGTGTTCCGGATCGCGCCGGCGATTGCCGGCGCGACGCTCGGCGACATCACGGCAGCATCGATCACGACGATCCGTCCGGACGGTGCGCGGCAGGCGTTCGCGATGAGCGTGCGCGGCGCATGCCTGGAGTCGGTCGAGAACATTCCCGAGCCGCATGCATTCACGGCCATTGTCCGGTTGAACGGGCGCGAGCACGAACTGGCATTCGAGGAGCACGACCATGGCGCGTCCGCGGCGGCGGCGCGCGATCACAACATCCGGTCGGCCTACATCCACGTGATTGCCGACGCGGCGGTCTCCGTGCTGACGATCGTCGGGCTGCTGCTCGCGCGCGCGTTCGGCTGGCTGTGGATGGACCCGCTGGCCGGCATCATCGGTGCGGTGGTGATCGCGAACTGGTCATACGGATTGATGCGCGACACCGGCGCGATCCTGCTCGACATGAGCTCGGATCGTCGGTTGACGGATAACGTGCGCAGCGCAATCGAAAGCGGTGGCGACACGATCAACGACCTGCACGTCTGGCGTCTCGGGCCGGGCCACATGAGCGCGGTCGTGTCGGTGGCGACGGACGACCCGAAGCGGGATTCGCGCTTCTATCACGGCGTGCTGCAGCGGTTCAAGGATCTGTCGCATGTCACCGTCGAAGTCGTGCCGGCGACGCGAGGGCAATAAGCATGGCAGTCAAATCGCCTTGCATCGACGTGTGCTCGTTCGACGGCAGGACGGGCTACTGCGTGGCGTGCCTGCGAACGCGGGACGAAGCGCGCGCGTGGAAGAAGATGACGGACCATCGGCGCCACCAGATCGTGAACGACCGGGCCCGGCGGCAGGCAAAACTCGCGCGGGAAACCTCGGACTGATCGCGCACGCGCGGCGATCGCGGCGGCGACGGCCGCGATCCGGAAGACCTTGCCTCGGTAAAGGTATCGATCCGTGCACAGGCGTCGGGCCGATCGAATTCGGTGCCGACGCTTCACCATTTCGCCATGACACAAGCGCCGTTCCCGGCGCTACCCGCGCTTGCGCACACGCCAGCGCGCACACTTGAACAGCAACCGAAGCGCACCGACACCGCCCGCGACCGGAATCCGCGGCAGCAGAAACGGATCGTCGGACGCGTCGGCGCAACCGCGCCGGGTCGTCGTCGCATTGCCGTATCCGGCGGCGGCGACCTGGTCGCGGACGCGCGCGTCCAGATCGCCGTACGGATAGCAGAACGATTCGACGCGCCGGCCGCTCAGCGCTTCGAGCCGCCGCTTCGATTCGATTACCTGAAGGTCCGACACGTGCGCCGGCACGTGCGACAGCGCGACGTGATCGAGCGTATGCGAGCCGATTTCATGGCCGTGATCGCGCCACGCGAGCATGTCCTCGCACGTCATCAGCGGCGAGCGTGCGGTATCGGCATCCGCATCCCAGTCGTTCATGCCGCCGAACCGGCCGGCGACGAAATAGCAGGTCGCGGTGAACCCGAGCTCGTCCAGCACCGGCATCGCATGCGTGAGCACGTTGAGAAAGCCGTCGTCGAACGAAATGCCGAAAACCTTCCCGCTGCGCTCCCCGCGCAGATACGGCTGCAGTTCGCGCACGCTCAGGCCGCGGTAGCCGAGCCGCCCGAACAGCGTCATCTGGCGGCGGAACGCGTCGGGCGCAACGCTCAGGCTGCGCAGCCGGTCGGGCGGCGGCAGCGGGCGTATCTGGTGATACATCAGGATCGGATAACGCGTGGCGGACAGAAGCATCGGCGGATCGTGACAACGCAGGGTTACGCGGCCTTGCGGAAAATCCGCAGGGTCTTGAAGCTTCCGACCTCGGTGAAATCGGCGTTCGCCGCCCATTGCTCGATGATCGGTTCGGCCTTCCGGTAGGCCGACGAGCCCTTGTAGAACAGCAGGTGACCTTCGCGTGCGGTATGGCGGGCGAACAGGTCGAGCACGTCCGCGTCGGTCATCGCACCGTAGCGGCTGTTCGTCTCGTCGCGGAATTCGCACAGGTGGAACAGCGTGACGACGTCGAACGCCGGCAGCAGGTCCGAGTTGCTGGTATAGATGTCGCCGAAATATGCGAGGTAGGTCTTGCTCACCTCCGGTTGCCGCGTGACGAGATCGACATACGACTTGTATTCCTTCGGCGACGCCGTCACGCCGAAGACGGCGTTGTTCAGGTGCGGCCGCGCGCATTCGATGCCGACGTGGTGGTGGCCGCCGGTGCCGAAGTGATAGATGCGGATGCCGTTGAGGCGAACGGCTTCCAGCCACTCGACGAAGTGCACGTCGCCCGGGCACTCCTGCGTCCGCAGGTCCCAGTACTTCTTCCAGATGTTCATGGCCATTACATGGACCTCAAGGATGTCGCCCAGCGATGCGGGTTGTGTCGAATCGATTTTCGATAGACGGACAAGGTCGCGTCGACGAATCTGTCGAACGAGAACTCGCGCTTGCCTTTCAGCCGCGCGCTGCGTCCCATCGCGCGGACGCAGCCGGGCTCGCGCACGATCGCGCGCAGGATCTCCCCGATCGCTTCGGGCTCGCGCGGCGGGACGACCCATCCGTCCACGCCCGGCTCGACGTTCTCGGGCAACCCGCCCACGCGCGTCACGATCGCGGGGCAGCCCAGCGACATCGCTTCGCGGCACGCGTACGACAGGCTCTCGTGGTACGACAGCACGAACGACACGTCGATGATCGAGAACGGCGCGCATACGTCGTCGAGCCGTCCGGTGAACACGGTGCGCGACGTCATGCCGTGCCGCGCGATCTGCTCGCGCTGCGCGCAGGACGGCTCCGCACCGACCAGCAGCACGCGAAACCGCTCGCGCTCGTGTTCGGGCAGGCGGCCGAGCGCCGCGATCAGATCCATCCAGCCCTTCTCCGGTGCGGTGCCGGCGCTGCTGCCCAGCACGATCGCGTCCGCGCCCGACGACCCGAACAGCGCGACCTTGCGGCGGCGGATCTCGTCGCCCGCCGGTCGTTCCTCGGCCTGCCTGCGCACGCCGTGCTTGACGACCGTGACGTTCCCGTACGGCGAACGGAGCGCGAGCATGCTCCCGACGTAGTCGCTGACCGCGATGGTGTGGTCGGTTGCAAGCCGCGCACGCAGCAGGTTGCCGAAGCTGTCCGCGCGATACGTGTTGTGCTTGGTGAGCACGACCGCCGGCCGGTGCCGGCACCCGAGCAGCGCCAGCATCACCTGCCGGTGATCGGCGGACCCGTTGACGTGAACGACATCGAAGCGCTCGGCGACGATCCGCTGGCGCAGCCGCACAAGCTCCTGGCACAGCCGGTTCCAGCGCGGTTTGAATTCCATGTCGAAGATGGCCACGTCGGGGCTGTCCTTCAACAGTCGCGACAGGCGGCTTCCCTCCGGCGACGCGACGGTCACGCGGTGATGCGGGCTCATCGCGGCGGCGAGATCGCGGACGTAGGTATCCTGACCGCCGCCGTAGTCGCCGTGGAAGTTGGTGTACAGAATGTTCATCACGATGCCGATTTTTCCCGTTCATTCATTGGGAGGACTGCTTATCAAGCGAATGACTTGCCCTGTCTGGAGCAACGGCTCGAACGCAGTTCCGCATTCCCGACCCGAGATTGCGTAGTGCCGCTCGGGCGTTACGGCAACGCGAATCATTTCGAAATATTACATAGAGGTTACGCGCGGTAGTGTCGAGGTCTGCGCATCTTTGTGAGAATGTGTCGCGATGGTCTTCCCGTGTCGTCGCCGGTCGGCACTGGCGGCCTGTCCGTCGAGGTTGCAGCGCTCGATGGCCGCTCGCGCCGGTCGGCACGGATCGCGACAAAACCCGCCTTTCCGGCGCCGCATGGACGCAGATCAACCGACTTTTCTTTCAGATTTGAAAGCATGCGGACCGTTTGCGTTAGAATGCCCCCCCTGTCCGCCATGGCGACCGCCGGAAGCGGGCCTGTCGTACGCGTTGCGACGTGAGTTCCGATTCGCAGCCGGACGCGAATGATTTTCCAGCCGTTGGAAGCACACGCTCTGTAATTTGGATTGCTAATGAAGAAGAATCGCAACATTACCAAGTACATCGTCGTCGCGATGATTCTTGGTATCGCAGTGGGTTACGCGTGCCATAGCGCGTTTCCCGACCCGAAGATGGCCAAGGAAGTCGCCGGCTACGTGTCGTTGCTGTCCGACGTGTTCCTGCGATTGATCAAGATGATCATCGCGCCGCTGGTATTCGCGACGCTGACCGTCGGCATCGCGCAGATGGGCGACGGCGGCGCGGTGGGCCGCGTGGGCGTCAAGGCGTTCGGCTGGTTCTTCATCGCGTCGTTCACGTCGTTGCTGCTCGGCCTGCTGACCGCGACGCTCCTGCAACCGGGCAGCCACCTGAGCCTGCCGTTGCCGGCGTCCGATGCGACCCTCGGCCTGAAGACGGGCGCATTCACGCTGAAGGATTTCGTGGTCCACCTGGTGCCGAAATCGATCGCCGAGGCGATGGCGAACAACGAAATCCTGCAGATCGTCGTATTCTCGATCTTCTTCGGCACCGCGCTGTCCGCGCTCGGCGAAGCGGGCAAGCGTCTGACCGGCGTGATCGACGATCTCGCGCAGGTGATGCTGAAGGTGACGGGCGCGGTGATGTGGTTCGCGCCTGTTGCGGTATTCGCGGCGCTGGCGTCGACGATCACGACCGAAGGGCTCGGCATCCTGCTCACGTTCGCGAAGTTCATGGCGAGCTTCTATCTGGCGCTGGCGCTGCTGTGGGGCGTGCTGACGCTCGCCGGCGTGACGTTCCTCGGCAAGCGCGCGTTCACGCTGATCCGGCTGATCCGCGAGCCGTTCCTGCTGTCGTTCGCGACGGCAAGCTCCGAGGCCGCGTATCCGAAGCTGCTGGACGCGCTCGACCGCTTCGGCGTGAACCGCAAGATCTCGAGCTTCGTGCTGCCGATCGGGTATTCGTTCAACCTCGACGGCTCGATGATGTACTGCACGTTCGCGGTGCTGTTCATCGCGCAGGTGTACGGCATCCATCTGCCGCTGGGCACGCAGATCACGATGCTGCTGATGTTGATGGTGACGTCGAAGGGGATGGCGGGCGTGCCGCGCGCATCGCTGGTCGTGATCGCGGCGACGCTCAACCAGTTCAACATGCCCGAAGCGGGGTTGCTGCTGATCATGGGCGTCGACATGTTCCTCGACATGGGGCGTTCGGCCACCAACGCCGTCGGCAACTCGATCGCGGCTGCCGTGGTCGCGAAGTGGGAAGGGCAGCTCGACGCGCCGCGCGACGACGACGATCCGGACGCAGGGCGCGTCATGCAGGTGAAGGTGCCGGAAACGTCGGCATCGGCATGATGCGGTGCAACGCGGCGGCGACGGCGCGTTGCCTGTTCCACTGTGAATGACAAGCGCCGGCCTGGATTCGAAACGGATTCAGGCCTGCGATTTGTTTTGTGGCAATGATTCCGCATTGCATGCGGTAGCCTTTTTTTCGATTCGCCGGAAACGGTATTCGCGGTTTCAATTTGTCGTCGTCGAACCAGCGGCGATATTCCCGCAGGCGAACAGCCTGATTTCTCCGATTTCCCCCATTCCCGATCGAGCGCGCAAGTGAACATTCACTGCCGCACAGCCGCGCCTGCCGTCGGGATGCTTGATTGCCACGGGCAATGCGATCGAAGCCGATCCGATGAAAAGCGCAATGGCACGGACGGTCCGCAATTTTTTTCGATTTATATAGCGCTATTCTCGCCCTGCTCATTATCGAACGCATGCCGCACGTAATACCGACTGCGCCGGATGATTCAGCGGAACAATTTACGCATCGCGGATTTC
Organism: Burkholderia sp. BE17; assembly: GCF_009362305.1. Lineage (NCBI taxonomy): Bacteria > Pseudomonadati > Pseudomonadota > Betaproteobacteria > Burkholderiales > Burkholderiaceae > Burkholderia > Burkholderia sp. BE17. The sequence continues at coordinate 184,360 of NZ_WHNU01000003.1, forward strand.
AAGCCATCCGGCCGGCCGCCCCCTCATGTGAATGTTTGCCCCATTCAGGAGAGCATCAGTCATGGTCGCTGGAAAACGTATTCAGGCTGCGCTTCTTGCCGCAGCAATCGCCGCGATCGCGCCGGCCGCTCACGCAGGCAACACCACCGACTGGCTGGCGAACACGTACGGCACGCTCGCGGCCCACGTCGGCAACGTCGCGCGTTCGATGTGGGTCGCGCCCGAAGGCGTCATCTACACGGCGTCGATGTGGGACGAAGATGAAGGCGGCGTCGCGATCTACCAGAACGGCAAGAGCGTCGGCTCGATGGGCACGCATTCGGAATTCCAGGGCAGCGCGATCACGGGCAACGCGACGTCGCTATTCGTCGCGCTGCAGCCCGGCAAGACCTACGGCAGCGGCGCGGTCGGACGGTACAACCGCGCGACGAAGTATCGCGATCGCGTGATCCAGATCAGCGCGGCGACCAACCAGCCGCGCATCGACGTCGTCACCGGGCTCGCGACGGCCGGCTCGCTGCTCTATGCGAGCGACTTCTACGGCAATCGCGTGCGCGTGTTCACCGCCGACGGCGTGTGGCAGCGGGACATCAACGTGTCGGCGCCGGGCGCGCTCGCGGTGGATGGCGCGGGCAACGTGTGGGTCGCGCAGAAGAGCGCGGGCTCGGTCGTCGGCTTCAGCCCGGCCGGCGCGCTGCTGAACACGATCCGGCTGCCGGCCGGGTCGAAGCCGTCGGCGCTGTATTTCGATGCGGCGGCCGGGCAGTTGATGGTGGGCGACGAAGGCCCCGACATGAACATCAAGCGCTATACGGTGTCGGGCCGGCCCGCGCTGGCCGGCACGTTCGGCGTGCGCGGCGGTTATCTCGACACGACGACGGGCATCAAGGGGCAGGTCGGCGCGCAACGCTTCACGCGCATCGCGGGGATCGGCAAGGACAGCGCCGGCAATCTCTATGTGCTCAACAACCCGTGGGGCGGAAGCTGGGATCTCGGCCGCAACGGCGCCACCGACATTCATGCGTACAGCAGCGCCGGCAGCCTGCGCTGGACGCTGCAGTCGCTGAACTTCGAAGGCATCGCCGCGCCGGACCCGGTCACGGACGGCGCGCTGTTCTATGGCGGCACGCACGTGTACAGCGGCAGCGCGGGCGGCACGTTCGTCGCGAACACCGTCGATCCGTTCACGTACCCGTCGGATCCGCGCATCAACATGAGCGACACGCAGCGCGACGAGCATTTCGGGCTGCTCACGTCCGTCGGCGCGAACCGGATTCTCGTCGCGGCGGGCCAGAACCCGCCGGTCTTCTACTTCTTCCATTTCAACGCGGCGAACGGCTATGTCGCGATTCCGGACGGATCGATTCCGGGCCCCGCGTTCAACACGACGCAGCGCGTCACGAGCGGGTTCAGCCTCGACAGCAAGGGCGGCGTGTGGGCCGGCCTCGACAAGACCGGCGCGATCTACCACTACCCGCTGACCGGCTTCGACGCGAGCGGCAAGCCGTCGTGGGGGCCGGGCGTCGCGACCCGCGTTCCTGCCGGCATCCAGCCGCTGACGCGCATCGTCTACCTCGCGGACAGCGACACTATGGTGCTCGCGCAGGGCGCGGTCGGGACCAACGACTGGACGTCGATCGGCACGCGCATCGAGGTGTATCATGGCTGGAGCGCGGGCAACACGACGAAGCCCGACCCGGTGATCACGCTGCCTCACAGCGGCGCGAAATCGATCGACGCGGCCGGCAACCATCTGTTCGTCGGCTACTGGTTCAGCAGCAGCGGGCCGCTGTGGCCGAACGTCGACGCGTTCAACCTCACCACCGGCAATCTCGACACCACGCTGGTCAACGCGAGCCCCGCGACCGTCGATACCAGCAGCGCGATCGACGCGATGTACAGCATTCGCGCGTACCGCCGATCGAACGGCGAGTATGTGGTGATGAAGAACAACGTGAAGGGGAACAGCATCACCGTGTATCGATGGACGCCTTGACGGCGGTGCGGCCGGTTGCGGTGACGCATGCCTGTCGCCGCTTCGGTTGGCGGTCGTGCCCTCGAAGCAACGAGCGTATTCGACGTTTCCGATGAACGGCGCGCGTGACGCGCGCCTCGCCGCCTTCGGCGGCCGCCCCCAACCTCCCGACGCGCAAACGCGGTTCCGTGCACAATGACAGCGGCACGGGCGGGGGCTGCCTGTGCTCGCGATGATGAACCTGAACGACTGAACGGTTGCGCCGGCGTGCGGCAACGCCGGTGAACCTGCGCGGCATGCCCCGTGCCGCGTTTTCCAAGCACGAAGCGACAAAACGATGAAGATGAAAACGACACCGAACCGCCTGTTGCTGATTGCCGCGCTGGCCGGCGCGCTGAGCGGTCCCGTCCATGCACAGAAGGCGACTGAGTCGCAGCCGTCCGGCGCGACGGCAACCGTCGCGACCGTCAACGGCACGGCGATCACGCAGGCGGACGTCGATGCGGTGCTGCGCGCGTCGGGGCAGCCCGACTCGCCGCGGATCCGCGACGCGATCAAGCAGCAACTGATCACGCGCGTGCTGGTTCAGCAGGCCGCCGAGAAGGCGAATTACGCGGACAAGCCCGAGGTCAAGGCAGCGATCCAGCAGGCGAAGACGAATGCCGAGGTGCAACTGTACGTGCGCGACAACGTGAAGCCCGAGCCGGTGACCGACGAACAGATCAAGGCACGCTATGACGCGCTCGTCGCAGCGCTCGGCAAGAACGAGTACAAGCCGCGGCTGATCGTCGTCAAGGATCCTGCGACGGCGGCGACCGTGCTGAGCGAGCTGAAGTCGGGCAAGTCCTTCGACGGGCTGGCGCGCCAGTACAGCATGGCGCCGAGCCGCGATGCCGGCGGCGAGCTGCCGTGGGTGAGCTTCAATACGCCGGCGGCGGAAGGCAAGACGGCCGGATTGCCGCTGCCGATCGCGCAGGCGCTCGAGAAATTGACGGTCGGCGCCGTGACGAAGGATTCGATCCCGGTCGATGGCGTGCGGGCCATCGTTAAGCTGGATGCGAAGCGGCCGACGCAGGTGCCGGGCTTCGAGACTGCGAAGCCGGTGCTTCAGCAGCAACTGCAGGCGATCGCGGTCGAGAAGGCGAGTGCGCAGATGATCGGCAATTTGCTGAAGGGCGCGAAGATCACGCAATAACGCGGCTTCGACATCTGACGCGTCACGCGCGCCAGACGAGGCTCGCACTCGTTTCCGTTTCCGTTTCCGATGCGGGCCGGAAGCCGAGCCGTTCGTAGAGACGCCGCGCCGGATTGCCGTGCAGCACGCTGAGCGACACCGGCACGTTCGCGCGTGCCGCGTCGGCCAGCAATTCGCGCAGCACGGCCTCGCCGATGCCCTGGCCCTGGCGCGCGGGCAGGAGCTGGATCTGATGAACGTGCCATTCGCCGGCGGCGCGCGTCACCTTCAGCAAGCCGATTGCATCGGCGCCTTCGCAGATGATCATCGCGTCTTCGAAATTTGCCCGGATGCGCCGGTCGTGCGCTTCGTCGTCGGTGGGTGCGCCGACCCGTTGCAGGTGCTCGGTCATCGTGAGCCGGCGGAGGGTCAGCAGGAAGGGGAGATCCTCCAGGGAGGCAGGACGCAGATCGATCGCCGGTTTCATGATGGATGACGGGTTGGGTTGGGAGCGTGGCCTTCGACGCGGATCAAAGGCCGGGCAACTGAATCTGCAGGCCGGCCGGGCGATGTTCGAGGACATCCGTGACCTCGTATTCGGTTTTTGCGCCGTCCGAAGTTTGCCACTGCTGCATTCGGACATTGCAGACGAGCACGTCCCCCTTGCTGAAGCTGATCTGGCTGTTGTTCACGCGCGACAGGAAGCGGGTATCCGTGATCGCCGCGTGAATCGTCGATGAGCCGTCGTACAGTCGCCACTTGTTGTCGTCCTTGAACGCAAGCGACACGATCGAGAACGCCATCTTTCGATGCTCGTCGAGAAGGAGCGCATCGGCTTGTTCAGGCGGGTGAAACCACGCGATCTCGTTGCGGGTGACCGTCTCGATGATCTCCGTATCGGTACCGGCCGCGAACATCACGATGCCTTCGCGCGCGAGCGGCGCAAGGACTTGTGCGGTTGCGTTGCGAACGCGGAGGTCGCGCAGCAGGGTGAGGACGGGCAGGTCGATCTCGAGTTCGTCGCCGTCGACGTGCAGCACCGCGGTGTGGTCCTGCATCCGCACTTGCTGGATCTCGCGCCCGCGCAGCCATTTGAGGACGGCGAAGAGCCCCTTTCTTGCCCGGGGCGCGGCGATGCCGAGCGCGGTCAGGATCGTGACTGCATTGGCGAGCGCCGTGCCTTCGTTGCCGCTCAGCATGTCGCGCATGCGGCCGAGCAGCGATGTCGCGAGCGTGAAGTCGACGCCGAAGCTGCCGGTCTTGAAGCTGCCGCGCACGTTCACCTGCGGCCGAACCTGATCGCCGCACAGCGCGCGGGTCGACGCGTCGAGCAAATCGCCGATTGCAAGCAGCGCGGGTGCAAGTTCGCGCACGTCCATCTCGGACGATTCGAGTGCGGGCCCGTCGTACGTGACGCGAAATCGGCTCATTGCATCAAAGGGGCCGATTTCGGCCGGGCCGGTACTGTTTCCATTGCGTGTGGTCATACGGAAGGTTGGCTGGAGACGTGGACGATACCCGAAACGAACGCTTTCGGATGCCTTTCATGTCAGGCGGGATCGACCGGCCGCGCGCGATTTTGGCCGTCCGGCCAAGACGACTCGCTGACCTGTCCTGATAGCGCCCGGCAAACAACGAACTTTTCCGATACTTTCCCGGTCACACTCGCCAGCTTGCGGGCACGCCGGCGCCCCGAACGCGCTTCCGGCTCCCGGTATTCCACCGCCCAACCCGTCCGCATATCATTCGCACATCGCGCACCTGCCAGCCACGGGCGCGCCGCCGCTTCCGAGCGGCAGCGCGCTTGCCCGCACGGCGCAATACACAGGAATCCTCGATGGACACCAAACGATCGCAGCCGGGACTCGTCGCCGCGCTGCTCTGGGCGGCGCTGTATCTCGCGACCGGCTACATCTCGCACGAGTTCAACGGCCCCGTCCGGCTGACGGGCTATATCTGGCTGCCGGCCGGCGTGACGGTCGGTGCGTTCATGCTGCGGCCGCTGAGCGAATGGTTGACGCTGGCCGCTGCGTTCCTCGTCGCACAGCTCGTGCTGACCGGCATCGAACACGGCAGCCTGGTCAACGCGGCGCTGTTCACGGTCGACGAAGTCGGCGCGGCCGCGCTCGCGGTGTGGCTCGTGCGGCACATCCGCTTCTCGCTCGAAGGGCTGTACTTCCTGCGCTCGGTGATCCTCGCCGGGCTGATCGCGGGCGTCGTCGGCGCGATCGGCGGCGCGGCGTGGTACGCGACGCTCAAGGACGCGTCGTTCTTCGACGTGTGGTCCGTGTGGGCCGCGTCCGATTTCGTCGGCGTGCTGCTGGTCACGCCGGTGCTCGCGTCGTGGTCGCGCTTCCGCGCGCACCGTTCGGGCGATCACGAGCGCTTCGACTTGATGCTCGGCGTCGTCGCGTTCGTGCTGCTCGCGATCGTCGCGCTGGTGATCTTCGACGGCGACACGTCTCGGAAATTCGGCACGGGCGCCGGCTTCGCGTTCACGTATGTCCCGCTGTTCCTGACCGTCGCGGTGACGCTGCTGCTCGGCGGCCGCGCGGGTTCGTCGTCGGTGCTGATACTTGCGCTGATCGTGATCGAGCAGACCGCGCAGGGCGACGGCCCGTTCGCGTCGTTCCACGAGCACTACGGCAGTTCGCTGCTCGAGGCGCAGCTCTATCTGGCGGTCGCGTCGCTGCTGGTGCTGACGGTGAGCACGCTGAAGACGACGCGCGAACGCGTGCACGAGCACGCGGCGGTGCTGCAGAACAACATGGAGCTCGCGCTCGCGAGCGCCGGGCAGATCGCGTACGTGCTCGATCCGGCGTCGGGCCGGATCGAGTGGAGCGGCGACGTCGAGCGCGTGTTCGGCGTCGGCGTCGAACACGCAGAGATCGCGAGCGTGGCGCTCGTGCTCGAACGGGTGCAGCCGGGCGACCGCGCCGCGCTGAGCGATTACTGGAATGCGGAGATCGCGGGCGAGGATCGCGCGTCGCTGTCGCTGCGCATCGTGCAGCGCGACGGCGGCACGCAGACGATCACCGATCACGGCGCGCCGCTGCTCGATTCGAACGTCGACGTGACGGTGGTCGCGGGCGTCTGGCAGATCGAGCGCGTGTGGCCGGCGGACGAATGAGCGGACACGCGTCATGACAGGCCGCACGGGCGTGTTGCTGATCCACGGGCTCGGCGGCACGCAATACGATCTCGGTTCGCTGCACAAGGCGATGCAGCGCGCGGGCGGCGACACGCACATGATCACGCTGCCGGGGCACGGCACGCGCCCCGAGGATCTGGTCGGCGTGCGCGCGGAGGCGTGGCTCGACGCGGTGACCGAGCAGTATCGCGCGCTGGAACGCGAGTACGACACGCTGCATGTCGCGGGCATGTGCATGGGCGCGCTGGTCGCGCTGCTGCTGTGCCACCGCGTGCAGCATGCGCGCGGCCGGCTCGCGTTGCTGGCCACGCCGGTGTTCATCGACGGCTGGTCGACGCCGTGGTACCGGTCGCTGCGGCATTTGCTGTATCGCGTGCCGGGTGTGGCCGAGCGGATGCGCGTGGAGGAAGGCGAGCCGTTCGGCATCAAGAACGCGACGATCCGCGCGATCGTGAAGAAGAAGTTCGAGCGGCAGGACGGGTTCCACTATGCGTGGGTGCCGCTCGCGTGCGTGCGGCAGGTCGACCGGATGCGCGACTGGGCGCTGGAAGCCGCGGCCGATACGCGATGCCCGACGCTCGTGCTGCATGCGCGCGAGGACGAACTGACGAGCCTGCGCTCGGCCGATTTCCTGCTGGAGAAGATGCCCGACGCGCGCGGGATCGTGCTGGAGAACAGCTACCACATGATCTGCGCGGACAACGATCGCGACGACGTCGCGCGGCACGTGCTCGAATTCTTCGGCTTCGATCCGGGGCATGCGGTGAGCCCGGCGATGGCGCGCAGGATGGGGCGGCTGGAGTCGTGATGGTCGGTGCCGGCATGTTGCCGGCGCCGCGAACGGATGACGGCTTACGCCACTTCCGGTCGACGCGCGAGCCGCTCCCGTATCTCGGGCGGCGCAAGGCACGTGGCAACCGCTTCGTAGCCGGGCGCACCCGGGTAGGGCGCCACGCGCGAAGGCGGGCTGTGATTGGCCGGGCACAGGATGATGGTTTCGTTCGGGCCGACCGCCGCCAGATCGAGGATCGCCGACGAGCGCGTCAGCACGAACAGCGGCCGCATTCCGGCGGTCGCGCGTTCGCGCAGATGGGCGATCAACGCCAGTTGCGTGGGCCGGTCGAGATCCTGTTCGATCATGTCCACGACCAGCGCACGCGGGCCGTCCGCTTCGAGACTGGCGAGCAGCGCGGTGAGTGCTACCGACGGCGTTGCACCGTTGCCAACGAGCACGGCCGATGCGCGGTCGACGCGCGACTTCAGTTCCGGATCGACGCGCAACGCATCGCATGCGGCGGCGCCATCGTTTTCCAGCCGATCGAGACCGACGAACGCGGCGCCTGGCAGCGCGTCGGCCAGCCGACGCGCCAGCCGCGTCTTGCCGCTTCCCAGCGAGCCGATGATGTAGTTCAACGGCCGAATATCGCGACACTCGAACCACTCGCCGCCCCACGGCCACGGCAGGCTGAACGCGACGCCGGCGCCGGTATCGTCGAGCAGCCGCGTCAGTTCGCCGTCGGCGGGCATCCGGCCGCGCGCAAGGCCGGCGCGGATCGCGCGCACGCTGTCGACCTTGCGCACGAGATCCTGAATGCCGTGGTCGAGCGCCGCTTCGTGAGCAGCCAGCGCGTCGTCCAGGCTGCGTGCGTCGCCATCGAGCACGCTCGCCACCTGCGCGAGGCTGAGGCCGAGCGCACGCAGCGTCGCGATGTCGGCCGCGCGTGCGAGGTCGTCCGGGCCGTAGGCACGGTATCCGGCCGGCGTTCGTTCAGGCGTAACGAGGCCGTGCCGCTCGTAGAGCCGGAGCGCCTTGATCGATACGCCGAGCCGCGCGGCAGCTGCCGATGCGTTCAAACGGTGCGAGGATGTGCTCATCCGTCACCTCTCTCTGCTGTCGATTCGTTGCGCTCAGCATAAAGGCGACCCCAAGGGCCGGGTCAAGCACGATCTCGCCGCCGCTCAGTCGCCATACGCAAACTCGTCACGCAACGCCCGATACAACCGCCGATACCGCGCGAGCCGGCCGGCCAACAGATCGACTGCCGCCGAATCGGGCGCGACCGTCTCCGTAACGGGCGGCGCGACGCAGACCTCCGCAAGCGTGTCGTCCGTCGCGGCGAGCCGCGCGAGACGCGCGGCACCGAGTGCCGCGCCGACCGCGCCGTCCGCATGGCGCTGCATCGCGAGCCCGGTCGCATTCGCGCACAGCCGCGCCCAGAACGCACTCTTCGATCCGCCGCCGATGAACGACACCGCATCGAGCGTCGTACCCGCCGCACGCAGCGCGTCGTAGCCGTCGGCCATCGCGAACGCGACGCCTTCCATCACCGCATATGCGAGGTCGACCGCATCGTGCTCGTTGGACAGCCCGAAGAACACGCCGCGCGCATGCGCGTCGTTGTGCGGCGTGCGCTCGCCGCCGAGATACGGCAGGAACAGCGGCGCGCGGGCCGGATCGGCGCGTTCGGCGCGCACGGCCAGCACGCCGGCGGTCGTGCCGTGCGCGCGCGCGAGCCAGTCGAGGCTCGCGGCGGCGGACAGGATCACGCTCATCTGGTGCCAGCGCCCTTCGACGCAGTGGCAGAATGCATGCACGGCGGCGTCCGGGTTCGGCGCGAAGCGGTCGTTGCCGGCGAACAGCACGCCCGACGTGCCGAGCGACAGGAAGCCGCTGCCGGCGCCCGTGACGCCCATGCCGATCGCGGACGCCGCGTTGTCGCCGGCGCCGCCGGCGATCGTCACGGGCCCCGCGATGCCCCATTCGCGCCGCAGCGCGTCACGCAGCTGCGCGGCGGCTGCGTTGCCTTCGACGAGGCGCGGCATCTGCGCGCGCGACAGCTCGGTCGCGGCGAGCATCCGGTCGGACCAGTCGCGGCGCGCGCAGTCGAGCCACAGCGTGCCCGACGAGTCGGACAGGTCGGACACGAATTCGCCGGACAGGCGCCAGATCAGGTAGTCCTTCGGCAGCAGCACCTTGTGCACCGCGCGGAACACGGCGGGCTCGTATTTCGCGAGCCACAGCAGCTTCGGCGCGGTGAAGCCCGGCATCGCCATGTTGCCGGTGATCGCGCGCGATTCCGGCACCAGCGCCTCGAGCTCGACGCATTCGGTGCCGGCGCGCGTGTCGTTCCACAGGATCGCGGGGCGCAGCACCTGGTCCGCGCGATCGATCAGCGTCGCGCCGTGCATCTGCCCGGACAGCGCGATGCCGCGCAGCGCGGCGAAGCCGGCCGGATGCGCGGCGCGCACCGACGCGATCGCATCGAGCATCGCGTGCCACCACGCCTGCGGGCTCTGTTCCGACCAGTGCGGATGCGGCCGGCTGATCGACAGCGTGGCCGAGCCTGTCGCGAGTGGGACCGAACGGGAATCGGTGAGGAGAACCTTGACCTCGGACGTGCCGAGATCGATGCCGAGAAATGTCACGTATGAAGCATCCTGTCTGGGGCGCGCGGCGGCACACGCCGCGGGGGCGGCGCGTCGTCGCGGCCGTGCGGTTCGTTGAGCCGGTGCAGCGCGCGGAACCTCGACGGCGGCACCTGCTTCATCGCGAGAAACTGACGGTTGAAGTTCGACAGGTTGTTGAAACCAACCCGGTAGCAGATGTCGGTCACCGTCAGGTCGGAAAACATCAGCAGCTCGCACGCCTCGTTGATGCGCAGCCGGTTCAGGTAGCGCACGAACGACGAGCCGGTATGGCGGCGGAAAAACCGCGTGAAGGTGCTCACGCTCATGCCGGCGAACGCGGCGACGTCGCTCTCGCGCAGCATGCCGGGCAGGTTCTGCTGCAGGTACGACAGCACCTGGTTGATCGTCGACGACATGTAGTGCTGCGCATCGCTGCGGTAGCCGGGGCCCGCAAGCACGCGCCGCTCGCGGCACGACGACAGCCGGTCGAACAGCGACATCAGAATCTCGACGCGCCGGCAGCCATGCGCGTTCGCGAGTTCGAGCATCAGCGGCGCGACCTCGAGACCGATGCGGTCGGGAAACTGCACGCCGCGCGCCGCATCGTCGATCAGGTCGATCACCGGCTGCAGTTCGCTGAACGCGCCGACCATCTTCTCGATCGCGTCGCGCGAGAACTGCAGCACGACGTCGCGCGACGGCACGCGTTCGCCGTCGGCGAGTTCGCTGACCCAGTTGTGCGGCAGGTTCGGCCCGGTGACGATCAGGTTGCCGGGGCCGAAATCGCCGATGTGATCGCCGACGAACACCTTGCCGTGCGACGCCTGGATCAGATGAATCTCGTACTCGGGATGGAAGTGCCACTTCGCGACCGAATGCGGATAGTCGTGGACCCACGCGCGGAACGATTCGTCGCGGTGGGTGGGAACGATCTCGAGATCCGGGTTCATCGTGTGCTCCGTCGGGTCGTGCCGGCGCGCTACGAACGGGACATCGACCAGCCCGTCGCGGCAGGCGGCGTGGCGCGCGTCGCGGCTGCCGGCGCCGTGTGCGCGATCGGGTTCGCATCCGGCAGCGCGACGTTGCGTTCGGTGCCGGCGTCGAACAGATGCAGGGCTTCTTCGTCGAAGCGCAACGCTACCACGGCGCCCGGCGCCGGGGCCATCGGGGCCGGCACGAGGGCCGCGCACGGCTGGCCGTGCCAGTCCAGCGTGACGAGCGCCTCGGCGCCGAGCAGTTCGACGAGCTCGACCGTGCCGGTCAGCGCGAGCGTGCCGGGGGCCTGATCGGTTTCGGCGACGAGCCGCAGGTGGTTCGGGCGGATCGCGACCTTCACCTGCTGGCCGTGCTGCAGCCGTGCGAAGCGCGGCGACGCGAGCGGCCAGCGCGCGCCGTTGCAGGCGAGCAGCACGTTCGCGCCGATGTGCTCGATCGTGCCGGCCGCGAAGTTCATCGCGGGCGTGCCGACGAACCCGGCGGCGAATACGGTGTGCGGCTGGCCGTACAGCTCGGCCGGCGTGCCGATCTGCTCGATATGGCCGCCGCGCATCAGCACGACGCGATCCGCGAGCGTCATCGCCTCGAGCTGGTCGTGCGTGACGTACAGCGTCGTCGTCTTCAGCCGCCGGTGCAGCCGCTTGATGTCGCCGCGCAACTGCGTGCGCAGCTTCGCGTCGAGATTCGACAGCGGCTCGTCGAACAGGAACACGGCCGGCGTCTTGATCATCGCGCGCGCGATCGCCGCGCGCTGCTGCTGGCCGCCAGACATCGCGCGCGGGCGGCGCTCGAGCAGCGCGTCGAGGCTCAGGATGCGCGCGACGTCGCGCACGCGGCGGTCGATCTCGTCGGCCGGCACCTTCAGGCGCCGCAGGCCGAACGCGATGTTGTCGTACACCGTCATGTGCGGGTACAGCGCATAGTTCTGGAACACCATCGCGACATCGCGCTCGCGCGACGGCAGATCGTTGACGACCCTGTCGCCGATCGCGAGCTCGCCGCCGGTGATCGCCTCGAGGCCCGCGATCATCCGCAGCATCGTCGACTTGCCGCAGCCGGACGGGCCGAGCAGCACGATGAATTCGCCGTCGGCGATCTCGAGGTCGAGCGGGTGCAGCACGGCGGGGCCGCCGTCGTAGTGTTTCGACAATGCCTTGCAGGTGATCCGGGCCATGGCTCAATCCATTTCGATCTGAATCTTGATGTCGCGCGGCTGGCCGCTCGCCGCTTCCTCGAATGCGCGCACGCCTTCGGAGAACGGGAACGTGCGCGAGATGAACGGCTTCACGTCGATCGCGCCGGACGCGATCAGCGCGAGCGCGCGCGGAAAGATGTTCGCGTAGCGGAACACCGATTCGATGCGGCCTTCCTTCGCCTGCAGCGCGACCACGTCGAGCGGCACGGGGGCGACCGGCATCCCGATCAGCACCGCGCAGCCGCCCGGGCACATCAGGTCGACGAGGCCCGCATACGCGTTCGCGCTGCCGCTCGCCTCGAACACGACGTCCGCGCCCCAGCCGCTCGTCGCTTCCGCCACCGCATCGGCGAGCGGCCGCGCGCGTACGTCGACGGTCGTGACCGCCGGGTTGCCGTCGAACAGCGCGAGCTTGTCCGGCACGACGTCGGCGAGGATCACGCGCGCGGCGCCGCCCGCGAGCGCGGCGAGCGCCGTCATCGCGCCGATCGTGCCGGCGCCGATTACCACCGCGATGTCGCCCGGTTTCATCGTCGCCTTCTTCGCGGCCTGCAGGCCGATCGACAGCGGCTCGACGATCGCGCCTTCGGCGAACGACACGTTGTCGGGCAGCCGGTATGTGAACGCGGCCGGATGTACGACGAACGGCGTCAGGCAGCCGTGCACCGGCGGCGTCGCCCAGAAGCGCACGTCGGGATCGAGGTTGTAGAGGCCGCGCAGCGTCGCGGGCGAATCGAGGCGCGGCACGCCGGGCTCCATGCACACGCGGTCGCCGACGCGCAGGTGCGTGACGCCGGCGCCGGTCTCGACGACGATGCCGGACGCCTCGTGGCCGAGCACCATCGGCGCGTCGACGCGGAACGGGCCGATCCCGCCGTGGACGTAGTAATGCACGTCGCTGCCGCAGACACCGACCGTATGGATCTTGATCCGGACATCGCCGGGGCCGACCTGTAGCGGCAGGTCGATGTCGCGCAGCGCGAGCTCGCGCGTGCGTTCGAGTACGAGCGCTTTCAACGTATCCTCCTTATTTTCCCTTGACCATCGAATTGAGCAGTCGGCTCAGCATGCCGACGAACACCAGCGGCGGCAGCGCGAGCAGCACCGTCGACGCGTTGATGACGCCCCACGGCACTTCCTGGCCGAGCGACGTGAACGCGGACGCGACCACCGGCAGCGTCGCGCTGCGCGACGACGTGAGCGCGAGCGCGATCATCAGTTCGTTCCAGACCAGCACGAAGCTGAACACGATGCCGCCGAGCAGCGTGCTCGCGCACACCGGCAGCGCGATATGCCAGAACACCGCGTACGGGCCGTAACCGTCGAGCGCGGCGGCTTCCTCGATCTCGCGCGGCAGCCGGCGGAACACGGGAATCGACAGCCACGTGATGGTCGACAGCGTGACGAGCAGGTACGTGACGATCATCGACAGCTTCGTGTCGTAGAGCCCGAGATCGACCCAGATCGCGATCAGCGGCAGCGCGACCGCGACCGGCGGCAGGAAGCGCAGCGACAGCAGGAAGAACTGGATGTCGCGCTTGCCGCGCACCGGGTAGCGCGCGATCGCATACGCGGCCGGCACGCCGAGCACGGCGCCGATCACGACGGCCGCGCCGACGATCGCGATGCTGTTGCCGAGCCCGATCATCACCTCGGGGCTCGACAGCACCTGCTCGTAGTTCGCGAGCGTCGGCGTGAAGAGGAAGCGCGGCGTCGGCGTGACGATGTCGAGCAGGTGCTTGAGTGAATTGAGCACGGCCCAGAACAGCGGGAACGCGGCGACGAGCAGGATCGCGCCGGCGATCGCGACGGTGGAAACGGTGGCGGCGGTGCCGCGGCGGGCCATCAGTCGTCCCATTTGTTGACCCTCTTCCAGATGAGCGTGAAGACGAGCGTGGTCGCGACCATCATCAGCACGGCCATGCCCGACGCGTACGACACCTTGCCGGCGAGGCCGATGCCTTGCTGGTACGCATACAGGTCGAGCGTTTCCGTCGCGATGCCGGGGCCGCCCTTGGTCATCACGTAGATCAGGTCGAACGAGCGCAGCGACTCGACCATCTTGATGAACACGAGGCTCACGAGCGGCGCCTTCAGCATCGGCAGCGCGATGTACGCGTGCACCTGCCACGTCGTCGCGTAGTCGAGCCGCGCGGCCTCGAGCGGCTCGGGCGGCAGCGTCTCCAGCAGCTTCAGGATCACGACCGCGAAGAACAGCCCCCATTGCCACACGTCGACCAGCGCGACCGCGTACAGCGCGAGATGCGGATCGGCGAGGAACGCGGTGTTCTCGACGCCGAGCGTGCCGAGCAGCCAGCTCAGGATGCCGGTGAGCGGCGCGTACATGAACTTCCAGATGAACGCGGCCGACACGCGCGGCAGCAGCACCGGCATGATCAGCACCAGCGATGCGACGCGGCGCCAGCGGCCGTGCACGCGCTCGAACAGGAACACGGCGAGCGCGATCCCGACGATGACCGCGCCGGCGACCGTGACGATTTCCCACAGCACCGACACCTCGATCGCGTTCAGGAAACGCCGGTCGGATGCGAGCCGCACGAAGTTGCGCAGGCCGACGTATTCGCTGTCCGGGTAGCGCAGCACGCGGTTGCGCAGCGCGAGGTTGATCGCGGCGACCGTCGGGACGAGGCTCAGGACCGCGAGCAGCGCGAGCGTCGGCGCGAGGAACACCCACGGCAGGCTCGTGCGGTCGCGGCGCGCGCGGCCGTGCCGGGCCGAAGGTGGGGAAGGGGCCTGGCGGACGTCGAGCGCGCGTCCGCCGGCGCCGTCATTTGCGAGCGCCATGTTCGAGCGCATCCTTCGCGTACTGGGTCGCGTCGTCGAGCGTGCCGCGCACGTCCGTTTGCGTGCCGGTGAACACCTGTTCGAGCGCGATGCCGAGGTTGTCGCCGATATCCGGCCACTGCGGCGTGCGCCAGATCGTCACCTGCGTGACCGGGTTGGTGTCGTTCAGCCCGGCCTGGATCTGCGGCGCGACGTGCTGCTTGAAGTACGGGCTGCCGATCGTGCTGGCGCGGTTGTAGTCGCTGAACACGCCGTTGCGCAGCCGCGCCTGCTCCTGGTCCTTGCTGGTCGCCCACGCGATGAAGCGGCCGGCGGCCATCCGCGTGCAGTCGTCCTTCGCACCGACCGCAGAGATCGCGAAGCCGTGGCCGTACGCGGCCGACGGCAGCGGCGCGGGCGGGCGCGTGTAGCCGACCTTGCCGGCCACGCTCGATTTGCTCGAATCCTCCATCCAGTCCGCGAACGGCGTCGATTCGATCATGAACGCGACCTTGCCCGAGCGGAATGCTTCGAGCGCGTTGCTCCAGTCGTAGGTCGCGGCGCCCGGCGGCGCGTACTTGAACAGGTCGCTGTAGAGCTGCGTGGCCTTCGCGGCGGCCGGCGAGTCGAACGCCGGCTTGCCGCCCTTGTCGGTCCATGCGCCGCCCATCCCGAGCATGAACGGCGACCAGCGCCACACGTTCATCCCCGAGCCGCGCTGGCCGCGCGCGACCCAGCCGTACAGCTTCGGCGGCGCGTTGAGTTTCTTGATCGCGGCGACGAGCTGGTCGAGCGTCTTCGGCACCGGGATGTGCGCGGCATCGAGGATGTCGCGGCGGTAGAACAGGAAGTCGCCGCCGCCGATCAGCGGCGCGAAGTACGCGACGCCGTTGTAGCTCGCGACTGCGCGGCGGCCGGGCAGGAAGTCGTCGTAGTCGTATTCCTTCGGGTAGTACTTGAGCAGCGGCACGATCCAGTTGGCCGACGCGAATTCGGCGACGTTCGCCTCGTCGACGTAGTAGATCTGGTACGAGCCGGCGCCAGTCGACGCGTCGAGCCGCGATTTCGCGCGGCGGTCGTTTTCGCCGAAATAGCTGATCTCGACCTTGGTGCCGCTTTTCTTCTCGTAGTCGGCCAGCGATTTCTCCATCACCGACAGGCCGAGACTCTTCTGTGCGAGCACCCGAAGGGTCGGCACCTTGCAGACTTGCGCGGCCGCGACGCCCGGCAGACAGGCGTCGAGCAGCATGCCGGCTGCGACGATTCGCATCTTGTTCACCCGTGTCTCCTTGATTCTGCTTGTTCGAATGCCGTCGATGACGGCAGGAACAATGGTGTGACGGGGGCGATGCGTTCACCACATCAAAAGAACGGGTGGACCGATACTTTTTGCTCAGTGTCGGTCGTGCGATGCACAAAATGTGTCGGTCGGGCGGGGTGCGAGGCCCGATCGAAAGGGGGAGAAGGGACGGAAGGGCAGGTTATCCGCGAGCCGGCCGGGATGGCTCGTCGAGCGCAATCCGGTAAACGCGGATCGCGTTGTCATGCCAGATCGCGCGGCGTGCCGCGTCGTCGAGGTTCGCCATCGCGCGGGCGAACGTGCGCAGCAGCGCGGGATAGGACACGCGCAGGCCGGCCACCGGAAAGTTGCTGGCGAACAGGCAGCGTTCCCAGCCGAAGATCGCGATCGTGTCGCGGATGATCCGCGCGTTGTCCGCGTCGTTCCACATGGCGTCGCGCAAGCCGAGTTCGGAAATTTTCACGGCCACGCGCGGCGATGCCGCGAGCGCTTCCATGCCGCGGCGCCAGTATGCGAGCCCTGCGTCGGAGCGATCCCACGGCAGCCCGGCGTGTTCGAGCACGACGTCGACAGCGGGTGCATCGGCGAGCAGCGCGGCCGCGTCGCCGAGATGCCAGAACGGCACGCGCAGATCCCAGCACAGGCCGTGTGCGGCGACGCGTTCCAGCGCGGCCGGCCAGCGCGGATCGTGCAGCGTGCCGGGCCCGTCGACGCTCGCATCCGGCGACGACGCGGTGCGCGGCTTGAAGCGCACGCCGCGCACGCGCGGCCACGCGGCCTGTTCGGCGAGCCGTTCGTCCGCATCGCCGGCCAGCAGGTCGACCCACGCGACGACTGCCGACGGCAGCCCGTGTGTCGCCGCGACCTCGTGTAGCCAGCGCGTTTCCGCCAGCGCTTCGTCGCGTGCGCGTTCCGCCTCGACGTGCACGCTGGCGACGATCGGCGCGCGTTGCGCCGCGTGCCGGAAATCGTCCACGCTGAAGTCGCGGCACAGTGCCGCGTAATCGCCGAACATGAAGCGCGCCGGATCGTAGTGCGTCTGCAGCCACGGATAGTGCGCACCCGCATCGAGCCGCCACAGGTGGTGATGCGCATCGACGAGCGCGTCCGGCATGCCTTCGGGCGGCGATTCGTCGCGCATGTCAGCGCGCTCCCGCGAGCACGTACGATGCATCGGGCTCGCGCAGCGTCGCCAGCGCACCGACGAAACGCCAGGTATCGAGATCGAGTTCGCGCACGTAGTCGTCCTGGAACGACACGTAGGCGACGCGCCGCGACGGATGGAACGACAGCGCGGTCGGGTTCGCGGGCAGCGCGATGCGTTCGATTTCCTCGAGCTGGCGTGCATCGAACACGGAGATCGACCGTTCGCCCGAGTTGGTCAGCAGCAGCAGGTCGCGGCCGTCCGGCGCGCTGGTCCGGTAGATGCGGTTCGGATCGCTGCGCGTCTTCACGCGGCGGCCGCAGGTCATCGTCTCCGTGTCGATCTCGACCAGCGTGTCGTCGCCGCGATTCGCGACGAACAGCGTACGCTCGTCGGCCGACAGCGCATTGCCTTCGGGGCGCGGGCCGGGCATCACGGCGCGCGGCGCGACCGTCGCGTCGCGCGGATGGAATTGCGTGACCGTGTTCGACAGCAGGTGCACGCCGTACGCGCGGCTCGCGTCGCGCGTGAGCGTCACGAGGTGCGTCTTCACGCCGCCGGACGGCACGGCCATGTTCGGCACCGGCTGCCGGGTCGGCTCGTCGAACACGAGCAGCATGTCGTGCGCCTCGCTCATCGCGTACAACCGGCCGTCGCGGTCGCTCGCCATGCCGTGCGGCCGGTAGTACGGCCACAAGTCGAGCATGCGCGTGTGCGTGCGCTCGGCGAGGTCGATCTCGGCGATCCGGTGGTCGCCTTCATGGCCGCGCGACCACGCGGTCTCGATCCCGAAGATGCCGACGTACGCGTAGCGCTCGTTCACGTCGACGGTGAACTCGTGCGGGAAATTCGGCAGCACGATGTGCTTGAGCGCGGCTTTCGTGTCGAGGTCGTAGAAACTGAAGGTATGGGCGCATTTCTGCACCAGCAGCAGGACATCGTTCAAGGTGTGTCTCCGTAATTTCGTTCGCGGGCCTGCATATCGGGTATCGGGGTTCAGTCCTCGCAGCGCTTCGGCAGCGTCAGCGCGAGCAGGCCGGCCACCGCGAGCGTGACCGCGAGGCTGAGCACGCCGGCCGCCGCGCTCACGTGCTGGGTCAGCACGCCGACCGCATACGGGCCGCAGAATCCGCCGAGATTGCCGAGTGCATTGATCAGGCCGCGCGCGCTGCCGGCCGTCTCGACGCTGCAGAGCTTCGGCGGAATCGCCCAGAACACGCCGGCGGCCGCCTGCAGGAAGAAGCCGCAGCCGATCAGGAACGCGAACGACACGGCCATCGATGCGTGCGTGAGCACCGACAGCGCGAGGCACGCGGCGAAGCCGACGAGCGGCAGCAGCACGAACAGGCGGCGCTTGCCGGTTCGGTCAGACAAATACGACGTGACGAACATCCCGATCACCATCGCGACATACGGCAGCATCGCGAGCAGGCCGACCTTTCCCATCCCGCCGTGCGTGAGGTTCTTCAGCAGCGTCGGCAGCCACATCGTATAGCCGTAGATGCCGACCTGATAGCAGAAGTTGATCGCGATGAGCAGCCAGATCGTCGGGTTGCGCAGCATCTCGCCGAACGAGGCGGCGGCCGGCGCGCCGGCCGCGCGCTTGCGTTCCTGCTCGTCGCGCAGCGCGTCGAGGATGTACGCCTTTTCGCGCGGCGACACCCAGCGCGCGGTTTCCGGGCCGTCGTCGGCGAACAGCATCCACGCGACCAGGCACAGCAGCGACAGCGCACCCGCGCTGAAGAACAGGTGACGCCAGTCGTACGCGGCGAGGATGAGGCCGGACAGCGGCGCGGTGATCATGCCGGCGAGCGGCACGAACATGATGACCATCGCATTCGCGCGGCCGCGTTCGCGGTCGGGGAACCAGTGGCTGACCATCGTGAGCACGACGGGCAGCATGCCGCCCTCGGCCACCCCGAGCAGGAAGCGCAGCGCCAGCAACTGCCAGGTATGCGTGACGAGCCCGGTCAGCACCGACAGCACGGCCCAGCTCACGAGCGACCACCCGATGAATTTCTTGCCGCTGCCGAGCGCCGCGCGCCGGCCGCCGGGAATCTGCAGGAACAGGTAGCCGAAGAAGAAGATGCCGCCGGCGAGACCGGCCATCGTCGCGTCCATGCCGAGATCGGTATTCATCCCGCCGGGCATCGCGAACGCGATGTTCACGCGATCCATGTAGGAAATGATGCAGGCGAGCAGCAGCGGCGGAATCACGCGCAGCCAGCGGCGGCGCGGAATGGCTTCACCGGCTTCGTATGCCGGGGTGGCAGGGGTCAACAGGGTCATGGTGTCTCCATCCAGTTCGGGTAGTCGGCCGCGGCGGCCTTCTGATGGGCCGCAGTCTCGCCGTGGCGGCCGGCAGGTGCCGGCCGCCGATGCGCAACGCGTTTGCGTCGCGCGTGCTTTCGATCTCTAGCGTCCCCAGCGCAGCACGAGCGGGTCGAGCCGCCGCGCCGTATCGAGCAGCCCCGCACGCACCTGCGGATGCAGCTCGGGCCACGGCGCGCGCGGCCGGTCGCACGCAATCACGCCGCCTTCCAGCATCAGCGCCTTCGCGGTCAGGAAGCCCGACTGACGATTCTCGTAGTTGATCAGCGGCAGCCAGCGCGCGTACTGCTCGTACGCTTCATCGCGGCGCCCGGCGAAATACGCGTCGGTGATCCGGCGAATCCCGTCCGGATAACCGCCGCCCGTCATCGCGCCGGTCGCGCCGGCATCGAGATCGGCGAGCAGCGTGATGCCTTCCTCGCCGTCCCACGGCCCCTCGATCGCGTCGCCGCCGAGCGCGATCAGCTCGCGCAGCTTCGACGCGGCGCCGGCCGTCTCGATCTTGAAGTACGACACGGCATCGATCTCGCGCGCGAGCGTCGCGAGGAACGACGCGCTGAGCGCGACGCCGCTGGCCGGCGCGTCCTGGATCATCAGCGGAATGCGGAGCCCGTCGGCCGCCTCGGCGAAGAACGCGCGAACCTGCGCTTCGGGCACGCGGAACGTCGCGCCGTGGTACGGCGGCATCACCATCACCATCGCCGCGCCGAGCGCCTGTGCGTGCCGGTTGCGTTCCGCGCAGATCCGCGCGCTGAAGTGCGACGTCGTGACGATCACCGGCACGCGGCCCGCGACGTGCTCGAGCGTGGTGCGCGTGATCAGTTCGCGTTCGTCGTCGCCGAGCGCGAACTGCTCGGAGTAGTTCGCGTGGATGCAGAGGCCCTGCGAACCGGCATCGATCATGAAGTCGAGGCAGCGGCGCTGGCCGTCGAGATCGAGCGCGCCGTGCGCGTCGAAGATCGTCGGCGCGACCGGAAAGACGCCCTGGTAGCGTGCGTTCATGGCGGGCCTCACTCGACGATGTCGAACTGGTCGAGGAATTCGGTCTTCAGCGTGAGGCCGAGGCCCGGCACGTCGTCGCGCAGTTGCAGGAAGCCGTTTTCGGCTACCGGCTCGCCGTCGAAGATGTAATAGAACAGCTCGTTGCCGACCTCGACGTCGAACATCGGGAAGTATTCGCTCATCGGCGATGCGAGCGTGCTCATCGTCAGGTGATAGTTGTGCATCTGGCCCGCATGCGGAATCACCGGCACGCTGTACGCCTCGCACAGCGCGTTGATCTTGTGCGCCATCGTGATCCCGCCGACGCGGTTCGTGTCGTACTGGACGACCGACACGGCCTTGCGGTCGAGCAGCTGCTTGAAGCCGTACAGCGAGAACTCGTGCTCGCCGCCGGAGATCGGGATGCGCGTGAGCTGGTTCAGCTCCGCGTAGCCGTCGATGTCGTCGGCGATCACCGGTTCCTCGAGCCAGCGCGGCTGGTATTTCTCGAGCTTCGGCAGGATGCGCTTCGCGTACTCGAGATTCCAGCCCATGTAGCATTCGAGCATCAGGTCGTTGTCGTAGCCGATCACCTCGCGGATCGCCGCGACCGACTTCAGGTTCTCGACCACCCCCTGCTGCCCGTGCGCGGGGCCGTAGCCGAAGCGCATCTTGAACGCGCGGAAGCCTTCCTTCAGATACTGCTGCGCCTCGTCCTGCATCGCCTTCAGATCGGTGCGGTACAGCTTCGAGTAGTAGCAGGGGATCTTTTCCTTGGTGCGGCCGCCGAGCAGCTTGAACACCGGTTTGCCGACGCTCTTGCCGAGGATGTCCCAGATCGCGATGTCGACCGCCGAGATCGCCGCCATGCCGATGCCCTTGCGGCCCCACGCATGGGTGGCGCGATACATCCGCTGGTTCAGGTATTCGTAGTCCCACGGGTCCTGGCCGATCACGAGCGGCGCGAGGTACTGGTCGATGATGACCTTCGCGACGTGCGGCGCGAGCGCGACGTTGCCGAGGCCGACGATGCCGTCGTCGGTCTCGACTTCGACGACCGTCCACGAATGGAAGCGGAACGTGCTCATCGTTTCCTGCGGCGCGTACAGCAGATCCATCGCATTCGAGCAGAAGTTGCCCTGCGGCGGGACGGTCTTTCCTTTCCACTGGAATACGCGTGCGCGCACGGACCGGATTTTCATGGTGGTGTCTCCGAGAATCGATGTTGTCGTGTGTGAAAGGCGGGCGGCCGGCGTGGCCGTCACGCGGGAACAGCGGGGGTGCGGCGCGCGGCGCCCATCCGGCACGCGATCTGCAGCGCCTGCCAGGTGGCGCCGACATCGGCCGTGCCGCGGCCCGCGATGTCGTACGCGGTGCCGTGCGCGGGCGTCGTGATCGGCACGGGCAGCCCGCCCTGCACGGTCACGCCGCGCGAGAAGCCGAGCAGCTTGATCGCGATCTGCCCCTGGTCGTGGTACATCGTGACGATCGCCTGGTAGTCGCCGGCCTGCGCCTTCAGGAAGATCGTGTCCGCGGGGAACGGGCCGTGGAACGGCGTGTCGGTCGGCCAGCCGCGCGACTGCAGCTGGCGCACCGCGGGCTCGATGATGTCGACTTCCTCGCGGCCGCAACTGCCGCCGTCGCCGCCGTGCGGGTTGAACGCGGCGATCGCCACCTTCGGCGCGGCGACGCCGTTCGCGAGCAGCGACCGGTAGATCAGTTCGGATGCCTGTTCGATGCGCTCGATGCTCAGGCAGCCGGCTGCGTCCTTCAGCGGGATATGCGACGAGATGCGCGCGGTCCACAGTTCGCCGAGCGTGTTGAATTCGCAGAAATAGCCGGTCACGCCGAGCGCTTCGGCGAAGTGGTGTAGTTCGTCGTCGTGGCGGAGCCCGCCGAGCTTCATCGCGTACTTGTTCAGCGGAGCGAAGCAGATCGCGTCGATGTCGCCGGCGAGCGCGGCGTCGAGACACCGGTCGAGCACGATGAGCGTCGAGCGGCCGCCGTCCGCGCCGGCCTGGCCGACCGTGACCTGCGCGGCAGCGATCGTATCGACTTCGACGAACGCGGCGCGCGCGGTCGATGGCCGGTTGCGCACCGCGGCCAGCGAAGCGACGGGTTCGACATCGACCTGCACGCCGGCGACGCGCTGGCCGGCTTCCCACAGCCAGCGATCGCCGATCAGCACGAGATTCGCGTGAGCCGTGGCGTCGGGCCGCGCGAGCAGTTTCGCGATCAGTTCGGCGCCGATGCCGGCGGGGTCGCCGAGCGTCAGCGCGACGACGGGCAGGGGGGCGGCGGTCGAGGGGGTGTTCATGCTGCGTCTCCGGTGGCGGCGCGTGGCCGTTCGTGTATGGGGTTGATGCTAGGTAGACGGAATGAGTCGGTAAATTGAAAACTCTTGATGAATCGATAACCTGGAGTAATCAAAGATGGGCTCGATCGACAGACGAGACTCGACCCCGCAGTTGCTGAACCGGCTGCGCATGCGGCAGATCGCGCTGTTGCTCGCCGTGGACGAATGCCTGACGCTGCGCGCGGCGGCCGAGCAGATGGGCCTCACGCAGCCGGCCGCGACGAAGATGCTGGCCGAACTGGAGAGCGCGCTCGGCCAGCGGCTGTTCGATCGCATCGGGCGCGGGCTCGTGCTGAATCCGGCCGGCGAGCGCGTGCTCGGTTATTTCCGCGGAATCCGCGGCAGCATGGAGGCACTGAACCGCGAGCTCGGCGAACTGCAGCTCGGCAGCGCGGGGCGGCTGGCGATCGGCAGCATCATGGCGGCGTCGCCGGGGCGGCTCACCGAGGCGCTGGTGCAGCTGAAGGCGCGTTATCCGCTGCTCGCGATCGACATCGCGGTGGACACGAGCGACCGGCTGATGCCGCAGCTTCGCGAAGGCGTGCTCGAAGTGGTGATCGGCCGCAACGTCGGGGCCGATTGCGACTTTCGCGTGGTCGACGACGAGGCGCTCGCGATCATCGCGGGCCGCGACCATCCGCTCGCGGGCGCCGGGCCGGTCGGGTTCGACGCGCTGCTCGATTACACGTGGATCCTGCAGCCGGCGGGCAGCCCGGCGCGCGAGGTCGTCGAGCGCGAGTTCCATGCGCGTCACCAGCCGATGCCGCGCGGGCTGGTCGAAACGGGCTCGATCCTGACCACGATGAACCTCGTCGACCGTTCGACGATGCTCGGCGTGATTCCGCTGACGGTCGCGCAGCGCAACGCGGAGCACGGGCTCGTCGCGATCATCGACTACGCGCTCGATCAGAAGCTGCCGTCGTACGGCAGCATCGTGCGGCGCGACCGGCCGCTGAGCATCCCCGCGCAGCAGTTTCTCGCGCTGTTTCACCGGGAGGGTGGCGAGGAGGATGCTGCTTGACGGAGCGGTTCGCCGGCTGTGCCGATCATGCGTCGCGGAACGTGGCGATGCGTGATGGCGGTGCGGGCGGCACAGGTGAAGCCGTGGCGAGCCGGTTTAGTGCGCCGACGGCGCGACGGGTGCGTCAGCGAGCGTCGGCATCGATGCCGACAGCGTGCGGTCCGGGCGAATCCGCAGCGCGGCGACGATGCCGATCAGCAGCATCGCGACCGACCCGATGAACGGCACCGTCCAGCTGCCGGTGCGGTCGACGAGATAGCCGAACAGGATCGGCGACAGGATCCCCGCGATCGCGGAACCGGCGTTCATCATCCCGCTCGCGATGCCGGCGTGGGTCGGCGCGATGTCGCTCGGCACCGCCCAGATCGGCCCGATCGTCAGTTCGAGGCACAGGAACGACCCCGACAGGCACAGCGCGATGCCGGCCGTCGAGTGCACGAATGCGAGCGGCAGCAGGCAGACGAGCGCGCCGGCGAAGCTCGCGACGATCACGCTCTGGCGCGACAGCGCGAGGTTGCCGGTCTTCCGGTAGATCCGGTCGCAGAGCCAGCCGCCGAGCGTGTCGCCGACCACGCCCGCGAAGAACACGCCGGACGCGAACAGCGCGGTCGATTTCAGGTTCAGGCCCTGGCCGTTCAGGAAGAACGTCGGCAGCCACGTGAAGAACAGCCACGCCGTCCAGCCGTAGCAGAAGTAGACGAAGATCGTCGGCGCCATCCGGCGCAACAGCGGCCCCCACGGCGTCGGGCCGGACGGTGGCGCGGGCCGGGCGGCGGCGCGTGCGTGGCCGTCGTCGTCGCCGAGCGGATGCTCGCGGAAGCCGACGACCCACCATACGAGCCACACCAGCGTCACCGCGCCGATCACGAAGAACGCGGCGCGCCACGACAGCCACGTCATCAGCGCGGCGACGATCGGCGGCGTGACCGCGTTGCCGAGCCGCGAGAACGAATGCGTGAAGCCTTGCACGACGCCGCGCCGCTCGCGCGGGAACCAGTGCGTGATCGCGCGGGCCTGGGCGGGCAGCGTCGCGCCTTCGCCGATGCCGAGCAGCAGGCGCGCGGCGAACAGGAGCGTGAGACTGTGCACGAGCCCCGTCGCGAAGGTCGACACGACCCAGATCAGCCCGCAGCCGATCAGCGTGATGCGGGCGCCGAACTGGTCGGCGATCCAGCCGCCGCCGATCTGGCAGATGGCGTACGAATATGCGAACGCGGAGAATGCAATGCCGAGTTCGGTGTTCGACAGGCCGAGCTCGGCCTTGATCGCGCCGGCCGCGGTCGCGAGGTTGACGCGGTCGACGTAGAGGATGAACGAAAGCGCGCACAGCAGCCACAGTGTGTGGCGCCGTTGACGGTGGTCGTTAGGCATGTGTCTCGCTCCATGGTCGTGCGCGGCGTTACGATGACGCCGCGTTCACTGGCCGGGCCAGCATCGCGCGCCGGAGGAGGCACCGTCTAATGAATCTTTTGGATCAGCTGATAACCTGGGGTGTATAAGGCTGGGGTAGATCGAACAGACGGCGTTAGACCGTGTGACTCAGTTCGGCCACTTTGAGACTCCGATACGTTGCATGAAAAGGGCCGCTTAACCCCTCAGAGCGGACGCGCCCCGAAGGTCGCACTGAAACACGCGTTGGCCTGACACTAGACGGCGGTCGCAGTCTCGACGGCGAGACCGGCGGCCTTCCACTCGGGGAATCCATCCTCGAGACGCACGGCATGGAAGCCTTTTGCCCGCAGTGTGGCGACTGCCTCGAAGGCCAGTACGCAGTACGGCCCGCGACAGTATGCGACGATCTCGGTGTCAATCGGCAACTCGCTGAGGCGACGCTCCAGTTCGGCCAGCGGGATATTGCAGGCACCGGGCAGATGACCCTCGACAAACTCATCCTGTGGCCGCACGTCCAGTACCGTGACCAGGTCATCGGCGAGACGCCGCGCCAACTCCTCTCGTGACACGGCGTCCAACGAATCTCGCGAATAGAAGTAGCTATTCAGTGTTTGGTTGACTTCCGCGTCGTTTCGCTCGGCGATCAGGCCAAGGTATTTCATCAGACCGACAACCTCGCGATCGCCAGCAAGGCGATACACGATGTTCTTGCCTCGTCTCTCCGTGTCCACCAAGCGCACTCGCCGAAGGATTTGCAGATGGCGCGAGGTATTCGCGAAGCTCATGCCCGACAATGCAGTTAGATCCTCGACGGATCGCTCGCGCTGCGCGAGGTGCTCCAATAATTCAAGCCGGTACGGATGGCCAAACGCCTGCGCTATTTCTGCTAGGCGCTCAAAGATCGCTTGCTTCGGTCCCACGCTTGACACTCCACGCTCATTGGTCAATCATTCACGATAACAATTGAATGTTATCACCCTCACACATGAGGAGCAATCCGATGATCGTACGGCAATTCCTCCATTCCGATCCCGTTGGGATTTCGTACCTCCTGGGCTGCGGCGGCAAGGCGACGGGCGCTGTGATCGATCCCATGGCCGAGCCCGGCGTCTATCTTCAGGCGGCTGAGGCCACAGGGATGAAAATCAGCTACGTGATCGACACACATGTTCATGCTGACCATGTGTCTACCGGTCGAGCGCTTGCCGACGCGGCGGGCGCCGATTACGTGCTTTCGGCAAAGGCCGATATAGCTGTGCCCTTCAAAGGCGTTGAAGACGACGACGAGATCCAACTCGGCAACGTGGCTCTCAATGTGCTCCACACACCCGGCCATACGCCCGAGCATATCTGCCTGCTTGTGACCGACCGCACGCGCGCCGATGAGCCGTGGCTGATCGTGACCGGCCACACGCTCATGATTGGGGACCTCGGCCGAACCGAATTGGCCGTGAGCGCCGAAGCGGGCGCGAAAGACCTATTCCGCAGCGTGCAGAGGCTCAGGGTGCTTCCTGACTATCTGGAGGTTTTGCCCGGCGCCTACGCCGGCTCGGCTTGTGGGCGCAGCCTTAGCGCGAACCCCGCCTCAACGCTGGGCTTTGAGAAGCGGTACAACCGCGCGTTCCGTATCGAGAGTGAGGAGGAATTCGTCCGCTTCATGCTCAACGATGTACCGCCCGCACCGCCCGAAGCAGTCCGCCTGCGCGCGGTCAATGCGGGCCGCAGCGCCATTGGAGCATAGCGTGCCGGGAAATGCGGCCGTTACGCCTGCCAGGTCCCCGATCCGGCTGGGGCTTAAGGAAAACTGGCGACAGTTCTCTTTGCTCGTGCTGATCAATGCCTTTGTCGGAGGCATGGTCGGCATCGAGCGGACGGTCGTACCGCTGATCGGGGCGAAAGAATTCCATATTGAATCGACGACGCTGATTACGTCGTTCATCGTCAGCTTTGGGGTCGTCAAGGCACTCGCCAACCTCGTTTCTGGACAGTTAGCCGATACGTGGGGCCGTAAGCGTGTGTTAGTCGCCGGATGGCTGCTCGCGCTGCCAGTTCCATTCATGATCATCGCCGCTCCGCGCTGGGAGTGGGTGGTTGCAGCTAACGTCCTGCTTGGCGCCAGTCAGGGCTTTGCATGGTCCATGACCGTGATCATGAAGGTGGACTTGGTCGGCCCGAAAGGGCGAGGGCTGGCGGTGGGACTTAACGAGTTTGCGGGCTATTTCGCGGTCGGCCTGACCGCGTTTCTCACGGGCTATCTGGCGAGCAGGCACGGCCTTCGGCCGACACCGATCTACCTGGGAATCTTCTACGCGGCAGCTGGCCTGATCCTGTCGGTCCTCGTCGTGCGCGATACACGCGATCATGTTCGGCTGGAGGCGGCTGGCAAGCCGAAGGAGGCGTCATCACTCTCGTTTCGCGACGTGTTCCTGCTGACCTCCATCAAGGACCGCAGCCTGTTCGCAGCGTCGCAGGCCGGGCTGATCAATAACCTCAACGACGGCATGAGCTGGGGCATTTTCCCGCTGTTTTTCACGGGGCTTGGGCTCGGTGTCGAACGCATCGGGGTACTCAAGGCCGTTTATCCGATCGTGTGGGGAGTCTGTCAGGTTGTCACCGGTCCGTTGAGCGACAGGTGGGGCCGCAAGGGCCTTATCGTCGCTGGCATGTGGGTCCAGGCGGCCGGTCTCTTTCTGACTGCGCTCACTAGGCAGTTCGGGTGGTGGCTGTTTGCAAGCGTGCTGCTCGGACTTGGTACGGCAATGGTCTACCCAGCCCTGATCGCATCTGTGTCGGATGCTTCGGAGCCGCGCTGGCGGGCTCGATCACTGAGCGTGTATCGGTTCTGGCGAGACCTCGGATATGCGATCGGCGCGCTTTCGGCGGGTCTCATCGCCGACCGCTTCGGCTTTGCCGATGCCATCCTGGCGATCGCCGTGGTCACGTTCATTTCGGGCGTTGTCGTCGCCATTGCCATGCAAGAACGTCGTTGAGGAATTCAGCGGTTGGGGCGAGCACGCTGATCGCTGATACGCATGGGGCAGACAAAAATGAGGGGGCAACGGGAGCGATGGATGGCCGCTCCCAATTGCGTTTGAGTCATTCGTATTGGTCGATCGAGTGGCTGGTCAGGGTCGAACACGCCCCTTGATGACTTGACGCCCAAGCAGTCTCAAACCCGATCCGACGCTGCCAGAGAGATCAGATCCCGACTTACACACACCTGAGGCATTCGGTTTCGTCGCGGCCTGCAGGCCGCGCGCCACGCGTCCTCCACGGACGAAAGGCATCGGGCCGACGCCGCGTGCAAGCGGGTTTCGCCGCCCGCGCGGCTGCCTGATTCCCCTTCACGTTTACGCCGTGCATACAAGCCACGGCGACGGCTTCGGAACGCGCGTGCGCCTGGCACGCGCCGCCACACTCAGATGCGATCCAGCAGCACCAGTATCACGACAATGACGACGATCAGCCCGACGGTCCCTGATGGCCAATAGCCCCAGCTTCGGCTGTGCGGCCATGAAGGAAATGCACCGATGAGCAACAGAATCAGTATGACGATAAGGATCGTACCGAGCATCGCACCCCTCCGGAACCAGGTTCGACATGACGGCGTGTGCTGTCGCAATTCATGTGCCGCCACGCGGGGCGGCCGGCGAACCCGCATTGTCCGGGCACACGAAATTCATGCAATGAATATTCGTCGATTCAGGAAATAAATTTCAAAAATGCACCCACGCTCGCTATGCTGAATCCTTCTGATCTGGCGGGCATGCGATGGCTGAACTCTTTCTGGTACGGCACGGGCAGGCGTCGTTCGGCACCGACGACTACGACCGGCTTTCCGCGGCCGGCGAGCAGCAGGGCGTCTGGCTCGGCGAATACTTCGCGCGGCAGGGCCTGGCGTTCGACCGCGTGATCTGCGGCACGCTGCACCGCCATGCGCAGACGGTCGACGCGATCCTGCGCGGGATGGGCCGCGAAGGCGTGCCGTACGACCGTCATCCGGGCCTGAACGAATACGACTTCCACGGGCTGTTCGCGGCGGCCGCCGGCGACTATCCGGAGATCGCGCGGCTCGCGGCCGGATCGATGAAGGAATATTTCCGTGCGCTCCGGCAGGTGTTGCAGCTGTGGTCCGAGAACCAGCTCGGCGATGCGGCCCCCGAGACCTGGGCGCAGTTCCAGCAGCGCGTCGCCGATGCGCGCGCCGCGATCCGCCACGGCGGTGGCCAGCGCGTGCTCGCGGTGAGCTCCGGCGGCCCGATCGCGGTCACCGTGCAGCAGGTGCTCGCGGCGCCGCCGTCGAGCGCGATCGCGCTGAACCTGCAGATCCGCAACAGCAGTCTTTCGCAGTTTTTCTTCAACGCCGATGCGTTCCACCTCGCGTCGTTCAACGGCATCCCGCATCTGGAGGACCCCGAACGACACGCGCTGCGAACCTACGGCTGACCCACGAACGATCGCGACGATGACGAACCCTTCCCAGCAACTCGACACAGCCCGCCTCACGCGCTATCTGGAAGCGCACGTGCCGGGCTTCGAAGGCCCGGTCGACACGGAGAAATTTGCCGGCGGCCAGTCGAATCCGACTTTCCTGCTGCACGCGAAGAGCGGCCGCTACGTGCTGCGCCGCCAGCCGCCGGGCGAACTGCTGAAATCCGCGCATGCGGTCGACCGAGAATTCCGCGTGCTGACCGCGCTGTCGGGCACCGCGGTGCCGGTCGCGCGTCCGTATCACCTGTGCGTCGACCGCGACGTGATCGGCAGCATGTTCTACGTGATGAGCTTCGAGGACGGCCGGATCTTCTGGGATCCCGCGCTGCCGGAACTGCCGAAGGCCGATCGCGCGGCGTGCTACGACGCGCTGCTGCAGACGATGGCCGCGTTGCACGACATCGATGTCGACGCGGTGGGCCTCGCCGACTACGGCCGCCCCGGCAACTACTTCGAGCGCCAGATCGGCGTGTGGACGAAGCAGTATCGCGCGGCCGAAACCGGGCGCCTCGACGCGATGGAGACGCTGATCGACTGGTTGCCGAAGGCGTGCCCCGAGGACACGGGCCGGCCGGCGCTGGTGCACGGCGATTTCCGGATCGACAACCTGATGTTCGCGCGCGACAGCTATCGCGTGCAGGCCGTGCTCGACTGGGAACTGTCGACGCTCGGCAACCCGCTCGCCGATCTCGCGTATTTCTGCATGTGCCTGCGGCTGCCGTCCGGCGGGCAGGTGCGCGGGATCGCGGGCCTGGATCGCGCCGAACTCGGCGTACCGGACGAAGCGGCGATCGTCGCGCGCTATTGCGAATTGCGCGGGATCGAGCCGATCCGCGACTGGCATTTCTACCTCGCATTCAGTTTCTTCCGCCTCGCGGCGATCGCGCAGGGCGTGAAGGCGCGCGCGCTGCAGGGCAACGCGTCGAGCGAGCAAGCGCTGCGTGTCGGCGAAATGGCCGGCCGGCTCGCCGAACTGGCCGTGAGCGTGATCGACGCGCATCGCTGAAATCGCTGACATCGCCGGTATCGCAGAGCGGCGACACGACAAACCATCAATGGAGGAGCACAACGACATGGCAACGAATCTGTTCGACCTGACCGGCAAGATCGCGCTGGTGACGGGCGCGAGCCGCGGCATCGGCGAGGAAATCGCGAAGCTGCTTGCGGAGCAGGGCGCACACGTGATCGTGTCGAGCCGCAAGCTCGACGATTGCCAGGCCGTGGCCGACGCGATCGTCGCGGCAGGCGGCCGCGCCGAGGCGCTGGCCTGCCACGTCGGGCGGCTGGAAGATATCGCGGCGACGTTCGAGCATATCCGCGGCAAGCACGGGCGGCTCGACATCCTCGTGAACAACGCGGCCGCGAACCCGTATTTCGGGCACATCCTCGATACCGATCTCGCGGCCTACGAGAAGACCGTCGACGTGAACATCCGCGGCTACTTCTTCATGTCGGTCGAGGCCGGCAAGCTGATGAAGACGCACGGCGGCGGCGCGATCGTCAACACGGCGTCGGTGAACGCGCTGCAGCCGGGCGACCGCCAGGGCATCTACTCGATTACGAAGGCGGCCGTCGTCAACATGACGAAGGCGTTTGCGAAGGAATGCGGGCCGCTCAGCATCCGCGTGAACGCGCTGCTGCCGGGGCTGACGAAGACCAAGTTCGCGGGCGCGCTGTTCGCCGACAAGGACATCTACGAGAACTGGATGGCGAAGATTCCGCTGCGCCGCCACGCGGAGCCGCGCGAGATGGCCGGCACCGTGCTGTATCTCGTGTCGGATGCGGCGAGCTACACGAACGGCGAATGCATCGTCGTCGACGGCGGCCTGACGATCTGAGCGCGCGATGAAAATCGACAGCTACGCCGGACAGGCCGTGATGATCACCGGCGCCGCAAGCGGCTTCGGCGCGTTGCTCGCGAGAGAACTGGCCGCGATGGGCGCGCGGCTGGCACTCGGCGACCTGAACGGCGACGCGCTCGAACGCGTCGCCGCGCCGCTGCGCGCGGCCGGCGCCGACGTGATCGCGCAGCGCTGCGACGTGCGTGTCGAAGCGGACGTCGCGGCGCTGGTGCACGCAGCCGCCGCGCGCTTCGGGCGGCTCGACGTCGGCATCAACAACGCGGGCATCGCACCGCCGATGAAGGCGCTGATCGACACCGACGAAGCCGATCTCGACCTGAGCTTCGCGGTGAACGCGAAGGGCGTGTTCTTCGGGATGAAGCACCAGATCCGCCAGATGCTCGCGCAGCGCGAAGGCGTGATCCTGAACGTCGCGTCGATGGCCGGGCTCGGCGGCGCGCCGAAGCTGGCCGCATACGCGGCGTCGAAGCATGCGGTGGTCGGGCTCACGAAGACGGCCGCGCTCGAATACGCGCGGCACGGCATTCGCGTGAACGCGGTGTGCCCGTTCTATAGCACGACGCCGATGGTCACCGACAGCGAGATCGGCGACCGCCAGGATTTTCTCGCGCAGGGCTCGCCGATGAAGCGGCTCGGCCGGCCCGCTGAAATCGTCGCGACGATGCTGATGCTGTGCGCGAAGGAAAACACTTACGTGACCGGGCAGGCCGTCGCCGTCGACGGCGGTGTCTCGGCCTTCTGACCGAACCGAACACGGAATCTCGAGGAGTCGATCATGGACTTTGGCTACACCCCGAAAGTGGAAGAACTGCGCGAGCGCGTGCGTGCGTTCATGGACGCGCACATCGTGCCGCGCATTCGCCAGTGGAACGAGGAAGTGCAGGCGGGCCGGTATCCCGTGTCGTTCATGGAGGAGCTGAAGGAACGCGCGAAGGCGGAAGGGCTGTGGAACCTGTTCCTGCCGCACCTGAAGGGCGACGAGCCCGGCACGGGCCTGACGAACCTCGAATACGCACCGCTCGCCGAGATCATGGGGCGCGTGAGCTGGGCGTCTGAGGTGTTCAACTGCAACGCGCCGGACACGGGCAACATGGAGCTGCTGCACATGTTCGCGACGCCCGAGCAGCGCGAGCAGTGGCTGCTGCCGCTGCTGCGCGGCGAGATCCGCTCGGCGTTCGCGATGACGGAGCCCGACGTGGCGTCGTCGGATGCGACGAACATCACGACGCGCATCGAGCGCGCGGGCGACGAGTACGTGATCAACGGCCGCAAGTGGTTCATCACGAACGCCGCGCATCCGAACTGCAAGATCTTCATCGTGATGGGCAAGACCGATCCCGACGCCGAGTCGCACCAGCAGCAGAGCATGATCCTCGTGCCGCGCGACACGCCGGGCGTGACGATCGTGCGCAACATCACGGTGGTCAATCACCATGCACCGGAAGGGCACTGCGAGATCACGTTCGACAACGTGCGCGTGCCGGCGCGCAACCTGCTCGGCGACGAAGGCAGCGGCTTCGCGCTCGCGCAGGCACGCCTCGGGCCGGGCCGCATCCATCACTGCATGCGTTCGATCGGCGCGGCCGAGCTCGCGCTGGAGCTGATGGTCGACCGCGCGCAGTCGCGCGTCGCGTTCGGCAAGCCGCTGAACCGGCACGGCACGGTCGGCGAATGGATCGCGCGCTCGCGCATCGAGATCGACCAGGCGCGCCTGCTGGTGCTGAAGGCCGCGTGGATGATCGACAAGGTCGGCGCAAAGGCCGCGCGCAAGGAAATCTCGATGATCAAGGCGCTGGTGCCGACCGTGTACACGGACGTCTGCGACCGCGCGATGCAGGTGTTCGGCGCGGCGGGGTTGAGCCCCGATACGCCGCTTGCCGACCTGTGGACCTGGGGCCGCGCGCTGCGCTTCGCCGACGGCCCGGACGAGGTGCACCTGCAGGCGATCGCGCGGATGGAGATCAAGGACGGCGAGCCCGGCTCGACCGCGCCTTACCTGACGCCTCCGCCGCGCGGTTGAGCGGCGCACCGGGATGCGCAACGCGCCCGGTGCCGCTCGCGGGGCCGGCGTGGACGAACGAATGGCGCACGCCTTAAGATGCCGGCAAGGAGATTCGGCGATGCGCCTTTCGAAGATTGATCTGAACCTGTTCGTCGTATTCGAGGCGATCTACAACAAGCGCAACCTGACGCGAGCGGCCGAGGTGCTGAACCTCACGCAGCCGGCCGTCAGCAACGCGCTGGCACGGCTGCGCAAGACGCTGAACGATCCGCTGTTCGTCAGCACGCCGGCCGGGATGATGCCGACGCCGATGGCCGAGAACATCGTCGGCCGCGTGCGCGAGGCGCTGCAGCTGCTCGATTCGAGCGCGCACGAAGGCGACGTGTTCGATCCCGCTTCGTCGGCGCGCGTGTTCCGGCTCAGCATGAGCGACCTGACCGAAGCGCTGCTGCTGCCGGCGCTCGGCGAACTGCTGCAAACGCATGCGCCCGGCATGCACGTGCGCAGCTATACGATGGACCGCCGCGAAGTGGCCACCGCGCTCGCGAACGGCTCGGTCGACATCGCGATCGACGCGCCGCTGATCGGCGATCCGCATCTGCACCAGGCGCTGCTCGTGCGCGACCGCTACGCGTGCATGATCCGCGACGACCACCCGTTCAAGGGCGACACGCTGACCATGGACGACTACCTGTCGATGGGGCACATCCACGTGTCGAGCCGCCGCAAGGGCAGCGGGCACGTCGACGCGGAACTGACGCGACTCGGGCTGCGCCGCAACATCCAGATGCGCGTGCAGCACTACATGGTCGCGCCGCTGATCGCGATGCGCGGCGATCTCGCGCTGACGGCGCCGCTGCGGCTGCTGCAGCGCTATCCGGCGCGCATCCTCGAACTGCCGTTCGAGATGCCGGGCCTCGATTACTTCTGCTACTGGCATCGCAGCGCCGATCAGGACCAGGGCAGCCAGTGGCTGCGCGAGCAGTTGATGACGCTGATGGGCGGGATGGGCGAGCCGCGGTGACGCTCGACGTTGCTCGTGTGGATCGACGGCGTGTTCAACCTGACCGGCGAAGCGGGGCCGATCTCCGGCCACCACGTGTAAATCGGTTCGCGTGAACGGGTGACGGCGGCGCGGCGTGCCGCCGTTGCGTCAGGCCGGATACGCGCTCGACGTTCCGCGGGCAGGGCGCGTGCGCGCTTAAAACGGATCGTCGTCGAAGCGGGAGGATGCCTGCCGGCGCTTCATGTCTTTCAGCCAGTCCCTGACCTTTTCCGGATCGTCGAACTCGCGCAACGCCATGGTCAGGTCGTGGTTGCTGCGCTGCATGCCGGCAATGTCGCGCGTGAGCATGCGCATCACGGTATCGGGTGCCACCTTGACCGACGACGCGATTCCGTACGTCCGCCGGAAACCGGTCTCGACGTGCTGGATCTCCTGATCCAGCTCGCGGAGCTGTTCCTCCAGGATGCCGTTGTAGCGCGTCAGCCGATCTTCACCGAGGCCGTCGATCGCGCGCCGGTCGATCTGCTCGATCTCCAGTTGCAGTTCCAGCAGTTGCAGGAGTTTGCCCTTCGCATAAGCGTGGTTGACCCGCTGCATCAGCACGGTCTTGCGTTGCTGCTCCCGCGGATCGGTTTCGCGATCGGGGTGCAGCGCGCTCGCGAGCTTGCGATAGACCTCGCGGATCGACTTGCTCGATTCGGCCTGCTCGGCTTCGCGTTTGGCCGCCGCGGCCGATTGCCGGGGTGCTTTCTTGCGCTTCGCGCGCTGTGCCTCGCGGGCCTCGTGGTCGGCCATGTCGCGCTTGAACTGCTCGTCCAGTTCGGCTTGCATGCGCTCGGCAAGTTCGTCGGGAGACAGCGTGTCGAGATCGTCCGCCGGTTCAGCGGCGGGTGTCGGCTCCGATGCCTGCTTCGTCGGTGCGCGATCGGTCGCTGCGCGGTCGTCGTCGCCGGATGCGGCGTGCCGGTTGTAGATGACTTTCAACTGCGCGTCGTCGCTGACGTCGAGCAGGTTGCGCGCCATATCGGCGATCAGCGCGGACAGCGTGCGCTGCTCGGCCTTGCTCAAACCCTTCTGCAGGAACGCGTCGTCGAGCAGATTGAGCAATCTGATCCGCAACGCCGTCGACGCTTGTTCGAGCGGCAACAGCCCGTCGACGAATTTTTTCTGGAAGACCGGCATGACGGCTTCCCACGCACCGAGACGTTCGCGCCGTTTTTCGATTTGCTCGACGAGCGTATTGAACGTCTTCTGGGCTTTCGACAGGCTGGCTGTCTCGTGGCTGGGCGCGATGACGACCGCGGCTCCGCGACGTGCGGTCATGATTGATGTCCTCCGGCCGCGGCGGGAGGCGCAGCAGGCCGGTATTTTAGCCGGACGGGCGCTCCTCCGGCTTCCGGTTCCGTGCGCGCGTCGTATCGGGTGCCTGGCCGTCCGGGTGACAGCGAGCAACGCCATGCGCCATGGAGGTCTCGGTCGCGGGCGGCCCGGAAGGGCCTGCTCCCCGGAAACGACCGGCAGCGCGTTATTGCCTTACCGGCGCAACCGCCGGCGCGCCCGAATCCGTGCCCGGTGCGCCGTTCGCCCCGTAGGCGGCTTCCGCGCTCTTGCGTTCGGCGAGGCGCTTGGCGGCCAGGCGTTCCTGCGCGGCGACGATGTCGCCCGGATAGTTGTCGCCGTCGCCGGCGATCGGCTCGTAGCCGACCGATTCGAGGTCGAGCAGTTCCTGGCGTACTTGCGCGCGCGTGAGCGTCGAGTGCGACGACTGCGCGTACGACGCGGCCGGTGCGGCGAGAAGGGCGGTGGCGGTAGCGGCGACAGCGGCGATGGTGACGATGATGGATTTCACGGTTTCCTCAGACGATTTCGTTGCGGTTCGGCATCAATTCGCTTGGCTGAACCGACGAGACAAGTTTAGGAACCCGGACCGGCCGGATAAATGGCGATTCCTGACCAACTGTGTTCCTGAATGAGTCAGAGTGAGCGATGCGTGCGCAACACGACGAAGATCGACGTCACGCGGAGGAGCGGTTGCGGTGGCGTGCGCAGCGCCGTTGCGTCAGTCGCCGAACAACTGCCCCTGCCCGGAAATCACGCGTTCGAAATCGTCGCGCAGGAACGGCAGGATCGCATCGGCGACGGGCTGCAACTGGCGGCTCAGGTAGAACGCGTAGTCGATCGGCGAGCGCATCGTCTCGAGCGGCTCGGGGCCGGCCGTCGTCATCACGTAGCTGATCCAGCCGCCGCGCTGGTACTGCATCGGCCGGCCTTGCGCCTGGTTGAACTCGTCGGCGATCCGCGCCGCGCGCACATGCGGCGGCACGTTGCGCTCGTACTCGCGCAGCGGCCGGCGTACGCGCTTGCGGTAAACGAGCTGGTCGTCGAATTCGCCGGCGAGCGTGCGTTGCACGTAATCGCGAATGAAATCCTGGTACGGCTCGCGCCTGAACACGCGGCGGTACAGCTCGCGCTGGAACTGCTGCGCGAGCGGCGTCCAGTCGGTGCGCACCGTTTCGAGCCCCTTGAAGACGAGGTCCTCGCCTCCGTCGGCCGTCGCCGCCAGGCCCGCGTAGCGCTTCTTGCTGCCTTCTTCCGCACCGCGCACGGTCGGCATCAGGAACCGGCGGTAATGCCGCTCGTACTGAAGCTCCAGCGCGCTTTCGAGGCCGAAGCGGTCGCGCAGGTGCGCGTGCCACCAGCGGTTCACGTGCTCGACGAGCGCGCGGCCCTTGGCGCCGGCTTCGTCGTCGTCGTGCGCGCGACCGAGCCACACGAACGTCGAATCGGTATCGCCGTAGATTACTTCGTAACCCTGAGCTTCGATCAGCTCGCGCGTGCGGTGCATGATCTCGTGGCCGCGCATCGTGATCGACGACGCGAGGCGCGGGTCGAAGAAGCGGCAGCCCGTCGAGCCGAGCAC
The DNA here is from genome assembly GCF_009362305.1 of Burkholderia sp. BE17. Lineage (NCBI taxonomy): Bacteria > Pseudomonadati > Pseudomonadota > Betaproteobacteria > Burkholderiales > Burkholderiaceae > Burkholderia > Burkholderia sp. BE17. The sequence goes on from NZ_WHNU01000003.1 coordinate 221,849, forward strand.
GCCGTAGAACGAATTCATGATGATCTTCAGCGCCTGCGACAGCGGCGCGTTGCGCTGGCGCTTCGCGTCGTCGCGGCCTTCCCATACGCGGCGCACGATATCGGGCAGGCAGTGCGCGTTGCGCGAGAAGCGCGCGCCGAGAAAACCGGGCACCGATGCGTCGTCGCCGGGGTTCGCGAGCCCTTCGATCAGCCCGACGGGATCGATCAGGAACGTGCGGATGATCGACGGATAGAGGCTCTTGTAGTCGAACACGAGCACCGAGTCGTACAGCCCGGGGCGCGAATCCATCACGAAGCCGCCGGGGCTGTTTTGTCCCGTCACGTCACCGAGGTTCGGCGCGACATAGCCGAGCCGGTGCATGCGCGGCAGGTACAGGTGCGTGAACGCCGCGACCGAGCCGCCGGTGCGATCGGCGGCGAGCCCGGTGACGCTCGCGCGTTCGAGCGCGAAGGACAGCAGGTCGGCCTTGTCGAAGATGCGCGTGACGAGCTCGCAGTCCTTCAGGTTGTAGCGCGCGAGTGCGGGCTTGTCGTGATCGAAGCGGCGCTGGATCTCGTCCATCCGCTGGTACGGATTGTCGATCGACTTGCCTTCGCCGAGCAGCGCCTGCGACACGTATTCGAGGCTGAACGACGGGAACGTCCACGTCGCGGATTTCAGCATGTCGATGCCGTCGAGGATCAGCCGGCCGGCCGCACCCGCGAAGAAGTGGTCGGGTTGCTGGCCGTGCGCGCGCCAGTCGAGCACGCTGCCGTCGCGCCCGAGCTTCAGCGGCACGCCGTATTGCTCCGCGTGCGTGTGCAGGATGCGCAGGTCGAACTGCACGAGGTTCCAGCCGATCACCGCATCGGGATCGTGTTCGTCGAACCAGTCGTTCAGCCGCGCGAGCATCGCGGGCCGGCTGTCGCAGTAGTCGAGGCGGAAGTCGATGGCGCTCGTGTCGGCATCGCCGTTCGGCGGGCCGAGCATGTAGACCTGCCGTTGTCCGCAGCCTTCGAGCGCGATCGAATACAGCTCGCCGTGCACGCTGGTTTCGATGTCGAGCGACACGCAGCGCAGCGCCGGGCGGTAGCCGGTCGCGGGTTTCAGTTCGCCGCCGGTCAGTGTGCCGTCGCGGCCGGGCAGGCCGCGAAACTGCACGCACGCCGTGATGAAGCGTTCCATCGCGTAGCGGTCGGGCGGCTGCACGTCGGCTTCGTAGACGTCGACGCCGGCCGCCGCGAGGCGCTTCTGGAGCCCGGACAGGTGGCGATAGCGCTTGCAATAAAGGCCGACGACCGGGCGCCGGCTGAAATCGCGCAGCGCGAGCGGGCGCAGTTCCGCATCGCGCTCGCCGGCCAGCGCGCGTTCTGCGAGCGCCTGCTGTTCGGCCGGAATGAATGCGACGGCTTCCTGCGGGCGCAACCGGACGCGGCGCGGACCGTGCCCGGTTGCCAGCCAGAACTCGATCTCGATACCGGTCGCGGTGTCCCGCCAGTGGCGGGTGAGGATGAAACCCTGCTCGAACGCAGTCAAAACGCTTGCTCGTCGTGGATGCCCAGGCGGCGGATTTTAGCGCTTGAATCGCGGTCGTGCCGACGGGCGAGCGTGGCAACAGGTGGCAGGAAGCCGTCGGGCGATGCGCGATCTTGTGCGTGTCGACTCGCGTCCCGGTTTATCAAAGCGGTTGATGGCAGGCGTGCAACGGAAAGAAGGAGACTACTCGCGATGCAACGTTTCGAGCACGGCCGATGACGGCCGCCGGCAAGCGCCATCGCTCTTCGACTGCAGCGCGGGCATCATGCCGACGACAAAGTCGATGAACGCTCTAACCTTGGCCGGAACGTGATTTCTACTGGGATAGTAGACATAAAGAGGGAACGTCTCGTCGCGCCAGTCCGTCAGAATCGGCTCCAGCGTGCCTGCACGCAGGTGCGCGTCGATTCCGAGGTCGATCAGCTGAGCGATCCCGAAGCCTGCAAGGCAGGCGCCAATTTTGGTTCCCGCATCCGTGACGGTCAGATTCCCGTTTACCGCCACTTTCACTTTCTCGTTGTCGCGCCAGAACTCCCAGTCGAAGGGCCGACCGGTAGCCGGATCGATGGCCAGGATGCATTCGTGGCCATCATCGACCAGATCGTGCGGCGACCTCGGCCGGCCGCGGTGCTCCAGGTAGGAGGGCGCGGCCACAGTCAGCACCCGCGGACTGTATAGCCTGCGACAGACCAAAGTGGAAACGGATGGCATCCCGAATCGTATGGCGAGATCGAATCCGTCGCTGACCAGGTCCGAGAGGTCGTTCCTGGTCTCCAGCTTCAGGTGAAGCGCGGGGTGGTCCTTCATGAACTGGGCCAGCTCCGGCGCCAGCACGAGGCGGGCGAATACGGCATCGCACGCCACACGGAGCGTTCCGCTGACAACCGAGGTCCGGTCGGAAGCGCCGGCGGTCGCCTCTTCGATTCCCTGGAGCAACGGCAGCACCTTTGATAACAGCTCATGGCCAGCGTCCGTCACTTCGACGTGCCGGCTGGTGCGATGCACGAGCTTCGCGTGCAGGCGGTCCTCCAGTCGCTGAATAGCGCGACTTACCGCGGGCTGGGTCTTGCCCAGACGAGATGCGGCACGGCCAAAGCTCCCGGATTCGGCAACGGCCGCAAGGACAAGCAAGCCGCTTACAAGTCCTCCGTCGAGGTCTTCCATGATCCATGTGTTCCTGTAATGGCAGCGATAACCGGGCCGCCGTAGCCGAGGCGAGGACGATCGCTCACTATACGAGCCGTTCACTATCGAGGAAAGCCAATCATGACCCAGACCCAAGCCGTCGTCGCCTTGATCGAGGATTACTTCAATTTGGCTTATGAGCCGGAGAGCCGTGACTTCAACAAGGTCTTTCACCCGAGCTGCCTGATTCAGTGGCTGGATGAAGGCCGGCTGCGCACCCTGTCATCGTCGGAGTATGCGGCGCTCATCAACGGGAGGCCGAGTCCCCGATCAACCGGCGCACCAAGAGACGAGGCGATTCTCTCCATGGAGAACATTTCGGACAGCCTTTCAACGGCCACGGTGCGGGTGCGGATCGGAAACAGACTGTTCAACGATCACTTCGCCATACACAAGGTGGAAGGCAGTTGGCTGATTGCAAACAAGGCGTCTGCCATCGTGAGTACGTTCGACTGAAGCGCAGCGCTGCAGATGCGACAGAGTCCGCGCAAACACCAACGAACAAAACCCCGGGAAACTCGTCGAATTCCCGGGGTTTTCATGCCATCGAACATTGATCGACTCGACGCGGGCGCCTGAAAGGCAGGCTCGAACCGTTCCCGTCAAACATGTCCCTCATGTTCGATCGGCGCGCCATGCCCCGCCCGCGCCGCAACGATAATCGGCGCCCCTGACCCCCGCGCCGCCCGCCGCGCCCACATCGCCGTCAGAATCGGCACGAGAATCGCCGTGACGAGGCAAGCAGTCGCGACGATCGCGGTCGCGGCCGGCACCATCGGTTTGAACTTCGGAATCATCTCGCCGATGATCGCCGGGTTCGCGACCGCGGCGCCGGCCGTCGACGACGCGGCGAGCCCGGCCGTGCCGTTGCCGCCGCCGACGAATTTGTCGGCGAGGATCAGCGGCACACCCGTCACGACGATCACCGCGAGCCCGAGCGCGATGCCCGGCAGCCCGCTTTTCGCGATCACGTTGAGATCGATGCCGTTGCCGAGCGCGAAGCCGAAGAACGGAATCAGCGGATGCACGCAGCGCCCGAACAGCTCGCGCAGGTCGGCATCGAGGTTGCCGAGCGTGAAGCCGATCAGGAACGGCAGCACCGCGCCGACGAACAGCCGCGTCTCGAACACCGCGACGCCGGCCGCGCCGAGAATCAGCATGCTGACGAGCGGCCCCGATTCGATCGACATCAGCACGAACGCGCCGGCCTCCTCCTTGCTGCCGTACTGCTGCATCACGGCCGCATAGAGGCCGCCGTTGGTCATGTCCATCGACGTCGTGATCGCGAGCAGCGACAGGCCCGCGAACAGGCCCGTCCGGATGCCGTCGTCGGGGATGAACCGCGCGGCGATCAGCGTCGCGAGCCACGCGACCACGATCTTGGTCGCGAGCAGCGTGCCCGATTTGCGCAGCACGACGCCCGTCGCGCGCAGGTTGATCGTCGCGCCCATGCAGAAGAACCACACGGCGAGGATCGGCACCGTGCCCGCGATCAGGCCGTTGGTAAACGAGCCGAAATACTTCCCGGCGTTCGGTGCGAACGTGTGCACGCACGCGCCGAGCAGCATCGGGACCAGCATGAGCCCGCCGGGAATGCGGTCGATGGCCTGTTTCAGCTTCACGTCTCCTCCGTGGACGTCGATGCGTCCTGTTGTCGAATGATGTCTGCCGACTGACTATAGGACATGATTCGGAACGTCGGTCCGTTTTTATGATTTTGTCGGGTAGTCGTATACCCGTAACTTCATAAATTGCTGATAAAAAAGGGATTAACTTCCAAAAGGAGCGATGCAAAAAATTCGGTCCATCGTTCCGAATCAGAAAAATCTGTGCTTCAATTCATCGTATGACCACCGGCCGCCCAGGTGTCGGAGGCGTATCCATCCCCCGCGGAGAACCGGTATGGAAGTGCGGCAAGGCATCCACAGCGAACACGCGAAGACGCTCGACACTGCCGGCCTGCGCCGGCATTTCCTGGTGGAGAACGTGTTCGCGCCGGACGCGCTGTCGCTCACCTACAGCCATATCGACCGCATCATCGTCGGCGGCGCGTGGCCGGCCGCGCGGCCGGTCGAGGTGCCCGCATCGCTCGGCGCCGAGATGGGCGTCAGCCATCTGCTGGAGCGGCGCGAACTGGGTGCGATCAACATCGGCGGGCCCGGCTGGGTCGAGGTCGACGGGCAGCGTCACGCGGTGGGCACCGAGGAGGCGATCTACATCGGGCAAGGCGGGCAGGGCGTCGTGTTCGGCAGCGACGATCGCGCGCATCCCGCGAAGTTCTACGTGAACTGCGCGCCTGCGCACACCGCCTATCCGACGCGCACCGTCACGCTTGCGCAGGCGTCGCCCGAGACGCTCGGCGATGCATCGACGAGCAACCGCCGCACGATCTACAAGTTCATCGTGCCCGACGTGCTGCCCACGTGCCAGTTGTCGATGGGGATGACGAAACTCGAGCCGGGCAGCCTGTGGAACACGATGCCGTGCCATACGCACGAACGCCGGATGGAGGTGTATTTCTACTTCAACCTCGCCGACGATGCGGCCGTGTTCCACATGCTCGGCGAACCGCAGGAAACGCGCCACGTGATCGTGCACAACGAGCAGGCGGTGATCTCGCCGAGCTGGTCGATCCACTCGGGCGTCGGCACGAAGGCGTACACGTTCATCTGGGGGATGGTCGGCGAGAACCAGGTGTTCAAGGACATGGACCACATCGCCGTCGCCGATCTGCGCTGACACCATGAAACGCGACAACCCCGATCTCCCTTCCGCCGATGCGCGCTCCGCGCTCGCCGGCCTGTTCGACCTGACCGGCAAGGTCGCGATCGTCACCGGTTGCAACGCGGGGCTCGGCGCGGCGATGGCTGTCGCGCTCGCGTCGGCCGGCTGCGACATCGTCGGCGCGAATCGCTCGGCGCCGGATGCGACGTCGGCGCGTGTCGAAGCGGCCGGGCGGCGCTTCGTCGACGTGCGCGCGGACCTGTCGACGCTCGAGCCGGTCGAGCGGATCGTCGGCGGTGCGGTCGATGCGTTCGGTCACGTCGACATCCTCGTCAACAACGCGGGCATGATCCGCCGCTGCGATGCGCTCGACTTCACCGAGGCCGACTGGGACGCCGTCGTCGACGTGAACCTGAAGAGCGTGTTCTTCCTGTCGCAGGCGGTTGCGCGGCAGATGGTGCGGCAGGGGCGCGGCGGCAAGATCGTGAACATCGCGTCGATGCTGTCGTTCCAGGGCGGCATTCGCGTGCCGTCGTACACGGCGTCGAAGAGCGGCGTGCTCGGCCTTACGCGCTTGCTCGCGAACGAATGGGCGGCGCGCGGCATCAACGTGAACGCGATCGCGCCCGGCTACATGGAGACCGACAACACCGCGCAGCTGCGCGAGGACGCTCGGCGCAGCGACGAAATCCTCGGCCGCATCCCGGCCGGCCGCTGGGGCGTGCCCGACGATCTCGCGGGCGCGGCGGTGTTCCTCGCATCGCGTGCGTCGGACTACGTGCACGGCCACACGCTCGCGGTCGACGGCGGGTGGCTCGCGCGCTGACCGTATCGCGCGGCGGACGCGTTATGCTCTCCCGTTTCGCATCTCATGGATTCACGGACATGACAGCAACGCTCAGGCAGCGCAAGCGCGATCAGGCGAACATGGCACCGCAGGCCGACCCGTCGGCGGCCGGTGCCGTGGAGAAGGCCGACTCGGTCGCGGCCGTCGGGAAGGTCTTCACGATCCTCGCGGCGCTCGGCGATCGCCGCGAGATCGGCATCAGCGAGCTGTCGCAGCAGCTCGGCATGTCGAAGACGACGGTCCATCGTTTCCTGCAGACGCTCAAGACGCTCGGTTATGTCGCGCAGGAAGGCGAGACCGACCGTTACCGGCTGACGATCCGGCTGTTCGAGCTCGGCAGCAAGGCGCTGGAGAGCGTGGACCTCGTGCGCGAGGCCGATCTCGAGATGCGCCGCATCGGGCAACTGACGCGCGAAGCCGTGCACCTCGGCGCGTTCGACGAGGACGCGATCATCTACATCCACAAGATCGACGCCGAATACGGGCTGCGCATGCAGTCGCGGATCGGCCGGCGCAATCCGCTCTACAGCACGGCGATCGGCAAGGTGCTGCTCGCGTGGATGTCGCCCGACGACGCGCGTGCGGTGCTGGCCGGCATCGAGTTCAGGAAGTCGACCGCGAAGACGCTGTCGTCGGCGGATGCGGTGATGAGCATCCTGCCGCACGTGCGGCAGCAGGGCTACGGCGAGGACAACGAAGAACAGGAGGACGGCCTGATGTGTCTCGCCGTGCCCGTGTTCGATCGTTTCGGCCGCGTGATCGCGGGGCTGTCGATTTCGTTTCCGACGATGCGCTGCGGCGCGGATACGAAGGCGCATTACATCGCATTGCTGAAGGAGGCCGGGCGAGCCATTTCGGAACGGCTCGGGTATCGCCCGGAAGCGGCCGGCATCGAGCCGGCGGCGGTCGCGCGGGATTGAGCGTTCGAGGTGCGCGCGATATGGCCGCACACCTCGGCGGCGACGCCGCTAAACCCATGCGCAATCGCGCCTCAGGTTCTCCGCCCGCTGCGGCCACTGATACAGGTAGCCTTGCGCATACTGAATCCCGATCGCCTCCAGCGCGCAATGCTGCGCTTCGGTCTCCACGCCTTCGGCGATGATCTTCAGGCCGTAGTAATGCGCGACTGCGGCGATACCCTCGATCAGCCCTGCGCCGCCATCGCTCAGTCGGGCGATGAACTGGCGATCGATCTTCACGTAGTCGAACGGAAAGCGCGACAGCATGTCGAGATTGCTGTGATTGGTGCCGAAATCGTCGATCGCGAACTTCACGCCTTTCGACCGGAGTGCATGGAATATCGCGGTGGTCCGTGCGTTTTTCTCGAGCAGGACGCGCTCGGTGACTTCGAGCACCAGCGTAAAGCCGGGCGGCAGCGAACGGATTGCTTTGTCGACGACGGACACGAACCGCGCGCGTTCGAGATCCCTTGGCGAGACGTTCACGGCGATGCGCAGCGGCACGGACGGCGTCAGCGCGGTCAATTCGGACACGGCCGTGCGCAGCACGAATTCGGTCACCTTCGGCAGGATCGTGCTCGATTCCACCTGCGGGACGAACAAGGCCGGACTGATTGGCCCCCATTTCGGATGGTTCCAGCGCAGCAATGCCTCGACGCCGACCGTCCTGCACGTCCGGACATCGACGATCGGCTGGTAGACGACATGGAACTCGTTTCGCCTAAGTGCATTGCGAACGGCCTTCAGCAACAGCCGCCGCGGCGCCATTGCCAGCAGGTAGGCGGCTATCACGAGGCCATCCGCGAGCAGCGCGATCGTCATGCAGATCAGCCAATAGCGGCGCTGGACCTGCGACGCGTATTGCGTCGACGCGGCGACCGACACCGCGAAAGGCCAGCGTTGCGATGCGATCGCACTGCCGCCTGCGGGGCCCGGCTCCGATTCCGGCGTGAACCTCCCGTGCTCGTCGAGACGGCCCGAACCCGCGATCGACAGCGTGGCGGTTTCCGCGCCGAATCGGGCGCTGTGCGCGAGCGCGTCGGCCACGTAGTCGCCCTCGATCAGGTAGAGGACGCCCGCGCCGCGCGCGGTGGCGCGAAACACGGACAGCACCGGAATGCCGTGCTGAAACGGCGTCTGGCGCAGCAGCGTGACGATCGTCGATCCCGGCTCCGGCTCGCGCGTGTACGCGTCGAGCGGCACGTCGATCGCGCCGAGCGCCGACGAACACGTGACGCGGCCGTGGTTCACCAACCCGACGGCACGCAGGTAGCGCAGGCGAGTGCCCACTTCGGCCAGCGTCCGGAAGATCGTCGAGCATCGCCGCCCGACGAGCGCGGTCAGCTCGTCCGCGTGTCGCTGCTGAACGCCATCCAGGATGCGGTCCATCGATGCGACGATGTCGTTCGCGACGACGCGTTCATGCGCGGTGACGGCATCGCGTGCGTAGCGATCGGCGAGCACCATCGCGAATCCGGGCACGAGTACGCAAACGATTACCGCAACGAAAAAGGCAACCCGCGGCCACGCGCCGCTGCGCTGGAAAACTGGCTTCGAGCCTGGCGTGAGCGCCGACATTCCCGCGGTTGCCTTTGGTGTTGTTCGCATGGAGAGGCAAGTCGAACCGGTCGATGCGCAAACGGCGAGCATGCGTCATGCCTGGTTCTGCAATACGGCGTGCGCCGATATCGCGATGCCAATCGATTCAACGGTCGCGACGGTCATGGGCGGCACCGTCGCGATCGGCCATTCATCCGGAGGCTCGCCTTTATAACATGTGCATGTTGCGCATGTATTTAGACGTAGCACACCGAAAAAAACCCCAGCCGCAGGGTCGTGCGGCCGGGATGAAAGACACCTTCTCTTGGCACGAGGATGGTGCGCGGCAAGTATAAGGCGCGACGCGAGATTGCGAAATATTGTTATTTAACAATTGGTGCAGTTTTGTGATTGCATCTCGACAGGAAATATTTTTGCAAGGTACCGTTTTCGGCGATTCGCGGCTGGCGCGCGAGCGGCCGCTGCACGGTCCGGTTGCACGTCATGCTGGAGTTTCGCGATGGAAGAAGAATCCATGCCCACGGTCATCGTGACCGATGGCGCAGCCGTGGCCGACGGCGGTTCGCTGTGGATCCAGGTTTCAGTGAACGGACAGATCCGCAACTACGGGCTCGACCGCGCACTCGCGTCGCGCGGCACGCCGCGCCATGACGCGATCAGCGGGGCAAACGGACTGCTTTCGAAAGGAGAACGACAGGAATTGCTGTCGCTGCTGGAGCGCATTGCCGACCCCGGTGCGTTGGCCGGTATCGCGGGCACGTTCATGCAGGTGCTGAAGCAGTCTGCCGGCGAATGATCGATGCAGCGCCGGCGCGTCGCACCGGCCGCGCTTCAGAAATCGTTGCGCATCTTGTGAAGCAGGTCGCCGGGCGACTGGTGCGTGTCGACCGCGTTGAGCACATCGGTCAGGAACCACGGCAGGTTCAGTTGCGTATCGGAATCGCCGACGCACACGCGGATCGGCGGCGCCTTTGACGGGGAGCGGACGTCATGTGTGGCGTCCCGCGACGGGACGCAATTTTTCGCATGTGCTTGAACTGGAACCGGCGCGTCGGCGCCGGATGACGGTGCGCCGGCGGCTGCCGGCAAGCTGGCGGCGGCAAGCAGGGTCAGTACAGCGAAAGCGGCAACGCGTTTCATGGGAATCTCCGGCGATGCAGGTTCGACCGCGCGGGCGGTCGCGAGTTCGTTGATGCCGTGGCGACTCATCCGCTCATCCGCCCGCGCCGGTTGCGCCATTGCGGTGGCGGATTCTCCCGGCTGTTGACGGTTTTGCGACGATGGCATGCGGCACCACGCATCCGGCGTCGGCCGGCGAAATCGGCATGCGGACGCTCAAACGCAGGAACACCGGGAAGAACAAGGAGCGGATCGAGGTGATGCTGCTCGAGCCGCAGGTTGCCGGAGGGCATCCGGGCGCGCGGTTTGCGTGATCCGCACCGCGCGTCACATCACTGATACCCGTAACACCGCTTCAATCCCGCGTAGTCATAGAAGTGGCTAGCCGGCGCGATCTTCGCGCCGTCGCACGCGGCCTGGAAATCCGTCTCGCGCTCGTTGTACAGCATCTTCACGATGAGCCGCGACCCGTTGCGATAGACATCCCACTGCATGTTCGCGGCCATCGGCGACACCTGGTCGCCGCGCCACGGGTTGTTCGCATACGTGTAGGTCTGCGCCTGCGGCGTCGGCACGAACACGTTCTTCAGGTTCATGATCGACGCGAACGGAATCACGATCTCCGCATGCGTGAAGCGCAGCTTCGCGGCGCGAGTCAGGTCGCCGCGCGCGATCGCATCGACTTCGCCGAAGAAGTCGTCCTGTAGCACTTTCGCCATCCGGTACGTGACGGGGTTCGCTTCCTGGATGCCGGGCCCCTTCTGGTAGTAGTCCTCGGCATCCTGCAGATAGGCCAGATACTGCGCCTGCTCCGCGCCGATGTATTTCTCCATCGTGACGCCGCCGGTTTCCGCCGTCATCGCGGGCGCGACCTGCAGCAGGTTGTACAGCACGTTCACCGCATCGACGGCCGTCGCGATCTTCGTCTTGCCGTCGCCCTTCAGCGTGTTGGTGAACTTGCCGTCCGCCGACGTGAACGCATAGGTTCCGGTGTTCGCGAACGTGTAGCCGTCGGTGCCTAGCTTCGCGATGAAGGCCGGCAACACGAGCGCGGACAGCACCGTTTGCGCGACGTCGGCCGCCCGCGGTGCGGCCTTGATCGCCTTCAGCTTCGCGGCCACCGTCGCGTCGTTCGCGTAGGCCTGGTAGGTTTGGCTCGCCTGATAGGTCGCGTAGTACGGATCGCTCGTATCGGTCACGAGATCGGTGGCCGGCTTCAGCGAATGGAAATACAGCAGGAAGCGGTTGGTGCCGGCCGGCTGTGCGGCCGGTGCGTTCGCCGGATAGCCGGACGGCGCGGCCGGCAGCGTGATCGCCGAGGCCAGCGCTGGCTGCGCGGCGACGAGCGCCGCGGAGAAATATGTCGAGCTGTCGACCGCGCGATCCTGGCCCGAGTTGACGACGACGACCTGCCGGTTGCCCGCCGAGAACAGTGCGGGCAGCCGCTGTGCGAGCCGCGCGGCGAGCTGCTGATGCTCGCGGATGCCGGTTTGCGTGAGGTTGCCGTATCCGGGCGTCGAGATGCCAGGCACGCCGTAACCGAGCAGCGCATTGGCCTTCATCATCGCGTACGTATCGGCCTTGAGCTGTGCGCCGAGCGCGGTCAGCGCACCGTCGGCCTCGGCCTTGACCAGCATCGCGTAGATTGCGCCGTCGTACTTGAAGCCCGACAGCCCGCGCGAGCCGTGGCGCGCGACGAGTTCCGCATAGACGGGTGCGTAACCCGCAGGCGGCGCTTCGTACGTCGAGGCGTCCTGCTGCGGGCGGTACGGCGTCTTCGTCTGGTAGTAGGTCGCGGGAGCCGGTGTCGGCTGAGGTTGCGGCTGCGGTGCGGGCGTCGAGCCGCTGTTGTCGGCCGACGTGGCGGGCGGCGTCGAGGTTTCCCCGCCGCAGGCGGCAAGCAGCAGGCAGGCGATCGTGAGGGCGGCGGCGGTGTGGGTCGGGTGTGTCATCGTGGCGTGCAACGGGCGGGGCGATGCGGTATCGCGTCGTCCCGCCTCCGGGAGAGATGGGTCAAGCCCGGAAGTGTTGCAAGCGACTTTGACAGCAGAATGTCAGGATTCGGTCGGGCATTCGTCGGAATGCGGCCCGATCGAGGCTGGCCGGCCGCCGCCGGCCAGCGTGCCGGCGTTCAGTGCAGGCCGGCCGATGCGATCGAGCGCACCGTATCGGTGATGTTCACGCAGCGCGACAGGCCGAAATGCTCGGCTTCGCGGCGCTCCGGTTCGCTGCTCGCAATCGCCACCGCACGTTCGCGCGGCACGCCGAGCGCTTGAAGCGCAACGTCGAACGGATGCCGGTTTGATCCGGAGTCCTGCTGATTTGAGTCCGTGACGACGACCGAGAAGCGGTCGAGGTTCGCGCGGCCGAACTGGCCTTCGAACATGTCGCTGAGCCGTGCGGCCGGCAGCGTCGTGACGAGACCGAGTCGATATCCTTCTTCCGACGCGCGGTCGAGCCACTGGATGATCGCGTCGCGCTGATGGCGCGCTTCGTGCGAATCCGGGGTTGCTTCGATCTGCGCGAATGCAGCGTCGAGACGTGTGACGATGGCTTCGATAACCACGGTGATTCCTCTTCAGAAACGTGATGATCCGTTCGCCGACGGGAATGCCACACACCTTAGCGTCGATCCGGAAAACGCGACCAATTAATATTTTTATCAGACTCATACGATTCGACTAATGAATCGGGTTGCGAGCCAGCGTGGGCGCGGGATGCGTGTCGCGCAATGTTTTCTGCGCGATGTGCATCGTATCGACGGCCTTCAATGCGATGCACCAAACTCGCGCACGTTGCGTATGCATCGGTCATATGCATATGAAAAAACGGCGTATCGGGGCGATGCGCGCCCGATACGCCGTCTTGCGACGCTGCGTGTCGGCAGTCGATCAGTGCAGCTTGATCGACGGCTGGTTGCGGCTTTGCAGCCAGTGGCTCAGCGACTGGAACAGCGCGCGCTTCACGCCGTACACGCTGAACAGGTGCTTGCGGTACAGGAACTTGTACAGGCCGATCGCGGCGAGCCCGTCGACGATCAGCGAGCGCGAACGCACGCCGAGGTCGGCCTGGTACACGGCACCGGCGTGCCCGAGCGACACGACGGTGCCCGCATCGCGGAACGTGAAGCCGGCCACCGGCTTGCCGGCGACGCGGCGCGCGAATGCGTGGACCAGATACACGGCCTGCTGGTGCGCGACCTGCGCGCGCGGCGGCAGGAAGCCGCTCGCACCGGCAGACGGGCACGCGGCGCAATCGCCGAACGCATACACGTGCGGATCGTCGGGCGTCTGCAGTGTGTCGGTCACGATCACCTGGTTCGCACGATTGAGGGCGATGTCGCCGATCTCCCGCAGGATCGCGGGGCCCGCGACGCCGGCCGCCCAGATCGTGATGTCGCTCGCGAGCCGTTCGCCCGTCGCGGTCGTCACGGCATCCGCGCTCACTTCCGCCACGCGCGTATCGGTCATCACGTCGACGTTCAGCGTGCGAAGCTGCGCATGCATCTTCGCGGACAGCCGCGCGTCGAGCGCCGGCAGGATGCGCGCGCCGCCTTCGATCAGCCGGATGTGTACGTCGCGCGCCGACACCAGCGCCTTGAAGCGGTACGTCGTCAGTTGCTGGATCGCGTGCCGCAGCGCGGCGGCCAGCTCCACGCCCGTCGCGCCCGCACCGATCACGTTGATGCAGATCGGCGCCGCGCGCTTCGCCGGATGCTGCTCGGCCTGATGATTCGCCTTCGTGCAGGCCGCGAGAAACTTGCGGCGGAAATCCTCGGCCTGGTCGAGGTTTTCGAGCGGCAGCGCATGGCGTGCCGCGCCCGGCACGTTGAAGAAGTTCGTCACGCTGCCGACCGCCAGCACGAGATCGTCATAACCGAGCTCGCGCTGCGGCAGGATTTCCGTGCCGTCCGCGTCCTGCACGGCCGCGATCGTCGCCGTGCGTGCGGCGCGGTCGACCTGCTGCAGCGCGCCCTGCACGAAGCGGAAGCCGTGGCGCTTGGCCTGCGCCGCGTATTCGATCGTGTGGGATGCCGGGTCGCGATGGCCCGACGCGGCTTCGTGCAGCAGCGGCTTCCAGAAGTGCGTCGGGTAGCGGTCGACGAGCACGACTTCGGCCTGCCCGCGGCGTCCGACCGTATCGCCGAGACGCGTGGCGAGCTGCAGGCCGCCGGCGCCGCCGCCGACGATCACGATGCGCGGCATGCGCGGCGCGCGGTCCGTTGCAAGGTTGGGCGTGATGTTGTCCATGTTGGGCTCCCACTGATGACGATTCGGATGACATTGCTCAAGAACCGACGATATAGTTTCGAACCCAGTCGAACAATTTAATGTTTATAAGCGACTCATATGTATTCACTTATAGGAAAGACCGCGACGTTCCGGCAGCTGAAGGCGCTGGACATGATTGCGCGGCTCGGCAGCGTGTCGCGCGCGGCCGAGGAGCTGAACCTGACGCAGCCGGCCGTGTCGCTGCAGGTTCGCCTGCTCGAGGAGGCCGTGGGCGCCGCGTTGCTACAGCGAGTGGGGCGTGGCGTGCAGCTGACCGCGGCCGGAGAGATCGTGTCGCGTTATGCGCGCGAGATCCTGCATCTGTGGAGCGAAGCCGGTGACGAAGTGGCCGCGCTGACGGGCGATCTCGGCGGCACGCTGCGGATCGGCGCGATCACGACGGCCGAATACCTGATCCCGCCGCTGCTCGTCAAATTCACCGCGACGCGCCCGCACGTGAAGACGTATTTCAAGGTCGGCAACCGCGACGACATCATCCGCATGCTCGCGACGCATGAAATCGATCTCGCGGTGATGGGCAGCGCGCCGAAGGAACTGCGCACGCACGCGGTCGAGTTCGCGAAGCATCCGATGGTGTTCGTCGCGGCGCCCGGCCATCCGCTGATGCAGCGCAAGCGCGTCGCGCTGAAGGATCTCGAATCCGCGCACCTGCTCGTGCGCGAACGCGGCGCGGGCACGCGCTCGACCGTCGAGAGCCTGTTCAAGACGGCCGGCTACCGCTTCCATGTGGGGTCCGAATTGTCGAGCAACGAGGCGATCAAGCAGATGGCCGAAGCGGGGCTCGGCATCGCGTTCCTGTCGTTGCACGCGTGTGCACTCGAACTGCGCACGGGGCTGCTCGGGCAGCTGCCGTTCCCCGGCAACCCGATCGAGCGCGAATGGTATGTGGTCACGCTCGCCGACCGGCGGATCTCGCAGGTGACGGGGCTGTTTCGCGACTTCCTGATCAAGCAGGGCGCGCCGGTGATCGACGGCGCGACGGCGGCGCCGCACGAGCGGCGGCGCAAGTAGGTGGATGACGTCGGCCGGGCGGTTAGAGGAGCCCGAAGTCGTCGTTGCTGTCGGGAATCGACGCGAGCAGCCGTTCGAGCCGATACCAGCCGACGATGCGCAGGCACCACGCGGCGACGGTGATCCGGTCGTTGCGGGCGTCGGGGCGGGACGAAAGGCGGGCGGCGCGGGACGGCGAGCGGGCGATGAATGCCGCGCATTGCTGGCAGTAATGGGGCATGACGGTCTCCGTAGGTGTCGGATGGGGCGATCGTAAGCGGCGGGGTGCCCGCCGGCGCTCACGTAAGGATCGGCTTGAGCAGAAACGGATGATCTTTTTCCATCAGCCCGGATACGGCCTCCGCAGGCCCGGCACGCCGCCCGAAAACGCGTCACAATGCGCGTTCGACACACGATCTGGTGGAGCCAAGCCATGAGCGATCCGATTCTCGCCGCGCCGCCGGACAACGGCGTGCCGGTCAGCCTGCGTTCCAGTCGCGGGCTCGGCTGGCGGGGTTTCGGCGCGGCGCTGCTCGACATTCGCGCCGGCACGTACCGGATTCCGGCGGCCGACCATCACCGCATCGGCGTGCATATCGGCGGGCCCGTTCGTGCGGACTGCGTGTGCGACGGCGAGCGCGTGTCGCGCATCCAGGCGCATGGCGACGTCGACGTGATTCCGGCCGGCCTGCCCGGCCAGTGGACCGACAGCGCCGACTGCCGGATCCTGCACATCATGCTCAGCGACACGTTCGTGCGGCGGACCTTCGAGCACCTCGAACTGAAGCCGTCGCAGGCGCAGATTCGCCGGCGGCTGCAGGTGCGCGACCCGCGCATGCAGCACATCGCGTGGGCGATGGCCGCCGAACTCGAAGCGGAAGACGCGTCGGACCCGCTCTATGCGGAAAGCCTGTGCACGGCGCTCGTCGCACGGCTGGTCGACAGCCAGCCGGCGTTCCGCGAGCGCCGGCGTACGCTCGCGCCGAAGGCGGCAGCGCGCGTGATCGACTATGTCGAAGCGAACCTCGACCGGCGCCTGACGCTTGCCGAACTCGCGGCGCTCGTATCGATCAGCGTGCCGCATTTCAAGGTGCTGTTCCGCGAAACGCTCGGGATGCCCGTGCACCAGTACGTCGTGCGGCGCCGCGTCGAGCGCGCGAAGGCGCTGCTGCTCGAAGGCCGGCTCAGCATCAGCCAGATCGCGCTCGAAGCCGGTTTCGCGCACCAGAGCCACATGGCGAACTGGATGAATCGTGTGCTCGGCGCGACGCCGATGGAGATTGCGAGAGCGGGGGCGGGAGGCGGGCTGCGGCTGGCTTACGACGGCGACGGAAGTCAGGCATAACGAAGCCGTTGGGCGTAGGCAAGGTGTTGTTCTGGATGCTCCAGCTTGACCGGCAACACCGGGTTATGGCCCCGGGGCAATTGTCCAACTGCCTGTTGGACGATTGCCGCGTCCGGCCAGGCGTCGGCGAAAGCGCGCATGGACATCAGGTCGGCGCGGGAAGATCCCTTCATACCCGGAAAGGTGGTCTCGAGGGCGAGCGCCAACCGCTCGATGGCCTTGCCCCCTAATCCGTCATCCTTTCCTGTCCGAATCATCCCTCCGTGCGCGCCGCCATGCGCGCGCATGCCGACAATCACCACACCATCATCCCCCCAGGAGCGGATCGTGTTCGTGATCTTCGGCGCATCAGGCAACGTCGGTTTGTCGACCGTAACAACCTTGCGCAATGCAGGCCATCCCGTGCGCGCGGTGCTGCACGACGCACGCCATCGTGAACGTTTCGCGCAGCTCGGCTGCGACGTGGCGATCGCGGCGCTGACGGACGAGCAAGCGGTCGCGTCGGCGCTCGACGGCGCGCAGGCCGTGCAGATGCTGTGCCCGGTGCCTGCCGCCGACCCCGATCCGGCCGCGACGATGGAGCGGACGATCGACGTCGCGACCGCCGCGCTCGCCGCGAATCCGCCGCCGGCGCTGCTCGCGCTGTCGGATTACGGCGCGGAGCGCGACGGCAATACGGGCATCACGCGTCTCTTTCATCGCTTCGAGGAACGGCTCAAGACGATCCCGACGCAGCTGACGCTGCTGCGCTCGGCCGAGCATCTGCAGAACTGGGCACGGGTCCTGCCGGTCGCGCTCGGCACCGGTGTGCTGCCGAGTTTTCATCATCCGGTGTCCAAGGTATTTCCGACGGTCTGGGCGCCCGATGTGGGCGTCGTCGCGGCGCGGCTGCTGCTCGATGCGCCCGAAGGCGGCAACGGGCCGCGCATCGTCAGCGTCGAAGGGCCGCGGCGAGTGAGTGTAGCGGCGATCGCGGATACGCTCGGTGCGGCGGCCGGCCGCGCGATCGTCGCGCATGAACTGCCGCGCGATACGTGGAATGCGACGCTGCTGCGTGCGGGCCTCAGCGAACGGCATGCGCAACTGATCGTCGATCTGTACGAAGTGCACAACGCCGGGCAGATCGACGTCGAGGCGGGCGTGTCGGAGCGGCTTTACGGCACGACGACGCTGGTGGATGCGCTCGCGCAACTGGTGCGCCAGCACGCGCGGTGATCGAAGCGGCGGCGAGCGGTGCGCACGACGGGCACAACGTGCATCACGCTTGCCGCCGCACCTTGTTCAGCACCGCATACGAAAGCGACCCGATCACGATCCCCCAGAACGCCGAGCCGAGCCCGAGCCACGTCATCCCCGATGCGGTTGCGAGGAACGTGATCACCGATGCTTCGCGGTGATTCTCGTCCTCGAAGATCCCGTGCACGTTCGCGCCGATCGCACCGATCAGTGCAAGCCCTGCGAGGATCGCGACGAACGCCTTCGGCAACGCGAAGAACACCGTGACGATCGTGCCCGCGAAAAGCCCGCCGATCAGGTAGAACGCGCCGTTCGCGAGCCCGGCGATGTACCGCCGGTCCGGATCCTCGTGCGCGTCCTTGCCCGTGCAGAGCGCCGCGGTGATCGCCGCGACGACGATCGTGATCCCGCCGAAGCATGCGACGACGAGCGACACCACGCTAGTCGCGGTGATGATCGGGCGCGCGGGCGTGTGATAGCCGGAAACGCGCAGGATCGTCATCCCCGGCAGGAACTGGCCGGTGAGGCTGACGACGACGAGCGGCAGCGCGAGGCTGAGCGTCGTGCCGAGCGTCCATTCGGGCGCGATGAAGATCGGCTGCGCGATGCTCGGCGACACGTTGCCGAGATGCGTCATCCCGAGCAGCGTCGCAAGCGCGGCGCCTGTGAGCAGCACGAGCACGATGCTGTAGCGCGGCAGCAGGCGCTTGAAGATCACGTAAGCCGCGATCATCCCGAATGCGAGCGCCGGCTGGTCGGATGCGGCGGCAAATGCGTGCGTGCCGAACGGCAGCAGGATGCCGGCCATCATCCCGCACGCGATGCCGCGCGGAATGTGGCGCACGAGCCGGTCGAAATAGCCGGTCACGCCGATCGGCAGGATGATCAGCGCGGCCGTGATGTACGCGCCGACGGCCTGGTTGAGCGTCAGTTGCGGAAACAGGCCGACGAGCAGCGCGGTGCCGGGCGCCGACCACGCGGTGATGACCGGCACCTTCAGCTTCCAGCTCGCGAGCAGGCCCGATACGCCCGCGCCGATCGAGATCGCCCAGACCCACGACGACACCATCGCATTGGACGCGTGAGCCGCCTGCGCAGCCTGGAAGAAGATCGCGAGCGGGCCCGCGTAGGAAATCAGCACCGCGAGAAAGCCCGCGGTGATCGCGGAAACGGACCAGTCGTTGCCGATCGCGCGGATCGCGCCGGACGGAGTGTTCGGTTGCATCGTCGTCGGAGGGTGGGGCGCCCAGCCAGGGGCGGAGCCGGGGTGAATGGCTTGTTTGGGGAACCCCGGATGACCCGCCATTCTGGGCATTGCCTACGCGATTGGCAATTCGCCGACGTATCTCCGTCTTGTCGGCATTTCGTAAGAAATCCGCGCCGACGCGAGCGGATCGGCAATGCGTGCGGCCTTGCGCCTGCATCGTCGAATCGGGCGGCTTCACGACGACGCGCGGCTCCGTCGAACGTCACGTACTGATCTGCAGAACCCCGTCGACCACCGCCACCTTCACCCCGCCCCCCGTCGACAGCGACGCCGTGCCCTGGTCGAACGGATGCACGGGCGCATCGGTCGGCGTCCACGTATGGCGCGCCAGCAACTCGCGATATCCGCCGCGGATCACGAAGCCGCCGCATTTCTCCGCATACGCGTCGCGACGCATCCGGTACGCGCGCGGCAAGTCGTACCACGGCAGCTTCGGCAAGTCGTGATGGACGAGGTGGTAGTTGTTGTTCAGGTACAGCAGCCGCATCGCGAAGCCGGCTTCGTTGATCGCGATGCGCGCCTTCGGATGCGGCGCGGCGCGGTGCTCGTACAGCGAGCGGATCATCGCGAGCGACAGCGCGGGCCACGTGACTGCGAGCAGGTAATACCACCACGGCACGCCGATCGCCCATTGCAGCCACGCGAGCAGCGCAACCACGCATGCAACGTGCGTCGCCCACATCGGCAAATAGCGGAAGTCGCCGCGCCGTAACGCGGCGAACGCATCGGCGAACATCGCGGCGACGCCCAGCGGCGGCCCGACGACGATCCGCCCGACGAACGTCTTGCGCGCGACCGTCAGCGCGCGACGCCAGCGCGGCAGCGCCGCCCAGCGGGCGCGCGACACGTAGTTCGTTTCGGGATCGACGCCGGGTACGGTCAGGTCTTCGTCGCGATGATGGTCGAGGTGCGTGTCGCGATACAGCGTGTACGGATACCAGACCGTCAGCGGCGGATAACCGAGCACCTTGTTCACGAACGCGGAACGCGTCGGATGGCCGTGCAGCAGTTCATGCTGCAGCGACAGGTGCCACGCGCCGAGCAGGATCAACGGCGGCGTCGCGGCCGCGAGCGACAGGTGCTGCGCACGCACGAGCAGCAGCACCGCGAGCCAGCCGCCGTAGATCGCGACGATCAGCAGCCAGGTCGGCCATTCGGTGCGGGCGGTGAAGCGTGCGTCGAGTGCGGCAATCGCGCGCGCGTGGTCGACGTCGAAGTATTCGGCCATGGTTTTGTGATGGAGCGAGCCGGACGCGGTGCGCCGGCCGGGACAACGACGAGCAAAAACGGAAAACGGAGGCGAGCGCCGCTCAATCCGGCGCGAGCCGCGCGGCGGCCGGCGCGAATGCGCGGCCGGCCTGGCCGAGCACGTCGTACACCGCCACCGCGAGCAACGCGACGACGATCCCGCCCTGCAGCACGAACGCCGTGTTCGACGTCTGCAGGCCCGCGATGATCACGTCGCCGAGTCCTTTTGCGGCGACCGTCGAGCCGATCGTCGCGGTGCCGAGATTGATCACGACTGCGAGCCGGATGCCGTTCAGGATCACCGGGAACGCGAGCGGCAACTCGACCGCGAACAGTTGCTGGCGCGCGCTCATGCCCATTCCGCGCGCGGCGTCGAGCGTCGCGGCGGGAATGTCGCGCAACCCGGCGATCGTGCTTTCGAACACGGGCAGCAGCCCGTACAGCACGAGCGCGATCAGCACCGGCTTCACGCCGAAGCCGACGGCCGGCACCGCGAGCGCGAGCACCGCGACGGGCGGGAAGGTCTGGCCGATGTTGACGATGCTGCGCGCGATCGGCAGGAAGTCCGCGCCTGCCGGCCGCGTGACGAAAATGCCGGCGGCCAGCGCGACGATCGCGCCGACGGCACTGGACACCGCGACGATCGAGAGATGGGCGAGCGTCAGGTCGAGCAGGCTCGACCGGTCGTAGAGCGCCGGCGCACCGTTGTCGGCGAACGGCGCGAACAGCGGCGCGAGCCATTCGCTGCGCAACAGCAGCACGAGCAGCGCGGCGAGCACGGCGGCGCGCGCGGCGCCGGAAGCGAACGCGGCGGCCCTCATCGCGGCTGCCTCGCACGCGCGACGATCGCGGGCAGTGAGATCCGGCCGCGCACGACGCCATCCGCGCCGGCGACCGGCAGCGCGTCGACGCCGCGCCACAGCAGCTCGGCGATCGCGTCGCGCAGCGATGCGGCACCGGACAGCGGCGCACCGTCGGCCGCGCCGGGCTCGACGGCCTCGTCGATGCGGGTCAGCGCGAGCAGCCGCAGCGGCCGGTCGTCGCCCGCGACGAGCTGTTCGACGAAACCGGGCGCGGGCCGCGCGAGGATGTCGGCGGGCGATGCCGCCTGCAGTACGCGGCCGCGATCCATCACGACGATCGTATCGCCGAGCTTCAGCGCTTCTTCCATGTCGTGCGTGACGAAGACGATCGTGATGCCGAGCCGGCGTTGCAGCGCGAGCAGGTCGTCCTGCGCCTTGCTGCGGATGATCGGGTCGAGCGCGCCGAACGGCTCGTCCATCAGCAGGATGCCGGGCTCGGCCGCGAGCGCGCGCGCGACGCCGACGCGCTGTTGCTGGCCGCCCGACAGTTCGTGCGGCAGCTTGCCCGCATAGACGGCCGGATCGAGCTCGAACAGGGCGAGCAGTTCGCGTACGCGCGCGTCGATGCGATCGGCCGGCCAGCCGAGCAGGCGCGGCACGGTCGCGATGTTGCGCGCGACGCTCCAGTGCGGGAACAGGCCGTGCCCCTGGATCGCATAACCGATGCCGCGCCGCAGTTGTTCCGGAGGGAGAATTGCGGTATCGACGCCGTCGATGCGGATCGTGCCGCTGGTCGGCGCGATCAGCCGGTTGATCATGCGCAGCAGTGTCGACTTGCCGCTGCCCGACGCGCCGACGAGCGCGGCGATCGTGCCGCGGCGAATCGACAGCGTGACGTTGTCGACGGCGGTCTGTTCGCCGAAGCGGCGGCTGACGTGTTCGATGTCGATCATGCGCGGCGTCCCTTTGCGAGTGCTGTAGCGGCGTCGAACACGACGGCGGCGGCGAGCGCCAGCACGATCGTCGGGATCGCGCCGAGCAGCACGAGGTCGGTCGCCGACTGTCCGATGCCCTGGAAGATGAAGGTGCCGAAGCCGCCGCCGCCGATCAGCGCGGCGACTGCTGCGAGGCCGATGTTCTGCACGAGCACGATCCGCACGCCGCTCAGGATCACCGGGAGCGCGAGCGGCAGCTCGACCTGGAACAGCCGCTGCGCGCGCGTCATGCCCATCGCGGCCGCGGCCTCGACGGCCTGAGACGGAATCTGACGCAGGCCGACCACGACGCTCGAGGCGATCGGCAGAAGCGAATACAGGAACAGTGCGAGCGCGGCCGGCGCTGCGCCGATCCCGCGTACGCCGAGCGCGGCCGCGAGCGGCACGTGCGCGGCGAGCAGCCCGAGCGGCACCATCAGCAGCCCGTACATCGCGATGCTCGGGATCGTCTGCACGATATTGAGAGCAGGCAGCAGCACGCCGCGCAGCGCGGCCGAGCGCGCGCACGCGACGCCGAGCGGCACGCCGGCCGCGCTCGCCGCGGCGACCGAGCCGCCGACGAGCGCGGCGTGCAGGCCCGCTTCCTGCCAGAACGTGTCGGCGCGCGCCGCGTATTCCTGCATGACCGAGAGACCGTCCCACCACCCGGCGTGCAGCAGCGCGGCGAGCACGGCGAAGGCGGCGGCCAGCGCGGCGAGGCGTCTGACCGGGCCGAGCGCGAGCCGTGCGGACGCATCGACGACGAGCGCCGCGTACGCGAAGAACAGCAGCCACGCGCCGGCCGCAGGCGACACGCGCGCGAGCGGATTGTCGTCGGTGACGAGATGGGCCGGCACATGGCCGACGAGCGCGCCGAGGCCGAGCAGCAGCACTGCGCCTGCCGCGAAACGCGGCGCCGGCCGGCCGCGCAGCAGCGCGAACAGCGCGCTCGCCGCGCCGGCCGCGTACAGCGTCACGGCCTGCCAGTGCGGGAAGATGTCGGCCAGCGCGAGATCGTGCCCGGCGACGATCCGGTTCGCGCGGAACGTGACGAATGGCGCGAACGCGAGCGCCGCCGCGATCGTGCCGGCAATCAGTACGCCGACGCGGTCGACGCGTGGCGCGCGCACGTTCGCGGCGCCGGCGCTCGAACCGGTGTCCGCCGGCTGGCCGGCCGCTGCGTGCGCGCCGGCGATCATTTGACGAAACCCTTCGACTTCAGATAGCCGGCGGCCACGGCCGACGCGGGTTCGCCATTGAGCTGGATGCGGCTGTTGAGCGTTTGCAGCGTCTTCAGGTCGAGGCTCGCGAACACCGGCTTCAGGTAGTCGGCGATTTGCGGATGCGCTTTCAGCACCGCTTCGCGGATCACCGGCGCCGGCGCGTAGACGGGCTGCACATGCTTGGCATCGTCGAGCACGACGAGGCTGGACGATGCGATGCCGCCGTCGGTGCCATAGACCATCGCGGCGTTCACGCCGTCGGTCTGGTTCGCGGCGGCCTTGATCGTCGCGGCCGTGTCGCCGCCCGACAGCACGAGCAACTGATCCTGCTTCAGCTTGAAGCCGTACGCCTTCTCGAACGACGGCAGTGCGGACGCGCTGTTCACGAACTCGGCCGACGCCGCGAGCTTCACCTTGCCGCCGCCGCTGGCCCATTTGCCGAAGTCGTCGAACGTCTTCAGCCCGTTCGCTTTCGCGACCGTGCCGAGCACCGCGACACCCCACGTGTTGTTGGCCGGCGCGGGCGTGAGCCAGACGAGATGGTTGGCCGCGTAGTCGAGCTGCTTCGCGGTGTCGTAGCCTTTCGCGGCGTCCTTCCAGACCGGATCGTCGGCCTTGTTGAAGAAGAACGCGGTGTTGCCGGTGTATTCCGGATAGATGTCGATCTCGCCGGTCGTCAGCGCCTTGCGCACGATCGGCGTGGTGCCGAGCCCGATCTTGTCGGTCACGGCGAGGCCGTGCGACTTCAGCACCTGGGAAATCAGGTTGCCGAGCAGGTTGCCTTCGGTGTCGATTTTCGATGCGACCGTGATCGACGGCGCGGCGCAGACGGCGGCCGAAGCGGTCACGGCGAAGGTGGCGACGCCGAGGCGGCGGATCGATCGGAGGAATGTCATGGGGGACCGGGGCTCCAGCGTGTTGTCGAGGCTTGCCGAATGCCGCGCCGCGCCGCGTGTCGTGCGCGCGGCTTCGGGGTGCCCGTCGTGCGGGTGACGCGACGGACACACGCTGCGAAACGGCCGACCCGGTGCGCCCGCCGCGATGCGACGTGCGGGCGAACCTCAGGCGGCTCGCGACGATTCGGAAGGAACGCGAACTTTACCGAACCGATGCGGGACGGCCAATCAATCGATTCGCATTTGCTTATCGCGATGGCTCACAAGCCTGCCGGCCGGCGTCCGACGGGGCGTGGCCGGGAAATTTCTGGAATCGAATTCTCGATTCGTTCGTTGGCGCGCGCCGGGCGCATCGATATAGTCCCGCATTCCCCGCTGACGGTTCGCATTTCTGAACAAATAAAACGGAACATCCCGATGAAGAAACTCCTGTTCGCGCTGCCGCTCGCCGCGGCCGCCACCGCCGCCGCCCACGCGCAAAGCAGCGTCACGCTGTACGGCATCGTCGAGGATGGCGTCGACTACGTATCGAACGTGCAGGGCAAGCACCTCGTGCAGCTCGCGTCGGGCGTGACGGCCGGCAGCCGCTGGGGCGTGCGCGGCACCGAGGATCTCGGCGGCGGCCTGAGCGCGATCTTCCGGCTCGAAAGCGGCTTCGACATCAATTCCGGCCGTCTCGGCAGCGGGCTCGCGTTCTCGCGCAACGCATACGTCGGCCTGAACGACGCGAGGCTCGGCACGCTCACGCTCGGCCGCCAGTGGGATTCGATCGTCGACTATGTCGAGCCGTTCACGCTGAACGGCAACATCGGCGGCTATTACTTCGCGCATCCGAACGACATGGACAACACCGACAACGGCTTCCCGATCTCGAACGCGGTCAAATACCGCAGCCCGACGATCGCGGGCGTCACGTTCGGCGGCCTCTATGCGTTCGGCGGGCAACCGGGCCGGTTCTCCGACAACGCGACGTTCAGCGTCGGCGCGAGCTATGCGGCGGGGCCGGTCGGCATCGGCATCGGCTACCTGCGGATCAACAACCCGGGCGTGTCGACGCAGGGTTATCAGAACTATCCGGGCTTCACGAACGCGATCTACGGCAACTACCTCGACGCGGCGCGCGCGCAGAAGGTGTTCGGCGTCGGCGCGTCGTACCAGGTCGTGCAGTGGCTGAAGGTGCTGGCCGACTTCACGAACACGAACTTCCAGCAAGGCAGCGCGGGGCACGACGCGACGTTCCAGAACTACGAACTGTCGGCGCTCGTCACGCCGACGCCCGCGGTGACGATCGGCACCGGCTACACGTACACGACGGGCCGCGACCATGCGACGAACGCGGAGCCGAAGTATCACCAGTTCAACCTGAGCGTCGAGTACGCGCTGTCCAAGCGCACGAGCGTCTATGTGATGGGTGCGTTCCAGAAGGCGGCGGGCGACGCGCCGGTCGCGCAGATCGCGGGCTTCAATCCGTCGGGCAACCAGAAGCAGGCGGTCGGGCGCGCGGGTATCCGGCACGTGTTCTGACGTTTCGACCGTAGAATGCGCGCATGAGCCAATGGATCGCAGAACTGCCGATGTACAACGTGACGCCGCGCCACGCCGCGCTGTGGCGCGCGCTGCTGCGCGACGCACTCGATGCGTTCGCGAACGCGGGCGGGCCGGCGGACGTCGCGCTGCCCGACGAGCCGTTCGACGACCTGCACGCGCTGTGGCGGCGCGACGATCTGCTGCTGTCGCAGACCTGCGGCTATCCATACCGGATGCTCGGGCTGCGCGATACGGTGCATCTGGTCGCGACGCCCGTATTCGATGCCGAAGGCTGCAATGGCGCACGCTACCGCAGCGTGCTGGTCGTGTCGGCGCGCGTGCATGCGGGCGGCGCGACCACGCTCGCCGCATGTCGCGGGTTGAGGGCCGCATTCAACGGCGGTGATTCGCACAGCGGAATGAACGCGTTCCGTCACGCGGTCGCGCCGCATGCGCACGACGGAAGATTCTTCGGATCGGTCACGCCGTTCGGTTCGCACCTGAACGTGCTGCGTGCGCTGGCGTCAGGAGAAGCCGATTGCGCGGCGATCGACTGCGTGACGTTCGCGTATGTGCGCGATGCGCTGCCCGGCTTGCTGAAGGAGATCCGGATCATCGGCACGACGGCATCCGCGCCGGGGTTGCCGTTCATCGCATCGCGGGCGCTGGAGGAAACGCAGGTCGCCGCATTGCAGGATGCGCTCGATCGCGCGGTCGCGGCCGATGCGGAGCGCTCGCGCGTGCTGAGACTGAAGGGATTCGAACGGCTGTCGCCGGACGACTACGAGACGATTGCGCGGTTTGCGCGGGAGGCCGCCGCGCACGGGTATCCGGAACTGGCGTGAGGTGCGGGTGGTGCAGGGCGGCGCGCAACGGTGAGACCGTCCGCGCCGCTTCCCGTCACTCTTCGTCCATCAACCGGACCTTGACCCGCTTGCCCTTGATCTTCCCCGCATTGAGCTTGCGCAGCGCATCGTGCGCGACGCCGCGCTCGATCGCGACATAGGTCGCGAACTCGGTCACGTTGATCTTGCCGATCTGCTTGCCGTCGAACCCTGCATCGCCGGTCAGCGCGCCGAGCACGTCGCCCGGGCGGATCTTGTCCTTGCGTCCGCCGAGAATCTGCAGCGTTTCCATCGGCGGCAGCAGCGTGTCGTCGCCGGCCGGCTTCAGCTCGGCGAGCGGATGCCATTCGACGTCGCGCTTCTGCGCCTGCTCGATCGCGCCGACGCGGCCCATCTCGTCCATGCTCGCGAGGCTCAGCGCCCAGCCGTCCTGATCGGCGCGGCCGGTGCGGCCGATGCGGTGCACGTGCACTTCGGGGTCCGGCGTCACGTCGACGTTGATCACCGCTTCGAGCTGCGCGATGTCGAGCCCGCGCGCGGCGACGTCGGTCGCGACCAGCACCGAGCAGCTGCGGTTCGCGAACTGGATCAGCACCTGGTCGCGTTCGCGCTGGTCGAGCTCGCCGTGCAGCGCGAGCGCGTGGAAGCCCTGCGCATGCAGCACGTCGAGCAGGTCGCGGCACTGCTGCTTCGTGTTGCAGAACGCGATCGTGCTCACGGGCCGGTAGTGGTTCAGCAACTGGCCGACCGCGTGCAGCCGCTCGTTCTCGGTCACTTCATAGAAGCGCTGGCGGATCTTGCTGTTGTCGTGGCGCTCTTCGAGCTTCACTTCCTTCGGATTGCGCAGGAACTGCTGGCTCAGCTTCACGATGCCGTCCGGATAGGTCGCGGAGAACAGCAGCGTCTGGCGCGTCGTCGGGCACATCCGCGCGACCTTCGCGATGTCGTCGAAGAAACCCATGTCGAGCATCCGGTCGGCTTCGTCGAGCACCAGCGTGTTCAGCGCGTCGAGCTTCAGGTTGCCGCGATCGAGGTGATCCATGATGCGGCCCGGCGTGCCGACGACGATATGCGCGCCGTGCTCGAGGCTCTGCGCCTGCGGGCGCATCGGCGTGCCGCCGCACAGCGTCAGCACCTTCACGTTTTCCTCGGCGCGCGCGAGGCGGCGCACTTCCTGCGCGACCTGGTCGGCGAGTTCGCGCGTCGGGCACAGGATCATCGCCTGCACGTCGAAGCGGCGCGCGTCGAGGCGCGACAGCAGCGCGAGCGAGAACGCGGCTGTCTTGCCGCTGCCCGTCTTCGCCTGCGCGATCAGGTCCTGGCCGGCCAGCGCGATCGGCAGGCTCGCGGCCTGGATCGGCGTCATGTCGACATAGCCGAGCTGCGCGAGGTTGGCGAGCGTGGCGGGCGTCAGCGGCAGCGCGCTGAAGGGCGCTGCGGTCGGTTGGGTCATTCCAGGTCCCCGAGGTAAGGCTTGCCTTCCATCTGTTCGTAGACGATGGTGCCGTCGTCGGCTTCGAAGCGTTCGAGATAGTTGCGCGCGCCGCACAGCGGGCAGCGGAACAACAGCCCCTGGCCTTCGTCCTTGATGACGACGTCGGACGTTTCCCACTGCGTGCCGCAGCTCTGGTTTCTGCAGGTAAACACGGTCTTTCTCCAGCTGAATTCGGTTGGTGGCGCGCCCGGGCGGGCGCGGCAACGGTGTGCGGCGCTCGCGCGGCTCGGGCGCGGGCCGCACCGGCGGTCGCTTGGACTGCGTCGATGCGGATGATGGATCGGGCGGCGACGGGGTCGCGCGTGCCGCAATTCTAGCGGATGCGGGCGACCGGCAGTGGGCAACCGGCAGTGGGCGACGGCTGCGGGCGACCGGCGTGGGCGGCCGGCGTGGACGTCGCCTCCGGTCCGTGCCATGAAAAATGGCCGCCCCGGAGGGCGGCCATGTCGTGCGGCGAAACGGCGCCGCACGGCGGTCGTACGCGTTACAGCGCCATGTCGGCCGACGCCTTCGCCGGGCGGGCCGGCGCGGTGCCGACTGCCTGCGACGGCACGTTGACGTCGATCTTCGGCGGCGGCGCGAGCTGCAGCACGTCGCTCGTGTAGGTCCATTCCTCGACGACCTTCGCCGGGCTGTCGTTCAGCTTCGTGCCGTAGCTCGGCACGATCTGGCGGATCTTCTGCTGCCACTCGGGCGTCGCGACCTTGTCCTTGAACACCTTCTTCATCAGGTTCAGCATGATCGGCGCGGCCGTCGACGCCCCCGGCGACGCGCCGAGCAGGCCCGCGATGCTGCCGTCCTGCGAGCTGACGATCTCGGTGCCGAGCTTCAGCACGCCGCCCTTCACCGGGTCGCGCTTGATGATCTGCACGCGCTGGCCGGCCTGCCACAGGCGCCAGTCTTCCTTCTTCGCGTTCGGGAAGTATTCCTTCAGCGCGTTGTAGCGGTCGTCGTCGGTCAGCATCAGCTGGCCGGCGAGATACTGGACCAGCGGGAATTCGTCGACGCCCACGCGCATCATCGGCGCGACGTTGTGCGTGTTGGTGCTCGTGAGCAGGTCGAAGTACGAGCCGTTCTTCAGGAACTTGGTCGAGAACGTCGCGAACGGCCCGAACAGGATGATCTTCTTGCCGTCGATGATCCGCGTGTCGAGGTGCGGCACCGACATCGGCGGCGAGCCGACCGACGCCTTGCCGTACGCCTTCGCGAGGTGCTGCTTCACGACGTCGGGGTTGTCGGTCACGAGGAACGAGCCGCCGACCGGGAACGCGCCGTAGTCCTTCGCCTCGGGGATGCCCGACGCCTGCAGCAGGTGCAGCGCGCCGCCGCCCGCGCCGATGAACACGAACTTCGCGTCGACGGCCTGCGGCGGTTCATCCGAATGCAGCTTGACCCACGACACGTGCCACGTGCCGTCGGCGTTGCGCGTGATCTCGCGCACTTCGCTCGACAGCGACAGCGTGAAGTTCGGCTGCGTCTTCAGGTAGCCGACGAACTGGCGGGTGATCTCGCCGAAGTTCACGTCGGTGCCGATCGGCGTCCACGTCGCGGCGACCTTCTGCTTGCGATCGCGGCCTTCCATCATCAGCGGCACCCACTGCTTGATCTGGTCGTAGTCTTCCGAATACTGCATGCCCCGGAACAGCGGGCTTGCCTGGAGCGCTTCGTAGCGCTTCTTCAGGAAGCGGACGTTGTCGTCGCCCCACACGAAGCTCATGTGCGGCGTCGAGTTGATGAACGAATGCGGGTTCTTCAGCACGCCCTGCCTGACCTGCCATGCCCAGAACTGGCGCGAGATCTGGAACGATTCGTTGATCTCGACGGCCTTCGAGATGTCGATCTTGCCGTCCGCCTTTTCCGGCGTGTAGTTGAGTTCGGCGAGCGCGGAGTGGCCGGTGCCCGCGTTGTTCCAGCCGTTCGAACTTTCGAGCGCGACGCCGTCGAGTCGCTCGACCATCGTCATCGACCAGTCAGGCTGAAGCTCGTGCAGCCAGACGCCGAGCGTCGAGCTCATGATGCCGCCGCCCACCAGCAGGACGTCGACCTTCTTCGTATCGGCCGCGTGCGCGGACGACGCGGCGACGCACAGCGCGAGCGCCGACAGTATTACCCGTAACGTTTTGATCACAGCAGATCCCTTCTTCAACTTGGATGCATCGGTTTGCCATGCCGCCCGACGAGCGTTTCGATCGCGGCCGATACGCGCATCCGGAGATCCGGATCACGAATCCGGAATTCCGGATCGGCGCTGCTCGCCGTTGCATTTGCGCACGCGAAGCCGTTGAGGAGGACACCTTCGGATCGGCTTCTTGCGGGCGGGCAATCACCTGCGTCGCGGTGGCGCGCAACGCGCCCGGGCCCCTGCGGCAAGCCTGCGCGGACGACGCTTCAGGCTGCGTGAAAAGAGGCCGCGCGCGACGCGTGTGGCGGGGGCGGGGTGGCAAGGGGCGCGTAATATAACCGATGTCGATTGCCGTGTCGCACGCGAAAAATGTCCTTGTTTTTGTGGGGTTTTTCGCGTGTCCGGGTTTCCGGAATCGGGGTGTGCGGCGCCGGAAAACCGGTGGGAATTTGATGGCGTGGCGCGCGCCGATGCGAAACGTCGACACGTTGAATCGTCGGAATGTCGATGCGCCGATGCAATGCGCGAGCGATCACGCAATACTTCGCGCCGGCACGCCATTGCGTCGCGGCATCGTGCCGCGATCCGCTCACTTCGCCGAATTATTCCTGCAGAACTGCTCGTACGACAGCGCCGAATTCGCGAAGCCCTGTTTCTTTGCGAGTTCCCACGGGCGCTCGCATTGCTGCGTCTGTTCGCACCATGCGTAGCCGGCCGAGCCGATGCAGCCGTGCGCATCGCGATCGCCGCCGACCATCGGCGGCGCGGCCGGCGCCGACGAATCGGCAGGTGCAGACGATTGCGCCGCACAGGCGCTCAATGCGAATGCGCATGCAAGCGCGGCGGCAATCGAGACGGAGGGGATGAAACGCTTCATCGGGTAGTGCTCCATGGGATGAGGTTGAGGGAACGGAATGACGGCCCGCGCATTCATCGCGCCATTCACGCGTCCGGCACCGGCACGCGCGACGAGAACTTCACCTCGCGCAACGCGAGGCTCGACTGGATCGACGACACGCCGGCCTGCTTCCTCAGCACACGCTCGACGAATTCCGCATACGCGTCGAGATCGGCCGCGACGACCTGCAGGATGTAGTCGGCCGCGCCGGTGATCTTGTGGCAAGACAGCACCTCGTCGTGCCGCCGCATTACATCCTCGAAGTGATCCGAATCCTGGCCCGAGTGCATGTTGAACGTCACCTGCACGAACGCGAACACGTTCATCCCGAGCGCGCGCCGGTCGAGATTCGCCTGGTAGCCGGTGATCACGCGTTCGTCCTCGAGCCGCTTGCGGCGGCGCCAGCACGGCGTGACGCTCAGCGACAGCTTTTCGCCGAGCGTCGCGTTCGACAGCGCGCCGTCTTCCTGCAAGAGACGGAGCATCGCGCGGTCGACGCCGTCCAGTTCAACCGAAGCGCGATTTTTGCTCATATCCGTGATTCCGTAGACAGTTTTCTCAAAATTGTACGAAACGGGAATGTGAAAAGCAAAGTTATTGCCGGTCGGCGTCAATAGACTGTTGCCACCCCCTCACTGCCATCACTGCAACGGTCAACCATGCTCACGGTCTACAGCAGCGATCACCACCTGCATCGCGGCGTCGAACTGAAGGACGGCGCGATCACCGAGTCGTTCGAAAACCCCCTGCGCGCCGAAACGGTGCTCGCGCAGGTCCGCGCGGCGGGCCTCGGCGACGTGATCGCGCCGCGCGCGTTCGATCGCGTCAGCTATGCCGGCGCGCACAGCGCGCGCTACGTCGAGTTCCTCGCCGGCGCGTGGGACGAATGGACCGCGACCGGCCGCACCTGCCAGGCGCTGCCGCTCGTGTGGCCGGTGCGCGCGATGCCGGCGGCCGCGACGCTGCCCGAGTTCATCGACGGCAAGCTCGGCTTCTACGCGATGGACGCCGGCGCGCCGATCAATGCGGGCACGTGGGACGCGGTGAGCGCGAGCGCGAATTCGGCATTGACCGGCGCCGACCTGCTGTCGAACGGCGCCGCGCGCGCGGCCTTCGCGCTGTGCCGGCCGCCCGGCCACCACGCGGGCCGCGAGTACATGGGCGGCTACTGCTACCTGAACAACGCGGCGATCGCGGCGCAGCACGGCATCGCGAGCGGCGCGGCGCGCGTCGCGGTGCTCGACGTCGATTTCCATCACGGCAACGGCACGCAGGACATCTTCTATGAACGCGCGGACGTGCTGTTCGCGTCGATCCATGGCGAGCCATCGGTGTCGTATCCGTACTTCTCCGGTTACGCGGACGAGCGCGGCGCGGGCGCGGGCGAAGGCTTCAACCTGAACCTGCCGCTGCCGAAGGGCACGCAGTGGGACACCTACGAAGCGGCGCTTGGCCATGCGGCGGCCGCGATCGTTGCGCATGCACCCGATCTGCTCGTCGTGTCGCTCGGCGTCGACACGTTCGAGCACGATCCGATCAGCCACTTCCGGCTGCGCTCGCCCGACTACCTGCGCATCGGCGAGGCACTCGCGCGCCTGAACCTGCCGACGCTGTTCGTGATGGAAGGCGGCTACATGGTCGACGAGATCGGCATCAACGCGGTGAACGTACTGCTGGGTTTCGAAGGGCGCGCGTAAGCACGTGGCATTGCCTTCAACGAACGACGTATCCGAATACGAACGAAGTGCGACAACGAAGGAGACAAGCATGAATCGACATCACAAGACGGCACTCGCCACCGCGGCCACGCTGACATGCGCGCTGTCCGCGTTTTCCGCGCACGCGGACGAAATCGTGCGCATCGGCCACGTCGCGCCGCTGACCGGCGCGATCGCGCACCTCGGCAAGGACAGCGAAAACGGCGCGCGGCTCGCGGTCGAGGAAATCAACGCGAAGGGGCTCACGATCGGCGGCAGGAAAGTCACGCTGCAGCTCGACGCGCAGGACGATGCGGGCGATCCGCGCACCGCGACGCAGGTCGCGCAGCGGCTCGTCGACGACAAGGTCGTCGGCGTCGTCGGCCATCACAACTCGGGCACGTCGATTCCGGCGTCGCGCGTGTATCGCGACGGCGGCGTCGTGCAGATCTCGCAGGCGGCGACCAACCCGACATACACGCACCAGGGTTTCAAGACGACCTATCGCGTCGTCGCGACCGATGCGCAGCAGGGGCCGGCGCTCGCGATGTACGCGGCAAAGAACATGGGCATCAGGACGGTGGCGGTGGTCGACGATTCGACCGCGTACGGGCAGGGCCTCGCGACCGAGTTCGAGAAGGCCGCGAAGGCGGCCGGCATGAAGGTCGTGTCGCGCGACGCGACCAACGACAAGGCAATCGACTTCCGCGCGATCCTCACGAAGATCAAGGGCGCGAACCCGGACGCGATCATGTACGGCGGGATGGACGCGACGGGCGGCCCGCTCGCGAAGCAGGCGCGCCAGCTCGGCATGCGCGCGAAGATCCTCGCCGGCGACGGCGTGTGCTCGACCGACCTGCCGAAGCTCGCGGGCCCGGCGTCCGACAACGTCGTGTGCTCCGAAGCCGGCATCGCGCTCGAGAAGATGCCGGGCGGCGCGGCGTTCGCGAAGCGCTACGAAGCGCGTTACCACCAGCCGATGCAGGTGTATGCGCCGTTCTCGTACGACGCGGTGTACATCATCGTCGACGCGATGAAGCGCGCGAACGCGACCGACCCGGCGAAGGTGCTGGCCGCGATGCCGGCCACCGACTATCGCGGCGTGATCGGCGAAACGAGCTTCACGCCGCAGGGCGACCTGAAGCACGGCGCGATCTCGGTGTTCACGTACAGGAGCGGCAAGAAGGCGCTGCTCGATATCGTGAAGATGTGACGACGAAGCCGGGGCACGCCGCGCGTGATGCGCGGTAACGCGCCCCGACGTCGTTCCGAGTTACGACGCCCGCACGCGCACGCTGTCCGCGCGACGTTCCGCGTCGTGCACGATGTGCAGCTCGCGCGTGCGGATCGGCAGTGCGCAGTCCGCATCGTCGAGCGCCTTGCGCACCTGGCGCGCGAGACGCCAGCGCATCGCCCAGAACTTGTCGGTATGCGTCCAGACACGCATGTTCGCGACGGCCGTGCTGTCGTCGAAGCGCATCACCATCACGTCCGGCGCCGGATCCTGCAGCACGTCGGGATCGGCTTCGGCCAGCGCGCGCAGCGCGTCGAGCGCGCGATCGATATCGTCATGCACGGACACTTCCACTTCGAGATCGAGGCGGCGCGTCGGATTGCGCGTGTAGTTGCGGATCGAGCTGCCCCACAGCGCGCTGTTCGGCACGAATTCGCAGATGCCGTCCGGCTTCGTCAGCCGCGTCATGAAGAGCCCGACCTCGTCGACGGTACCCGCGACGCCGGTGCCGCCGTCGATATAGTCGCCGACCTTGAACGGCCGCAGCAGCAGGAGCATGATGCCGGCCGCGATGTTCTGCATCGTGCCCTGCAGTGCGAGCGCGATCGCGAGGCCGGCCGCGCCGAGCACCGCGACGATGCTCGCGGTTTCGACGCCGAGCTGCGACAGCGCGCCGACGATCGCGACGATGCGGATGCCCCACACGGCGACGTCGCAGAGAATCGGCCGCAGCGTGTCGTCGACGCGCTCCTTGTTCGAGAGCAGCCGGTTCAGCCAGTTGCCGATGCGTTTCGACAGCCACCAGCCCGCGACGAGCAGCGCAAGGCCCGCGCACAGCTTGATGGAAAGGGTGGACAGCGCGTTCCACAGGAACGTCCAGCGTTCCGGATGAAGATGATCGAGAAACATGACGGGATTCCGGTTTGGAGACACATGGCGCGACGCGTGGCGCGCCCGCCGTTGTCGGGCAGGCGCGGCAACCCTCGACTGTACACGGCACGCGATGTTTCGCGCGAATGCACGGGGTCGGACTGGCCCGCCGTCGGACGGTGAAATCGCGATTTCGTTCTAGTACTAATCGGTGCCTCAATAAAATAGGATTTATCCTATTCAGCCGTCTCAAGCACGCCGATACAATCGGTTTCACGTTGCCGGATCGCGACGCTAGTTTCTCCGCGATACCCGGTTTTTTCCCGATTTTTCATTGATAGCGAGTGACGACGTCATGCGGTTGAACCTGCGTTTCCGTCTCGCACGCGAACAAGGTCAACCCGCCCGACGCGGCGTTCGCTGTTTCCCGATTCGCCGCGCGCTGCTGCGCGGCGTCGTTGCGGCGGCTTGTGCGGCCGGTACGCAGGGTGCGACAGCGCAGGCGTTTCACGACGCCGCGCCGTTTACGCCCGTGACGCCGGAAACGGCAGACCTTGTCGACGTGCCTTTTTTCAGTTCTGCCCGAACGACGTGGGGCGGCTTGCGTGCATCGGCGGCGGCGCCGCTCGACGTCGCGTACGCATGGCATGCGTCGAACCTGCCGACGGGTGCCGATCGCGATGATCCCGTTACCCGTTTCGGCGCATGCGTGGCTTACCGCGTGCTCTGCGACGCGGCGCGCGGTGCGATCGAACGTGGCTATGCAACGCGGTTCGCCTACGGCATTGCATCGCCGTTGCCGTCGATGGGCGCGCAGCCGGCATTCGAGCGGAGCGCCGTCGATCTGGCGTCGGCCGAGCCGTTCATGCTCGCGCAGCCGGATCGCGGCACGCGCGCCGGTGCAATTACCGGCAGCCTGCGTGCGACGCTGGCGCGTGCCGAATTGCCGGCCGGCGTCGCGGCGCAGGTCATCCGCCTGCTGGCCGGGCGCATCGACCCGAAGCAGCGCGGCGAGATCGGCGATACCTTCCGCGTGGCATTCGAACCGGACGACGACGCATCGCTGCCGGATGGCGTGCGCGTGACGGCGCTCGATATCCGCTATCGTGGCCAGCAGGTGGCGGGCGTGTGGTTCGCACCCGACGCAGGCTCGCCGGGCGCGTACTACGACCTCGACGGCGTGCCGCTCTCCAGTGCGCGATTCGCGATGCCGGTCGCCGCGACGCGGATCAGCTCGCAGTTCGGCGCGCGCGTGCATCCGGTGACGGGGGCGCGCCACGTGCATTCCGGCGTCGATCTGGCTGCGCCGACGGGCCGTGCCGTCCATGCGTCGGAGAACGGCGTCGTGTCGTTCATCGGCACCGAGCCGCGCGGCTACGGCAAGTACGTGGTGATTCGTCACGACGGCGGCTATGCGTCGTACTACGCGCATCTGTCGGCGTTCGAGCCGACGCTGCGAACCGGCGCGCGCGTCGAGCGCGGCCAGCGCGTCGGCGCCGTCGGTAGTACGGGGACGGCGACCGGCCCGCATCTGCACTTCGAGGTCCGGCGGCAGAACCGTATCGTCGATCCGGTCGCACTCGTGCAGGCGGCCAAGGCGGCGACGCTGAAGGGCGAGCGGCGTGTGGCGTTCAACCGCTTGGCCGTTGACGCGCGTACGCGCCTGGCGTCGGCTGCCTGGTCGCAGCCGGTCGCTATTGCGACGCCCGTCGCGCCGCATGCCGGCTGACCGCTAACCGGATGCCGGCCGCGCCGGCGGGCATCGTTGCAGGCGCGCATCGTCGCGGCCGATCGGCGTACGCGTAGACACCCAACTCACGAGGATTTTTCCACAGGCAACCAGATTTCAAGCACCCCCGTACCCGCAACCGGATCGTAGTCCTCGCTATAGCGTTCAAACTCGGGTGCGTCCACCGCGTTGAACCCCGACGTCGGCAGCCAGCCGTTCCAGATGCTGTAGAAGGTCTGGTGCAGCGTGGAGATGTGCCCGCTGTGTTCGAAGACCGCATAACGTTGCGGTTCAAGTTCGACGCAACGAAATGGAGCGGGCAACCGGTCGCGGCTCTCGACCTCCACGCCCGCGATGTATTCGAAGCTGCCATCCGCATCCGGGTTGCAGCACACGCCATAAGTCACGTCGCCGACCTGGCCGGGGATGTTGCCGATATACGGGATAAAGGCTTGCCAGAGCGCCGGAATCCCTTCGTTGGTTTCGAAGGTATACCGGCTGCTCAGGCCCGCGATCAGCTGCCTTTCGGCGACTTCGAAGCGCGATGGCGTAACGGCGATGATTTTCAGCTCTTTCATGCGAAGCGGCTCCACAAGAGACAACCCGTCGAGAGTGCGCCGTGCCCGCACTTCCTCCGGCGTGACGCCGAAGAGATCGCGGAAGGCGCGCGTAAACGCCTCATGGGAGCCATATCCGGCATCGAGCGCCACGTGAAGGATGTCCGGCGCGCCTTGCGCCAATGCTCGCGCCGCACGCGTCAGCCGCCTCGACCGGACATAGCGCATCACCGGCCAACCGGTATTCATCGAGAACAGGCGTGAAAAACCGAAGCGCGTCATGTCGCAACCGGCGGAAATCCGGTCGAGTGTCAGTTCCCTGTCCAGTTCGGTTTCGATCAACCAGAGTGCTTTTCCAACCGGGTTCATAGCAAGCCAATGAGGGTGTCGGGCCGACTATATGTTATCGGTGGCGGGGGCATTTGATCGTTCTTGCGACACGCGCTTGGCCTGGCGGCTGCGCCAAAGCAAATCGCCACGCCGGGCGGCGTGGCGAGGGGCGGCAGGATTGCGCTGCTTAACCGAGCGGCCAGTTCAGGAACACGATGCCGTCGTTGTAATCGTCGTCCGTGCCGTCTTCCGACCCGACGATCCCGAAGAACGATTTCTTGAAGATGTCGACCTGTCGCGAGCCGAGCCGCGACGGCTTGCCGTTCACCGTCACGATCACGCGGACGCGGCCCTTGCCGGAGTCGAGCACCTTCGTGCCGAGGTTCTCGTCATGCGTGCCGGCGCCCTTGAACGTGGCGGCCGGCTTCGGGTTGTCGTCGATGTAGATGTCGATCGTCTGCTCGTTCGCGGCGTTCGCGAGCGCGGTGACGCCGAACTTGATGTTGGCCGGGAGATTGAACGTGCCGTCGCGTTCGCCGCCGCCGCCGATGTTGCCGGCGCTGCCGCTGCTGCCACCGGCTTCGGCACCCTGATTACCGCCGGATTGCGACGACGATTGCGCGGCGGTGCCGCCGATCGCGGAAATGCTCGCGTACGAGTCGATATGCATCGCGCTGCCGCGCACGCTCTTCCACTGGCCTTTCACGAACGTGACGCCGTTGCCGACGTCGATCGTCGCGACGAGCGTGAACGGCATGCGCCCGGTGCTTTCCGGCACCTTGGACGAATAGGTGAAGCAGCCGTCCGCGACGACGCCTTTATCGGTCGCGATCGCGAAATAGATGCCGGGGAAGTTGTTGCCGGTGGCGTACGGCGTCGGCACGTTGAGGATGACTTGCAGTTTCCCGTCGCGAATCTCTGCCTTGGCGATATCGATGTGCAGGCCCGGGATGTCGACGTAAGTCTCGGACGTCACCACGGGCGCGCTGTTGATCGAAGCCGAAAGGAGGGGCATGAATGTCTCCGGTGGTAAGGCGGTTTTCGATGGGGGTGTTGCGTGAGGTGCCGCTGAATGGGGCGCGGAACCGCCGGCCGGCGCAGAGGCGGCCGGCCGGCGGTGGTCGGCCTTCAATCGTGCGTCAGGTCAGCCGATCGGCCATTGCAGCACGACGATGCCGTCGTTGTAGTCGCTGTCGTGCCCGTCTTCCGATACGACGATCCCGAAGTTGACCGTGTACGGCGAGCCGTCCGACTTCTTGCCGTTGATCGGCGCGAGGCGCGCGTCGGTGGCCGACGGCTTGCCGTTTACCGTCACTTCGAAACGGATCTTGCCGTTGCCGGAATTCAGCGTGGCTTCGCGCGTGCCGTCGCGCGTGGTCAGCTTGTGATAAGCGGCGGGTTCCTTGCTGTCGCCGATAAACAGCTTGATGTGCTGTTGTTCGGCGGCATTCGCAAAGAAAATCGCGCGGAAATCGGTATTCGGCGGAATCGAAAATTCGCCGGCGCGATTGGATGACGTTTGAGAATCGGCCATGCTTTCCTCCTGAAGATCAGTAGTAAGGCGTCTCCCCGCGTCTCGCAAACGTTTGCCGTTTGAAACGCGGTTCGACAAGCATGTCGAAAAATAAATAAAAAAATATTCAGATGGGAATGGTAATTGTTCAGTAAATCGAAAATCAAGGTGAATCGATTTAATGAAACAGGTTTAATCGAGGATGTTTTTATATATTCCGGAAACTATGCCGGCGCGCATGTCGTTTTTCTGAATAGTGCGCGGTACAGGCGGATCGGCAACGGGGCAATCGGGCTTCGGGGCGAGCGCTCGGTGTTCGCATCTGGCAGCGTTCGTTTCAACATCAGCATCTCTGTCGTGGCCGCGCCCACCGGCCACCACCGAACGCCCACGCCGAAGCCCGATCGCAAGGGAAGGGTGTGCGGCGAACGGCGAAGAGGATGGACCGACTCACTCCGAACATGAATAGGACCTCACCGGCGCCGCACCCATGAAGCATATCGACGGGCGAGGCCGCAGCCTATCGGACGGGACTGATTTTGCAGACGGCGCGGCCATGCGAGGCACGCGCTTCCCGTTGACAGCCCCGTCCACACTGTGATTTGATTCCGGCCATGCAAGCCGCCCAGTCCCTCTTCTCGCTACGACTACTAGCCCGCTTCTCCGGGCTGGGTCTGCGGCTGCGCGCTTTCCATCTGCTTCGTTCCTGAAGCGCCAGATTTCCCCCGCATCACCGACCTCGCCCCGGTTGTCGACCGGCGCCTGAGCTCGTCTTTTTTCCGTTTCGCTCCGCTCCGTCCCGGTCGCCCAACCGCCAAGGCTGTCGTTCGCCGTACCGCTTTGCAGTTGTGCCGCTTTTTTTACCGCTTTCACCGCTGCGCGCGCAGCCGGCCTCCAAGGCCGATGGCCGCCGCGCCGCGGTTTCCCGACAAACCGACCGAGGACCGAACATCATGATGCTGAAGAACCCCGCGACGAAATACCGACCGTTCACGCCCGTCAACCTGCCGAACCGCACGTGGCCGTCGCGCACGATCACGCACGCGCCGATCTGGATGAGCACCGACCTGCGCGACGGCAACCAGGCGCTGTTCGAACCGATGGACGCGACGCGCAAGATGCGGATGTTCAAGACGCTCGTCGCGATCGGTTTCAAGGAGATCGAGGTGGCGTTCCCGTCGGCGTCCGAGACCGACTTCAACTTCGTGCGCGAACTGATCGAAGGCGGCCACATTCCCGACGACGTGACGATCGAGGTGCTCACGCAGGCGCGCGACGACCTGATCGAGCGCACCTTCGAATCGCTGCGCGGCGCGAAGCGCGCGATCGTGCACCTGTACAACGCGACCGCGCCGGAATTCCGCAAGATCGTGTTCGGCCTCGACCGCGACGGCGTGAAACAGCTCGCGGTGAACGCGGCGCGCACGATCAAGCGCTGCGCCGATGCCGCGACCGACACGCAGTTCACGCTGCAATACAGCCCGGAAACCTTCACGGCGACCGAGCTCGACTTCGCGAAGGAAGTCTGCGACGCGGTATTCGACGTGTGGCAGCCGACCCCCGAGCGCAAGGCGATCGTGAACCTGCCGGCCACCGTCGAAGTCGGCACGCCGAACTTCTACGCGGACCAGATCGAATGGATGCACCGCAACCTCGCGCGCCGCGATGCGCTGATCCTGTCCGTGCATCCGCACAACGACCGCGGCACCGCGGTCGCGGCGGCCGAGCTCGCGGTGATGGCCGGTGCCGACCGGATCGAGGGCTGCCTGTTCGGCAACGGCGAGCGCACCGGCAACGTCGATCTCGTGACGCTCGCGCTGAACCTGTACACGCAGGGCGTCGATCCGGGCCTCGATTTCTCGCAGATCAACGAAGTCGCGCGCACGGCCGAGGAATGCACGCAGCTGCCGATCCATCCGCGTCATCCGTATGTCGGCGACCTCGTGTTCACCGCGTTCTCCGGCTCGCACCAGGATGCGATCAAGAAGGGCTTCGCGGTGCAGCGCGCCGACGCCGTGTGGGAAATGCCGTATCTGCCGATCGATCCGAGCGACCTCGGCCGCACGTACGATTCGATCATTCGCGTGAACAGCCAGTCGGGCAAGGGCGGCATCGCGTACCTGCTCGAACAGGGTTATGGCGTCGCGCTGCCGCGTCGCCTGCAGGTCGATTTCAGCGCGGCCGTGCAGCGCCTGACCGACGACAGCGGGCACGAGGTGACGAGCGCGCAGATCTGGTCGCTGTTCCAGCAGGAATACGTGGAGGGCGATGCGCCGCTGCGTTATGTCGGCCATGAACTTAGCGAACGCGACGGCCGCGAGACGATCGTGCTGACCGCCGACGTGCACGGCGAGCGCCGCGTGCTGCGCGGCGAAGGCAACGGCCCGCTCGACGCGCTGATGCATGCGCTGCGCACGCCGCTGCGGATCCAGCACTACGAGGAATGCGCGTTGTCGCAGGGCGCCGATGCGAAGGCGATCGCGATCGCGGAACTGGCCGGTTCGGGCGTGCGCGGCAGCGCGTTCGGCGTGGGCATCGACGCGAACCTGACGACCGCGTCGATCCGCGCGGTGCTCAGCGGCGTCAACCGCGCGTATGCGCGGGCCGATGAAGCGGCGCAGGCGACGTTTTTCGACGTGCAGCACGCGGTGAAGGCTGTCGCGTAAGCGTGGCGATGGTGGCCGCGCCGGCGGCGCGGCCTGACAAACCTGACAGGCGATCACTTCGCGCAACGGGCGTATCGTGCTAGCGGCGCGCGCGGGACCATTTTCCCGCGCCCATCACCATGAGGAATGCGTCATGTCGAAGCTCGATGCCCTGCGGGGCGACATCAAGGGGCAGGCCCAGGAAGCGGATCGCCACAACCTGGTCCGGCCGGACGTGAACGGTGCGCTGTGGGCGCGCGGCCTGACGACGAAGCGGGTCGCCGACCTGTTCCGGACCCTGCCGGGTTTGCCGGGTCACTGGATGCAGTTGCAGAACGAGGTCAACGCCGGGAATCGCTACTTCTACGGCGGCATCCAGAACGGCAGCGTGACGACCGAGGAAGGGAAGGCGCTGATCCGCTGGATTGCCAAGTCGGTCGTGAGCGCGGCCGAGAAGGCGTCGTTCGACTTTCCGCTGCAGCAACTGCGCTTCACGGCCGATATGGGCTGGCTCAAGCTGCAGCGCGTGTCGGGGCGCGTGATGGTGTTCTCGCAACCGTAAGCCGGGCGTCGGGCCTGATACGTCGTTGGAAGCGTAGGCTGGCATCGGTGTCCAGTGCACCGATCGCAGCCGATTTGGTCTGCGTGTACGAGGGTGGCGCGAGCCGAAGAGTACGAACACGTCACCTGAGAATAGGGTGGGTCCGGACTGCGGA
This sequence comes from Burkholderia sp. BE17, assembly GCF_009362305.1. Taxonomy (NCBI): domain Bacteria; kingdom Pseudomonadati; phylum Pseudomonadota; class Betaproteobacteria; order Burkholderiales; family Burkholderiaceae; genus Burkholderia; species Burkholderia sp. BE17. The sequence continues at coordinate 264,213 of NZ_WHNU01000003.1, forward strand.
TGCGGTTCCGATCGTCACGCCTTCAATGCGGCATGTAAATCGGCCAAGGTAATCATAAGCGTCATGGGATCGAGCGGCGATGTCTCGAACCCCAAGCTCAGATAGCAGCGTTGTGCATCGGGCGACAGCGCGTGCGTAATCACCGCACGGATGCCAATCGCGTCCGCTGCTTGGGCGATACGCAGTCCGGCATCTCGCATGAGCCCGCGGCCAAGTCCTCTACGTTGCCAGATACGATCAACGGCCAGGCGTGCAAGTACCACCACCGGCACAGGATCGGGCATATTGCGCCGAACCCGGCCCGGCGACGCTGTCAAATCCACTGCGCCCGAGGCTAATGCGTAATACGCCACGACCCGCTTATCGTCGCAAGCGACATAGGTCCGCGTCGCACCACTGGCTTGGTTGCGCAGGGCGCGCCGCTTGAGCCAATCATCGAGCGTTGGCTCGCCCGAGTCGAACGCAGTGAGCCAGCCGGACTGCGCGTGGTCGAGCGTGAGCAGTGTCGGGGCGCGCAACGTCATGCGATCGGGCCATCCCAAGGTGCCGGTGTTTGCAACGTACGGATCAGATTCGGATTGGGCGCGGGCGGGCGGTCGAGCAGCGCAACGAAAGCTGCCATCGCCTCGGGGCTGACTCGAAGCAAAGCCGCGTCCAGCAACGCTTCTTCGGCGGCGGCCCGGGCAGCGGACAGGATGAAATCAGTGCGATTCTGACCGCGCGCGGTAGCTGCGCGATCGATCAAATCGCGCTCGTCGGGTTGAATGCGCAGATTCAGCGTGTTGCGCTGGGATCCGGTATGCGATGTGGGCATGGGGTACCTCCTGGGAATGAAAGAAGTATACGCCCATCGCAATGACATTGTCATTACGCTGCCGATCCGTCCGCAGAATATTGGGGTATGTGTGACTGGTACTGAAGCTGGTTTACAGAATTCGACAATTCGAATATTGTGGAAAGATGGAAACGAACCAGACCATCGCCGCTCTCTCGGCCCTTGCGCACGAATCCCGGCTTGCCGTCTTCCGCGCGCTGGTGCAGGCGGGGCCGCAGGGCCTGCCTGCCGGGCAGATCGCCACGCTGCTGGATGTGCCCCCTTCATCGCTCTCCTTTCATCTGAAGGAACTGGCCCATGCAGCGCTCGTCACGAGCCGGCAGGAGGGCCGCTTCGTCATCTATAGCGCGAACTTCGCGACGATGAACGGCTTGCTGGCCTATCTCACGGAGAACTGCTGCGGCGGCAATCCGTGCTCGCCGGTGTCCGCGTGTTCGACGTCCGGCCCGCAACCTTGCTGAAGCGCCTTCGCATACCTCGCCCATGACCACGAACGTCCTGATCCTCTGTACCCACAACTCCGCGCGCAGCGTGCTCGCGGAGGGCATGCTCAATCATTGGGCCGCGAAGCTCGGCAAGGACGTGCGCGCGCACAGCGCCGGCAGCGCGCCGAGCGGCCGGCTCAATCCGTTCGCGCTGGAAGCGTTGACGAACGCCGGTGTCGACGTAAGCGGCTACCGCAGCAAGAGCTGGGATGAATTCGTCGGTGATGGCGCGCCTGAAATGCGCATCGTTGTCACGGTGTGCGACAGCGCGGCCGCGGAGGCGTGTCCGTACTGGCCCGGCAGCCCCGTGAAAGTGCATTGGGGTTATGCCGATCCGTCGAACGCGGTGGGCGGCGACGAAGGCAAGCGGCTCGCGTTCGAACTCACGCGCCAGGCGATCGGCTATCGGATGCTGCAGTTGCTGGCGCTGCCGCTCGATCGCATGAGCAACGCCGAACTCCAGGCGGCACTGACCGAGATTTCGCGAAACTGAGCATTCCCGCAGCGGTCGGCCGAATCCACCGGCCGCCGGCGACTTCGAGACCGATACCCATCCAATGAACACGTCCAACGCCGCTCCGCCGGAACAAGCTGTCGCCAAGCCTTCCATCAATTTCTTCGAACGCTATCTGACCGTCTGGGTGGCGCTGTGCATCGTCGCCGGCATCGCGCTCGGCCAGGCGCTGCCCGGCCTGTTCCGGCAGATCGGCCGGATGGAATACGCACAGGTCAATCTGCCGGTCGGGCTGCTGATCTGGGTGATGATCATCCCGATGCTCGTCAAGGTCGACTTCGGCGCGCTGCACGAAGTGCGTCAGCACGTGAAAGGCATCGGCGTCACGCTCGTCGTGAACTGGCTCGTCAAGCCGTTTTCGATGGCGTTCCTCGGCTGGCTGTTCATCCGGCATCTGTTCGCGCCGCTGCTGCCGGCCGAGCAACTCGACAGCTACATCGCAGGCTTGATCCTCTTGGCTGCCGCACCATGCACGGCGATGGTGTTCGTGTGGAGCCGGCTGACGGGCGGCGATCCGCTGTTCACGCTGTCGCAGGTCGCGCTGAACGACAGCATCATGGTGATCGCGTTCGCGCCGCTGGTCGGCCTGCTGCTGGGGATGTCGGCGATTACGGTGCCATGGGCGACGCTGCTCACGTCGGTGGTGCTCTACATCGTCATTCCGGTGATCCTCGCGCAGCTCTGGCGCAAGCGGCTGCTCGCGAACGGGCAGGCGGCGTTCGATGCCGCGATGGCAAAAATCGGCCCGTGGTCGATCGCCGCATTGCTGGCCACGCTCGTGCTGCTGTTCGCGTTCCAGGGCGAAGCAATCCTGACGCAGCCGCTGGTGATCGCGCTGCTCGCGGTGCCGATCCTGATCCAGGTGTTTTTCAACTCGGCGCTCGCGTACTGGCTCAATCGTGCCGTGGGCGAGAAGCACAACATCGCGTGTCCGTCGGCACTGATCGGCGCATCCAATTTCTTCGAGCTGGCGGTCGCGGCCGCGATCAGCCTGTTCGGTTTTCATTCCGGCGCGGCGTTGGCCACCGTCGTGGGCGTGCTGATCGAAGTGCCGGTCATGCTGCTGGTGGTGCGCATCGTGAACCGGTCGAAGGGCTGGTACGAACGCGCTTGAGCAAACTGGAGAATTCATCTGCATGACCATGACCGACGCCACGATTCATCGCAATCACGCGGAACGCAAGCATGTCTGATTATCTGAGTGATCTGCCGCAACTCGACGTCGAACTGTTCCGCGTGCCGAATGCCGGCCAGTTACGGCCGACGTCGCCGTCGACGCATCCGCCCCGGTTCCTGCTGCTGTACGGCTCGCTGCGCGAGCGTTCGTTCAGCCGCTTGCTGATCGAGGAAGCCGCGCGCCTGCTCACGGCGATGGGCGCCGAAGTGCGCGTGTTCAATCCGAGCGGCCTGCCGTTGCCGGACGATGCGCCCGAGAGTCATCCGAAGGTCGTCGAGTTGCGCGAACTGGTGCAGTGGTCGGAAGGCATGGTGTGGTGCTCGCCGGAACGGCACGGTGCGATGACCGGCATCATGAAATCTCAGATCGACTGGATTCCGCTGTCGATGGGTGCCGTTCGGCCGACCCAGGGCAAGACGCTCGCCGTCATGCAGGTCAGCGGCGGCTCGCAATCGTTCAACGCGGTGAACCAGATGCGCGTGCTCGGGCGCTGGATGCGCATGTTGACCATCCCGAACCAGTCGTCGGTGGCGAAGGCGTTCGCGGAATTCGACGAGGCCGGGCGGATGAAGCCGTCGGCTTATTTCGATCGTGTGGTGGACGTGCTGGAGGAGCTGGTCAAGTTCACGTTGCTGACGCGGGATATCGGGCCTTATCTCGTCGATCGATATAGCGAGCGGAAGGAAAGCGCGGAGGAACTGTCGAAGCGCGTGAATCAGCGGAGTATCTGACGTGAGGTGGCGCGGTGGCTCTGATGATCAACGATGGCTTGCAGAGCCGCTTGCACTTCGATCGAGGTCATGGTCGCCCGCAAATCGCTACCGTCTGCAAGGTCTCCAACCTTCGAGGATCGACACTATGTCACTCCGCGCTGCCGTGGTATCCGATCTGGCCTCGATAGAGGCCCTGCTTCGCGCTTCCGACTTGCCTGTTGCCGGTGTGGCGGAGCACTTGCCGAATTTCATGGTGGCGGTCGACACCCAAAGCATCGTTGCATGCGGCGGCATCGAATACCACGGCAACTTCGCGCTGATCCGTTCGATTGCCGTCGCTGCGCAAGCGCGCGGCGGCGGACTGGGAAAGACGATCGTTTCGCGCTTGCTGGCGGCATGCCGCAGTCGCGCGGTCGAAGCGGTAGCGTTGCGTACGACCACGGCAGAGCGCTATTTCGCTCGGCAGGGTTTTGTACGCATTGCGCTCAGTGACGTGCCTGGACCGCTGCTATCGTCCGGTCAGTTCGCAGGTGTGTGCCCGGCATCTGCGACCGTCATGCTGAAGGTGATTGAGCGGGACACGCGGCGTCGACGCTAAACCGTTCGCCGCCTCGGGCGATGCTTGTTGCGGAGAATCGACTTGATCGTCCGGTATCGGTAAGACTCCTGAATCGTCACGAAACGATCGGGGAAAAGGGCGGGTGCGCTATCATTCGCGTCAGCCATGACTAACTCCTGTGAAGTTGGTTGTGGTCAGCGGATCGGGGGTGTTGCTGCACTCACGGCCCGCGCTCGTTTACGCGTCGAACTCGGACCAACATCCTTCGCATGACGAATAACCCTTTGCGAAGATCACTTCATTCGCACGCGCAAACGAATCTCCACAGTAGGGGAATTTGCGTCTGCACTGGGATCCGTTATGTGCGTTTTAATCGACGTTAGCCGTTTGGCCTAGGTTGGAACACGTTCGATATGGCTTGAATGCGCGCAGGCGCTGGACGTGATGACGCGCGATCGATTCGACGCGGCAAGCAGTGTCCGGTACAGACCGGGTGGAGGAAAGGGTGCGGAGTGTTGCGGGTGGCGTGTTGGCCGATCCAGCCAAGCCGAACTGTTGTGACGAAGCGGCATCGCGCCGCTTCCTGTCGGCCGACGCGCGTTACTGCCCGAAGCGTTGCGTCACGGTGTCCTTCAGCCGTGCGGCGGTCAGCTCGCCCATGTGCGATTCGACGAGTTCGCCTTTCGCGTTGAAGAACAGTGTGGTCGGCAGCCCGCGCGACCCGTACGCGTGCATCGCGTGCAGCGACGGATCGAGCAGCACGTGATCGAAGCGCAGGCCCTGCTGTTCGAGGAACGCGCGCACGGCTTGCGCATTTTCACCCTGGTTGAGCATCAGCACCGTGATGTCCGGATGGTCGCGCTGCGCCTGTTCGAGGATCGGCATTTCGCGGCGGCACGGCGGGCACCATGTCGCCCACAGGTTCACGACGACCGGCTTGCCGGCAAGGCTTTGCGGCAACACGGGCGTCGAATCGAGCGCTTGGAGCCGCATCGCGGCGAGCGGCGGCGCGGCATGCTGCCACGTCGCCAGCGTGCCCTGCGCAATGCCCCATGCGGCGAGGCCCGCGACCATGCCGGCCAGCACCGGGCGACGCAGCGCAGGCAGCCGGCGCAGCCGCCAGCCGGCGAACACCAGCGCGGCCGCGACGCCGATGCGCCAGTCGAAGCCGCCATCGCCGAGCGCGATGATCGATCGCGGCGCGGCCGCGTAGTCGCGCCACCATTGCGTGACATACCCGATGCGCGCGGCGACCAGCCCGAGCAGCAGCACGTCGAGGATCAGGCTCGAGGCGGTTTTGTGATGTCCGTCAGGCGGGCGGCGCTGGATGAAACGGGCGACGAGCCACGCCAGCAACGCGGCGACGGCTACCGCGACGACGCGGATCGAGAAGGGACCGATGCTGAGCATGAAAGGAAAAGGGTGGACGTGAACGAGCGGGGCAGGAGACGGGATTGTCCGCCTCGGCGATGACGCTGTCGACGGGCGTGCGGCGTTTCGACCGACTGTGATGCACACGGGTTCCCTTCGCGAACGTAACGGCGTGTTGCGAATTCGATGCGCGCGGTTGCGTCAGGACTGCGTGATTTTCATGCGGATGGGCCGCGAGTCAGACGGGTCTGATGGCCGTGATCGGGCTGCTGACTGACGCGGTGCGCGGCCTGTACTGGAGCGTGCTCGAACGCATGTGACATGCCGCCCCGCATCACGGGGCTCGCGATCGGCATCGTGTCGCTGCCCGATTATTCGCCCGACGTGTTTCTGCCGCTCTTGAACGGCTGGCTGACGACCGCGTATCCCGGCATGCACGGCTATCAGCTCTAATTCGGCTATGTCGCGGGCGTCAGTGCGGTGGGCCGCGACGCGTGCCTGTTGCTAAGAGGCATGCTCAAAGGAGAATCTGCCCGATGAAGATCGCTGCGGTCGCAACCCGCATCGTAGCCGTTGGGTGAGCGCAGCGGCTGCCGCCCGACGGGCCGCGAATCCGCGGTCCATCGGGCGTCGGACATTACAGCTTCTTCGCGTGAGCCGCGTCAGTTTGTTGCGCGTCGGTCGACGGGTCGAGTGTCGACAGCGTCTTCTCGGTGAATTTCTCGTACAGCCAGTCCATGCGTGTCCCGTCCATACCGGCGATGCCGCCGAGTGCGTACGATGCCGACACCTTGAAGCGGTCGAGCTGACGATTGTCGGTGCCGACGAGCGTCACGGTGCCGTCGACATAATCGCTGCCCGCCATGAAGCCGAACATGACCGCGGAGAAACTCGAGCGCACCCGAATGCCGGTGACTTCAACGTTCAGTTGCATCGCATCGGTTGAATCGGCCTTTGCCAGAAGCTTGCGTGCGTCCAGCGCGTTTTCGATTTGCTCCTGCAGTTTCTTGGGGCTGAACTTCAGATTGTCTTTCAACGCTTCCTGGGCAGCCGCGTCCAGCGTAACTTTCACGATAACCGGCTTGGTGCCGAATTTGGACGTCGACGCAGTCGCGGTGGCCCCCGCCTGATTACCTGCGTCGCGTGTCACGCTGCTTGCGCAGCCCGACAGGAAGCCGATCGTCACCAGTGCCAGAGCGGCATGACGGATAACAGATTTCATGATTTGGTCTATTGATTAAGGTTATTTGAGATGGCTCTGTGGCCGGGTGGAAACTTATCACGGGGAGATCCGATTCAAATGGTCGAATTGATAGAAAACAACCCGGCATTTATTCGCCACGGACTTTTCCGCGGATCGAGGATATGAGCACGCTGCGCGGCGATCCGGTTTCGTTCTACCCGAATCCGAACGAGGAGAAGCGGTGATGCAGGCGCGGTAAGCAGGCATCCGCTACCGCGCCGCCGATCATTTGCGTGCGGTCACTGGCCGTTGCCGGATGCCGCGCCGCCGAGCCTGTAGGCCGTGAAGAATTCGTACCACGGCGACCCTTCCGCGATCGGTACGCCGAGCGCCGATGTGCGCTGTTTCAGTGCCGTGAATACGTCGTTGATGCGTGCGGCCTGCGCGGCATCGTTGAACGGATAAGGTCTCGACCGTCCCGCCGCGAACGCGCCATACGCGATCGCGAGCAGGCGTGCGCTGTCGTCGGCACCCGCGATCGCCGCGTCGATCGTTTCGACGAAACGCGGCCGGTCTTCGGCGCGCGACCCGGACAGGCACAGGAATACGATTGCCGACAGTTCATGCAGGTCATTCACCTGCAGCAAGGCGGGCAGCCGCGCGACGATCCGTTCCACCGGCTCTTCACGCAGCGCATCGCCGAAGTCGAGCACGGCGGTCATCGGATTCCTGTCGCGCTGTATGCGATCGAGCGCCGACACATCGGCCGGCCCGGTCGACCGGGCGCTGTTCCCGGACGCGGACCTGAGCACTTCCGCCACCTGCTGCGTCCACTCCGGAAAAATCATCCTGACCGCGCCGAACTGCTCGCCGCCTTCGGCCGCCGGATTCCATCGATAAACGATCGTGCCGCCAAGAATGAACGGCGAATACAGGTGCTCGGGCGTTTGCGGCAGCGGCCGCCGGTTGATCGGGAGCCACGCGAGCGTCAGCCAGTCGTAGCGGCCGGTCGCGGGTACCGACGGGCTCGAACTTGCGACGACCTGCCACGTGCCGCGATTCGCATAACGGCGGCGCGCGTCGGGCACCGGGACGGTCCGGCCTTTCGCGGTGTCGAAATACGTCGCGCCGGTCACGTTCGCGCCGCTGTCCGCGGCCGGCGTGACGATCGAGATGACCCACGACGAACCGTCCGCCGAACGGTAGTCGGACGGCTTCAGCGTGGCGACGTCGTGAACCATGCGCGTTTCCGCCGCGACGGGGCTCGGGGGGAGATTGGCGGGAGCGGCGACGATACTCGGCATGGGCTTTCCTCGGAATCGGGTGCGACTCGTCGAACGGGGACGACGCACGGCGGCGCAGGTTGTTTCCTGTAACTGTAGGACTTCGCCGCCGGAAACGGAAAGCGCCGGATGGGGCGTAACCCGGTCATGCGAACCGCCGCCGGACCATGCCGATACGGGCTAGTCGAAGCAGTGGGCGTGCATACCGCCGTTTCCGTGGATCAACGCGCGGCAGGTGGATTGACGCAGGCGCAGGAGGCCGGACGTGTTCCCGTCGGCTGAACCTGCGCGGGCATCAGTTTTCCTTGCCGTGATTTGCCAGCAATTCCGAGCGGCCAATCACCTCTCTCGCGTTATCAGCCCGGTCCGCGTCCGAGAACCCGGCGGCCTCGATGACCGGCGTGAGTGCTTTGAGCGCCACTTGTGGCTTGGCGCTGCGGAGCGACCCCATGCCTTCGTTCCATGCGTGCAGCATCTGCTTCGCGATCCAGTGCCACCGCGTTTCATTTTTCGCCGCTTCGACGATGTCTTTTCCTGTCGATACGGCGGAGTCGCACAGTGCTTCGACCATTTCGCGATATTGCCTCGGCGGAATGCCGAGACGCGTGTTGAAAAAGCGTTCCAGCGTCTTGCCGGGTGCCCACGTTTTGCGACCGTCGACGCTCAGACCGGGGGGATTGTTCGCAAAGCGCGGATAAGGCCTCCGTGGTGACAATGTCGTAGGCTGGCGTGTAGGCGACGTCATCGATGTTCGAGTAGAGGAGAGCGATGTTCTTGGCGTGGCAGACCGCGTTGCGCACGACATAGTTGGTGATGAGCTGCCAGCCGAGTTGCTCGGCCTCGCGTCTCCAATTGGCGGCGCCGATATAAGGCTTCGTTGCGTTGAGGATCTGTTCGGTCGACGGGCGGTATTTCTCATGAGGAGGAAGGCCAAGCAGGCTGCAAGCGTCTTCCACGCCAAATGTCGGGTTGCCTTGTTCGTCGACGTCGAACCGGTCGACGACGAGCACGCGGCCATCGTCCGACATCGCGGTCCTGGCTACCCGGGCGACGCCGAGTCTTGCCAGCACTTGCATCGAGTAGTGCTCGTTGAAACCAAGATAGGGTGTTTGCTCGTCGGATCCCTTGATGATGTGTCGGCTCGTGCGGAGTGTTTGCTTGCCTACCGGTGCCTGGGTCGGCGAGCGTTCAGGCGCAAGGAATTTGGTCACGGCACCTGAAATTGCCGCGCGAGCGTAGTACCGTACGAGTTCCGCAAAGCGGGCGGTTGTGATGTCCTCGTGCAGCAGGCTCTTCAGGTCGAGCGGGTCGAGTGCACCGCCTGGCGCGCCGCCTTCCGGTGCGACGGTTACCCGGCCGATGCCGGCGCCGCCGATGACGGCCAGAAGCGAAAGGTCCGTTCCATCGAGATAGGGGCCGAACTCTTCGCGAATCACCTGAAAGAGAAAACCTTCCGGCAAGTTCTGCCGGAAGAAGGGATGCAAGTCGCGAGGCCAGACCCAGGGATCTTCGCGGACGGGCATGGTCAGGCTCGCAAAATCTTCGGCGGTAGCGTCCGCCGTGTAACGCAGCGCATAGTCGTCCGCCTGGCGATAGAGATGAGCAACGAGTCTGCCTTTGACGTAGACGTGAAGGCGCATGTCACGAGTCTCCCATCGTGCGCTGTTCGGTCAGTATGTCGTCCAGCGTGCGTCCATGTCCGCGCTTGACCGCTCGCAGGTCATAACCGGCTGCTTCAAGGAGGCGAACGAGCGCAGATACGCTCATGTCGCCTCGCGCAAGCGTTTCCATGCGTGCGAGCGTCGTACGTGCGACACCGGCGCGCTCGGCCAGCTCTTGCTGTGAAAGGCCTGCCGCGCGGCGGCCCTCTCTCAGCATCTCTCCAACATCGGCCAGTGTTGTCATTTGTAGCCCCAGGACATCAGAAATTACCAGATTGGTTCTGACTGTAGCCCTTCTGCTACAAAACGGCATGTTCAAATTGTAGCCCTGGAGATACAGGAGCTGGCGGAGAGGAAGATTTTGTGGCCCGAGGGCTACCAAGGCTGCCGAGGCGACCGTTTCCGGGATTGAGCATGGCATTCAATCGTGCGGGGCAATTCCGGAGGCGAAGCTTGCGCACGTTTCGTCATTTGGCTCATTGAAGCAATGGTCGCGCGTGCCGCCGTTTCCGTGGATCAAGGCGCGGCCGCTGAATCGACCACCCGCCCCGCCGCGCTCAGCGCGGCAGCACCTTCCTGTACACCACGAACCCCGATTTCTCCGCGACGGTGTCGTACAGCCGCATCGCCGTGTGATTCGTCTCGTGCGTCTGCCAGTACACGCGTTCGGCGCGATGCTGGCGCGCGGCGTCGTACACGGCCTCGATCAGCGCGCGGCCGACACCCTTGCCGCGTTCGCTGTCGAGCGTGAACAGATCCTGCAGATAGCAGGTCGGCCCGGCGAGCGTCGTGCTGCGGTGATACAGGAAATGCACGAGCCCGACCAGCTTGCCGTCGCGCTCCGCGACGAAAGCATGCACGGGTTCGTAGCCGTCGAAGAAGCGCGACCACGTGAGCTGCGTGATGGCCGGTGGCAGTGCCGTGTCGCCGAAGCGTCCGTAGAAGCGGTTGTAGCCGTCCCACAGCGGCAGCCAGTTGTCGTAGTCGTCTTCCCGGACCGCGCGTACGGTCAGGCTGGCGTCGTTGGCGTTCATGTGCGCGAACCTTTCGATGAGGGTTGGACGTGTTGCCGGCTCGGCTGGCAACAACGCAGACCTCCACGATAGGAAGTTCGCGGCGCGCCGGGTAGGCCCATGACGGCCGCGGTTTCTGGTGCCACGGCGGGGGAGTGTGCCGACCGCCGACCGCCGACTGCCGACTGCCGTCGCACCGTGTCGGCCGTCGCCGCTTACCCGCGCATCGGCGGGTTGAGCCGCGCGAACGCCTGTTGCCGGCGATACGGGAAGTACGGATACGGCGCTTGCACCGCGCTCGCCGCGTCGAGCGACGCGACCTGCGCATCGGTCAGCGACCAGCCGACCGCGCCGAGGTTCTGGCGCAGCTGTTCCTCGTTGCGCGCGCCGATGATCACCGACGACACGGTCGGTCGTTGCAGCAGCCAGTTCAGCGCGATCTGCGGCACGGTCTTGCCGGTTTCCTCCGCGATCGCGTCGAGCGCATCGACCACGTCGTACAGGCGTGCGTCGTCGACCGGCGGCCCGTAGCTGGCCGTTTCATGCAAACGGCTGCCTTCTGGCAGCGGCGCGTTGCGACGGATCTTGCCGGTGAGCCGGCCCCAGCCGAGCGGGCTCCACACGAGCGCGCCGAGGCCCTGATCGGCGCCGAGCGGCATCAGGTCCCACTCGTAGTCGCGGCCGACGAGCGAGTAGTAGACCTGGTTCGCCACGTAGCGCGACCACCCGTAGCGATCGGCCGCCGCAAGCGATTTCATGATCTGCCAGCCGGCGAAGTTCGATACGCCGATATAGCGCAGCTTGCCCGCGCGTACGAGATCGTCCAGCGTCGACATCACTTCCTCGACCGGCGTGCCCGCGTCGAATGCGTGCAACTGCAGCAGGTCGATGTAGTCGGTGTCGAGGCGGCGCAATGCGTCGTCGACGGCGCGCACGAGCCGCGCACGCGACGTGCCCGCGTCGTTCGGGCCGTCGCCGGTCGGCAGGCCCGTCTTCGTCGAGATCAACACCCGGTCGCGACGGCCCTTGATCGCGGCGCCGAGCACGCGTTCGGATTCACCGTCCGAATACACGTCGGCGGTGTCGAACAGGTTGACGCCGGCTTCCAGGCAGATGTCGACCAGACGGCGCGCTTCGTCGACGCCGGTATTGCCCCATGCGCCGAACAACGGGCCGGTGCCGCCGAACGTGCCGGCTCCGAAGCTCAGGACGGGAACCTTGAGGCCGGAGCGGCCGAGCGTACGGTATTCCATGTGCGTTTCCTTTGAATGGTCGAAGCCCGGCGCGTGCCGGACGGGCGCTCGTCGGCGGACTCACACTGTATCGCTTGCGGATATTTCAGATAATTGGGCAGACTTCGAAAATATCCTTCGGAGAAAGCGAATAATGCTGCTCGATAACCTCGCGCTGTTCCTGCGCATCGTGGAGAAGGGCGGGCTGGCCGCGGCGGGCCGGGAGGTCGGCCTGTCGCCGGCCACGGTGTCCGAGCGGCTGGCGGCGCTCGAGCGCCACTACGGCGCGGCGCTGCTCACGCGCACGACGCGCGCGATCAGCCTGACCGACGAGGGCCGCACGGTCGTCGCCGGCGCGCGGCGCCTGCTGGCCGAGGCCGACGAACTCGAAAGCCGCGTGCGGGTGGGCGCGCAGACGCTGTCGGGGCCCGTGCGCCTGAGCGCGCCGGCCGATCTCGGGCGCGAGCGTGTCGTGCCCGTCGTCGACGCGTTCCTGGCCGAGCATCCGGGCGTCACGGTCGACCTGCATCTCGGCGACGGTTACGTCGATCTGGTCGGGCAAGGGCTCGATTTCGCGATCCGCCGCGGCACGCTGGCGGACAGTTCGCTGCGCAGCCGTTCGCTCGGCCGTGCACGGCGCGTGGTGTGCGCGTCGCCCGCGTATCTCGCCGCGCACGGCACGCCACGGCATCCGGACGATCTCGCCGCGCACGACTGCATCGTGATGCGTTTCGGGCCGGATCTGTATGCCGAATGGCCGTTCCGCATCGACGGCGAATTGAAACGCGTGATGGTGCGTGGCCGGCGCGTAGCCAATGACGGCGCGCTCGTCCGTGCGTGGTGTGTCGCGGGGCACGGCGTCGCGCTGAAGTCGCTGGTCGACGTCGAACGGGATCTGGCGTCCGGCGTGCTCGTCGAGGTCCTGCATGACTTCTCGCCGGGCGACGTCGATTTGCAGATCGTCTATCCGGGCAGCGCCGTGCAGCCGCGGCGCGTGCGCGCGCTGATCGAGCGGCTGGCACAGGCTTTGGCGGCGGTGTAAAGGCGCGTTGCTCGCGCTGCCTGCCGGACGTTGTGGCAGCTGTGTTGCCGCGATCGCATCGCATGCCGATGTCGTGATCCCGAACGTGACATGACAGCCTGAAACCGGACCTCGAACAGATTGCCCACGTTTCGTCATTTAGCTAATATGCGAAACGTTAAACGAAGCCTTCCGACCCCATGGACGACGTCACCCGCATCAGCGCACTGGCCAACGAAAGCCGTCTGGCCGTGATGCGCTGGCTCAAGCAGCCGCGCAAGCATTTCCCGCCGCAGCCGCACGGCGATTTCGACGAGCTCGGCGTGTGCTGCACGTACATCACCGAGAAGCTCGGCATCGCGCCGGCCACGACCACGCGCCACATGCGCATCCTCGCGGATGCCGGGCTCGTGCAGGCGACCCGCGTCGGCAAGTTCACGTACTACAAGCGGATCGACGGCGCGCTGCAGCAGCTCGGCCGCGATCTCTCGCAACTCTGATTCGACCGATCCCCACCGATCCCCACCGAGGCAACCGATATGGACGAACTTGCATTGCTGGCCGACGCCGACCGCCGCGCGCACGCGTATCTCGCAGCGACGAACGAACGGCGCGCGTTTCCCGACGCGGCCGCGCTGGCCGGCCTCGTCGCATTCGACGAGCCGCTGCCCGATACGGGACGCCCGGCCGACGACGTGCTGCGCCTGCTCGACGAGCAGGGCTCACCGGCGACCGTCGCGTCGAACGGCCCGAACTACTTCGGCTTCGTGATCGGCGCCGCGCTGCCGGCCGCGGCGGCGGCCGAGCGGCTGATGCTCGCGTGGGACCAGTGCGCGTCGTCGTACGCGAATTCGCCGGTGGCCGCGACGCTCGAGCGCCAGGCCGCGCGCTGGGTCGTCGACGCGCTTGCGCTGCCCGAAGGCAGTGCGGTCGGGTTCGGCACGAGCGCGACGGCCTGCACACTGGTCGCGCTGGTGGCCGCGCGGCGCGCGCTGCTCGCGCGCAAGGGCTGGGACATCGACGAGGACGGCCTGATCGGCGCGCCCGAGGTGAAGGTCGTGATCTCCGAGCTCGCGCACATCACGGTGAAGAAAGCGCTGCGCGTGCTCGGCTTCGGGATGAAGCGCATCGTCGTCGCGCCGGTCGATGCACACGGCCGCATCGACCCCGCGCAGTTGCCGCCGCTCGACGACATGACGATCCTCTGCGTGCAGGCCGGCGAAGTGAACACCGGCGAATTCGATCCGTTCGCGGCGCTGATTCCGCCCGCGAAGGCGGCCGGCGCGTGGGTGCACGTGGACGGTGCGTTCGGGCTGTGGGCACGCGCGTCGTCGAAGCGCGCGCTGACGGAAGGCATCGACGGCGCGGACAGCTGGACGACCGACGGCCACAAGTGGCTCAACACGCCGTACGACGGCGCGATGGTGATCTGCCGCGACGCGGCGGCGCTCGCGACCGCGATGAACAGCGATGCCGTCTACCTGAGCGGCGCGCAGGACGCGCAGAAGAACCTGAACCTCGAGTTCTCGCGGCGCGCGCGCGGCATCCCCGTGTGGGCCGCGCTGCGCTCGCTCGGCCGCGCCGGGCTGGCGACGATGGTCGAGCGGCATTGCGCGCAGGCGTCGCGTGTCGCGGACGGCCTGCGTGCGGCCGGCTACGACGTGCTGAACCGCGTCGTGCTGAACCAGGTGCTGGTGCGCGCCGGCACCGATGACGAGACGGTCGCGATCCGCGAGGCCGCGCAGGATTCGGGCGACGTGTGGTTCGGCGCGACCGTGTGGCAGGGGCGTCCGGCGTTCCGGATCAGCGTGTCGTCGTGGCGCACGGAAGACGCGCACATCGATCGGCTCGTGGCACTGCTGACTGGACTGCGCGGCACGCCCGTGCGCTGAATGCCGGCGTGGCGGGAGCGGAGGCGAACCGGCGTCGCGATGCGATGCCGTGTCTCCACGCGGCCGGAAATGTCGGACAATGCCGGAGCGCGCCCATGCGCCGCATCGCCCGTCGGCCGATTGCCCGTTCGCCGGCCCGGGCGGCGTGTCCAACCGATGCAGTCACGCTAACGAGAGCCCCCCATGTCGATCACCCATCCCCGGGAATTGCTGAAGGCCGCCGATATCGCGAAGATGGAACCGACGCGCGCCGTGCATTCGCTGAATCCCAATGCCGTTCGTCTCAAGAGACCGCTCAGCGACCTGACCGGCATCACGCAGTTCGGCTTCCACCTGCTCACGCTGATGCCCGGTCACGAATCGGCCGAATACCACCGTCACCTGTACGAGGAAGAATGCGTGTACGTGCTGTCCGGCACGGGCACGGTCACGATCGGCGAACGCCCGTACGACGTCGGGCCCGGCGATTTCCTCGGCTTCGCGCGCGGCGGCGAAGCACATACGCTGCAGAACACCGGTGACGTGCCGCTCGAACTGATCGTCGCCGGGCAGCGTCTCGAACACGATGTGTGCGAATACCCGAGAATCGGCAAGCGGCTGTACGTCGCAGGTGAACTCGAGGATTTTGTCGATCTGCCGAAGCAGCGCTGAGCCGATCCGCGATGCCCTGATGCAGGCTGCAGGTCACCGCGCCCGGCAGTCGCTGGGTTAAGCGGTTGTGACGATCTTCGCTGTTCCCGTTTTCGCTGGCGCCGCGGCTCGTGCGGCTGGCCTGCATCGATGCGGGAGCGGTCGTGTCGGACCGGCTTCCCGATTCCCGGCAACGACGATTGCGGCCAGCTTTCCGCGTGGTACGTGCTGCCCGTGCCCGGCATCCATTCGCTGAACCCGGTCGGCGGCGTGTTTTACCCCGGTACGCAGCTGTTCGAGGAAGCGACGATCGATATCCCGGTCGCGTCTGCGCGCTTATGATGCGGGAACGCCACCGACAGGGTTCCCCGATATGGACGCGCCGCTCCCGCCGATGCATGCCCCGATTTCCGAAACGGAACCTGAAACCGAAGCCGCCGCCGAGCCGCGCGCGTCGCGCCTGCATCGGCCCGTCGCGCTCGTCACCGGCTCGACGTCGGGGATCGGCGCGGCCATCGCGCGCCGCCTGACGGCGGACGGCTATGCGGTGATCCTGCATTCCCGCAGTTCGGCCGACACCGGACGCGCGATGGCGCGCGAACTCGGCGCGGCCTACGTGCAGGCCGATCTCGCCGACGATGCCGAGCGCGTGCGGCTGATCCGCGACGCGCTCGCCGTGCACGGGCGGCTCGACGTGCTCGTCAACAATGCGGGGATCAGCCGCGTGATTCCGCATGAGAACCTCGCGGCGGCGACGCCCGATGTGTGGCGCGAGATACACGAGATCAACGTGATCGCGCCGTTCCGGCTCGTCGCCGAAGCGCAGCCCGCGCTGCTCGAAGCGGCGTCGCGCGGGCGGGCCGGTTGCGTCGTGAACGTCAGCTCGCATGCGGGCGTGCGGCCGAAAGGCGCGTCGATTCCGTATGCGGCGGCGAAGGCCGCGCTCAATCACACGACGCGGCTGCTGGCGCGCACGCTCGCGCCTGCGATTCGGGTCAATGCGGTCGCGCCGGGGCTGGTCGATACGCCGCTGACCGCCGACTGGACCGAAGCGCGGCAGCTCTGGCGCGAACGCGCGCCGATGCGCCGCGCGGCGACGCCGGACGACATCGCGCAGACGGTCGCGATGCTCGTCGCGTCCGATTACGTGACGGGCGAGATCGTGATGCTCGACGGGGGATTGAATCTGACGTGACGCAGTGCGGGCGGTGACGCGCCGAGGTTGTGCGCCGACGCGACCGGGCAACGTGGCCGCCGTGCGCAGGCGTCGTGCGCAAGCGCCGAAGCGGCCGCCCGGCCAAGGCTGCCGAAGCTGCCGAAGCTGCCGAAGCTGCCGAAGCTGCCGAAGCTGCCGAAGCTGCCAACCCAGCCAACCCGATCACCCGAGATTCGACCGCAGCCGCGCGAGTGCGCCGTCGTGCGTGCGCTCGAACTTCAGCGGCGTGACGGCGATATACCCTTCGCCGAGCGCGACCGTTTCCGAATCCGCGTCGTCGTCGCGCGGTGCGCGCGCGAGCTTCAGCCAGTGATAGTCGATCTCGCGCGGGTCGCGGCCCGACACGATCTCGACGCCCTGCAGCGTGCCGGCGCCCTGGTTCGTCACCTTCAGCCCGCGCACGTCCTGCGCGGGGCGGGCGGGGAAATTCACGTTGAGGCACGCGTCGCTGTCCCAGCCGGCGGCGGCGAGCCTGCGAATGACGTCCGGCGCATGCGCGAGCGCCGTGTTCCACGGTACCGCGTTGCGATCGGTGAACGCCTGGCTCAGCGCGATGGCCGGCACGCCGACCAGCATGCTCGTCATCGCGGCGCCGACCGTGCCGGAAAACACCGTTTCGGTGCCGAGATTCGCGCCGCGGTTCACGCCGGACAGCACGACGTCGGGCCGCGCGTCCTTCATCAGGTGGCTGACCGCGATCGCGACGCAATCGCCGGGCGTGCCGCGCACCGCGAAGCGGCGTTCGCCCTTGCGATGCACGCGCAGCGGTTCGTGCAGGCTCAGCGAATGCGACGTGCCGCTCTGGTCTTCCGCCGGCGCGACGATCCACACTTCGCGCGCCAGTTGCGTGGCGACCTGTTCGAGTACTTCAAGGCCGGGGGCGTCGAATCCGTCGTCGTTGGTCAGCAGGACGCGGTCGAAAAGCGAGCGGGTTTCTTGCATCGGGACGATCCTCGCGGAGATGGGCGACGAGAGTGAAGGGCTGCGTGGCGCAAGCCACAAGGCTAGCATCCTGGCGCGAGAATCGTCGTGTTGCGCCGTCGGCGCAGGTCGGCGCGGACGTGAAAACGGGCGCATCGCGCGCCCGTTCGTCGGTGGAGGTGCCGCGTACGCGGTGGGTCGGAACTTGGAGCCTGTTCCCGCCGATAGCGGGCTTGCGAACGTACCTTGCCGGTCGCCCCTTGGGGACAAGCGGCGATCGACGCCGCAATGCGGCCAGCCCAAGTGCGCTATCAGCGGGAACAGGCTCTATCCGATCAGATGCCGCAGCAGCCCCGCCGACGCGACGCCGACGATGACGGTCGGCAGGATCGACAGGCGCGTCGCCGCGAGCAGCGTGATCGCGAGCGCGAGCAGGTCGGCCGGGCGCGTCGACACGAAGGCCGGCGCGATCACCGAGATCAGCACGCAGCCGGGCACGTTCTCCATCACCGATGCCATTCGCGGGCTGAGCGTGCGGTTGCGCAGCAGCACGTAGCCGAGGATGCGCGACAGGTAGGTCGTCGACGCCATCAGCACGATCGTCGCGACGGTGCTGAAATCCGGAAGATCAGGCATCGCGCGGCTCCCACAGCAGCGCGGCGATCAGCCCGGCGCATGCGCCGGCCGCGACGTACCATGCACCGGGCACGGCGAGGTGCGTGGCCGCCGCGACGACGAGGCTCACGAACCACGGGCGGCTCGCGCGCATCCCTTTCCACATCCCGCGCAGCAGCACCAGAAACACGGCCGTGAACGCCATGTCGAAGCCGTACTGCTCGACGTTGCCGATCGTCGGGCCGACCGCCGCGCCGAGCGTGGTCATCGAGATCCACGTCAGGTAGAGCCCCACGCAGATGCCCGCGTAATAGGGCACGCTGACGTGCGTGGCCGAGCGCGAGCGCGCATCGGCGAGCGACATCGCCCAGCTCTCGTCGCACATGAAGAACAGCGCGACGAACGCGCGGCGGCGCGGCAGGCGCCGGATATACGGCTCGAACGCGGCGCCCATCAGGATGTGGCGCGAATTCACGAGGAACGACATCGCGACGATCAGCGCGATGTGCGGCGGCGACGTCCACAAATGGATTGCCGCGAATTCGGACCCGCCGCCGAAGTTCAGGCCCGTCATCATCGGCACCTCGAACAGGCTCAACCCTTTTTGCGCGGCCTGCGCGCCCAGCACCAGCGCGAACGGCACGAAACCCAGCATGACGGGCAGCGCCGCGCGCAAACCGCGGCCCATCTCGGCGACATAGGCGGGCTTGTCGCGAAGCCCGGACGACGTTGAAACGCTACTGCTCATTACTCCTCCTTCGGGGGAGGGATTGTCTGCTTTTTTGACTCGAATCGGGTTGCGTTGTGGCCATAACTTTCGGAGAATTTGGCATTGAACGCGCGATTTGCGAATTTTTTGGAATCGGATGCCAAATGAAACTGGATGCCATCGACCGGCGGATCCTGAGCGCGCTGCAGCGCGACGGCCGCATGCAGAACGTGGAGCTCGCGCACGAGGTCGGGCTGTCGCCGTCGCCGTGCCTGCGGCGCGTGCGGCTTCTCGAGGAAGCCGGCGTGATCGAGAAATACGTGGCCGTGCTGAATCCCGCGAAGGTCGGCAAGGGCCTGACGATCTTCACGCGCGTGTGGCTGAAGGGGCAGGACGCGGAATCCGTGAACCGTTTCGCCGATGCCGTCCAGCAGATGCCGGAAGTCGTCGAATGCCACCTGATGGCGGGCGACTGCGATTTCCTGCTGCGCGTCGTCGCGGCCGACATCGACGACTACCGGCGTTTCCAGATGGAAACCCTCACGCGCATTCCCGGCGTGCTGAGCGTGAAGACCGACATTCCGATGCAGAAGGTCAAGCTCACGTCGGCGCTGCCGACCTAGCGCCGAGCGGGTGCGAGGCGATGACTCGACGAACGGTCAGGTCTCGGTGACAATCGCCCGGTAATCTGGCGAGTCACGCCGCTTCGAACGTATCGCTCGCGCTGCCGTGCGACGTTCGATGCGCAAGCAACTAACGGTCAATGTCGACGCGATCGGGCACGCGCCGCGCGCACCGCATCATGCGCCGGCGCGGATGCGTTTCTTCTTGTCGGGCCATTCATGCAGCCATTCAACAATCCGTGGAATTCGCTGGAAATCGTCAAGCTCGTGCTCGGCGTGCTGACGCCGTTGTCGGTCGCGTGTCTCGGCTGGCTCGTCGCGCGCCGGCTGAAGCGGCTCGAACTCGTGCAGTGGACCAACCAGCGGCTGATCGAGAAGCGGCTCGCGCTGTACGACGCGGTCGCGCCGCAGCTCAATGCGCTGCTGTGCTTCTACACGTGGATCGGCTACTGGAAGGACATTTCGCCTGACGACGTGATCCGCGCGAAGCGCGAACTCGACCGCACGTTCCACATTTATCGCTATCTGTTCGACGACGACGTGTACGACGCGTATCACACGTATATCCACGCGCTGTTCGACATGCACACGGGGCCGGGCCGCGACGCGCGGATCCGTTCGCTGATCCAGGCGCCCGACGGTGACCGCAGCGTACACGGGTCGTATGAATGGAAGCCGGCGTGGTCCGATCGTTTCGCGACCGCGAATGTCGTGCCCAAGGACGACGTGTTGCGGCATTACACGCAACTGATGGAACGGCTGCGCGTAGCGCTGGGCGCGACGCGCTGACTGTTCGGCATCGCGCGTCACGCCGCTCGCCGGTATCGAAATCCGCCACCCGGCGGCACGGATTCGCACCCTTGTGCGTGCCGCGGATGCGGCGCGCGGCCGCGGCTGACATGCTGTCCCGCATGTCCACTTGCGCGAGGCTCCCATGTCCGTCAATACCGGTTGCCAGCCGCTGATGAGCCGCCCGCTCGGTGTCGGCCGGCGGTATCTCTTTACCGCGGGTTCCGTCGATACGCATGAAGTGTCGTTGCCGGTCGAGCCGGAGATCGGCGACATCGTGTTCATCCGCGTGACGGTGCGACCGTTTCTCGAAGTGGCGAGCGCGACGCGTTCGTGGACGAATCACGTCGGGATCGTCGTCGGCGAGCGCGGCGGCGAGGTACTGGTTGCGGAGAGCACGTTTCCGCTGTCGCGCGTCACGACGATGTCGCGGTTTCTCGCGCGCTCCGATCGCGGCGCATGCGTGATCGCGCGCCTGAAGCAGCCGCTCGATGCCGCGCAGCGGCGCCGGCTCGTCGACGCGGCGATGTGCCGGGTCGGTGTGGTGTACGACACGGGTTTCAATCTCGCGTCGCGCCGGCAGTTCTGTTCGCGTTTCGTGCGCGAGGTCGTGCGCGATGCGACGCGGATCGTGCTCGGCGATGTCGAAACCTTCGACACGCTGCTGCGCCGGAATCCCGATCATCCGCTCGGCTTCTGGAAGATCTGGTATTTCGGCCGAATTCCGTGGCACCGCCGCACGGTGACACCGGCGAGTTTGATGAACAGTCGGGAACTGCGCGTGGTGGCGGATACGCGCGATCGTGCCGACGATGGATGCGCGGGTCGGGAATAGTGCGATGCGGGGCAGGTGTGCCGTCAGTCGCTCGAAGAACCGACGGCCGATTGAACCATGTCCGGGCCTCGATGCGACTCAGGCGAACGAGATCACGAGTTTCTTGCCGCACGCGGCGGCATACTTGCGCAGCGTATCGATCGATGGAGAATGCTGGCCTGTCGCGAGCGCGCGTTCGAGCCGCGTGACGGCAGGCGCCTTCGTGCCCATGCGCTCCGCCACGTCGGCTTGCGAAAGACCGGCGGCTCGCCGGGCGGCCAGCATCGCGTCGAGTAGCGCGAATTCCTCGCGGTTCAGCCGGTCGTATTCGGCACGTACCGTCGGATCGGCCAACGCGCGCTCGCGCAGTGCCTTATAGGTTGCCATATCGAACCTCCTTTAATCGACGGCGCGCGGTCTCCAGCGCTTTTTGCGGCGTTTTCTGCGTCTTCTTCATGAAGCAGTGAAGCATGACGATCCGCCGGTTGACGACCGCGCGGTAAAACACACGGGCGATACCCTCCAGGTCCTTCAAGCGCATTTCATACAAACCGCCGCCCATCGGCCTGGTGTGAGGTTCGCCCAGATTCGGACCGTACTCTTCCATACGGTCGGCGAGTGCGAAGAACCTGGCGGTCAGCGTCTTCGGCAACGCAAACACGCCAGCTTCGACCTGTTCGCTGAAGAAATGGATTTCATACGCGACGGTTCGTATAGTAACAAATTTGTTATTTCCTTGCAAGAAGGAGCGCCGTCGTGTCTGTCATGAGGGCGGCTCGTCGAATGCACGGAAGCACCGGAGAAACGTCTGGAAGTTTCTCCGGTGCTTCGTTGTAGACGTGCGAGCCAGATTGTTTGCCCGTGGCCTGAATTGACTAGTTATCCGAATGGATATCAGGCCTGCCCGTGTGTTTCGGGACGGGGCGAGATCAGTTCCGCCCCGCCACCGCGAGCCGCGCGGCGAGTCCGACGAACACCGTGCCGAGCAGATACTGCGGCAGCTTCGACGGGCGGCGGCGCGCGCCGATCCGCCGGCTCAACCGGCTCGCGGAAAGAATGACCGCGCCATTCACGACGAGCCCGATCAGGTTGAGCACCGTCGCGAGCACGAGAATCTGCACGGCGATCGAACCGTGTTCGGGCCGCACGAACTGCGGGAACAGCGCGAGCACGAACAGCGCCATCTTCGGATTCAGCAGGTTCGTCGTCATGCCCTGACGGAAAATCGTCGCGGTCGAGTGGCGACGCTGCGATGCGACGGGCGACAGTTCGGTCGCATCCGAACGGAACGTCTTCCATGCGAGATACAGCAGATACGCAGCGCCCGCGAAGCGCACGGCGTCATACGCGATCGGCACCGCGACAAAGAGTTGCGACAGCCCGAGCGCCGCGGCGAGTGCGTGACAGTAAGTGCCGGCCTGAATGCCCGCGAGCGTTGCGAAGCCCGCGCGCCGGCCCTGGCTCACGCTGCGAGACGCGATCAGCAGCATGTCGGGGCCCGGCGTGACGGTCAGCGCGAGAGATGCGCCGGAGAACAGCGCGAGCGTCGAGAGGTCGATCATGGGAGTCCTTTTTGCATGAGCGGCGTAACAAGGAATGCCAGTTTAGAAATGCCGCTGCAGGCGGTCAACAGCGGCCGTGCCTGGGGCATCGCCGAAGGCCGATTGGTTCCGTCCTTTCGATAAAGCAGAGGCCGTTTTTGTCATCCAGACATTCCGTGCGGCTGCTCCAGCAATTAACAATTTCGTCACGAATTTTCGTACGTGATCTAAATACATGCGAAACGTCCGTCTGTAGCATTCGGCGATTGAGTCATAGCTGGCAAGTGCCTTGCCGGTCAGGTCCGGATGTGTTCCATGTGGGTAGATCAAATGCAAGTCGTCGACCACCGTCGGGTCGACATCGGTAACGTCGAAGCGACGCAGTTGCGCGAGGCCGGTTCGTATGCGGTGCTCCGCGACGCCGGCGTAGCTTTGAGGGTCCGCCACGCACTTTGCGTGGCGCTGATCTGCGGCGGTGCCGCGGGCCTGTTCGAGCCGGTACATGCGCAAGTGCCGGACGCGGGGCGAGCGATGCGCGACATCGAGGCGCCGCGACCGGAGCTGCCACCGGAAACCGCGCCCGAGCTTACGGTGGCGCCGTCGGAAGAGGCCGCCGAGAGCGCGCCAGAGTCGGGGCCTCGCGTGTTCGTTCGCGCATTCGCGCTCGACGGCAATACCGTATTCGGCAGCGACAAACTGCTGCCGCTCGTCGCCGATCTGGCTGGCGGCACGCTGAGCTTCGCCGACTTGCAACGCGCGGCCGCGCGCATCACAGCCTACTATCGCCGTCGTGGCTACGTGCTTGCGCGCGCCTACCTGCCTCGCCAGGACATCGACGACGGCATCGTGCGTATCGAAATCGTCGAAGGCCGCTACGGCGCCATCACGCTCCGGAATCATTCGCGTGTGCTCGGCGCCGCGCTGCGCCAGCCGCTCTCGGCGCTGCATCCGGGCGATGTCGTACGCGGGCCCGATCTCGAGCGCAGCCTGTTGTTGCTCGACGACCTGGCCGGCGTCGCTGCGCGCGGCACCTTGCGTCCGGGCGAAATGCCCGGTACCACCGATCTCGTCGTCGACGCCGACAAAGGGCCGCTCGCATCCGGATCGCTCGAATTCGACAACTTCGGCGACGTCGCGCTCGGGCGCTACCGTGTCGGCGGCAGCGTCGACGTCAATTCGCCGCTGCGGCTCGGCGATCGCCTGAGCCTGCGCGGGCTCGTCAGCAACGAACTGCAGCGCTACTACCGTGCCGCTTATCAAGTACCGGTCGGGCCCGCGTCGACGCGGGTCGGTGTCGCGTATTCGTCGCTGCGCTACCGGCTCGGCGGCGCCTTTTCCGATCTCGAATCGCAAGGCCGGGCGAGCGTGCAAACCGCATACGTGACCCAGCCGCTCGTGCGTGCGCGCAGCCTGAGCGTCACCGCGCAGATCCAGTACGAAAACAAGAACCTGCGCGACGACTACGGCATTTTCGACATCCGTCGCGACAAGAACGTCGGCCTGTGGACCTTCGGCGTCAGCGGCAACAGTCAGGACGGCTGGCTGGGCGGCGGCCGCAACGGGTTCTCGGTGATGTTCGGCGTCGGCCGGCTGCGCAGCAACGATCCGTTCGAGGCGGACCCGCTGAAAAAGTCGATCGGCAGCTTTGCGAAGCTGAATGTGAGCGCGCTGCGCGTGCAGGCGCTGGGGCGCCGGTTCGAGTTGTACACGCAATTCAGCGCACAGCTTTCGTCGCGCAATCTCGACGAATCGGAGAAATTCAGTCTCGGCGGCCCGTACGGCGTGCGCGCATATGCGCTTGGCACGGGCAGCGGCGACCAGGGCTGGCAGGCCGGCGCCGAGTTGCGTTACCTCGTCGCGCCGGGATGGCAGGTCAGCACGTTCGTCGACGCCGGGCGCGTGCAGTCCGACAAGCACCCGTGGACGAAAGGGCGAAACATGCAGCACATGCAGGCCGGCGGCGTCGGCGCAAGCTGGTTCGGCGCGAAGCGCCAGGTGACGCTGACGGCCGCGTGGCCGCTCGGTGCAGCGGTCGGTTCGCCGACCCGCGCGCCGAGCGTTTGGGTTCAGGCCGCTCAGTATTTCTGAGCGAGCATGATCGTGGTTCGTCAGGCATGGCGGGCTTTCTGAAACAAATTGAAGAGGATACCAAAATGAACAAGGCCTATTCATTGGTGTGGAATGAAGCACAGGGTGGCTGGTGTGCAGTCGGGGAAACGGCGCGCCGTCGAGGCAAGTCGGGCGGCGGCAAGCGCCTGCTCGCGGCGGGCGCGTCGCTGCTGTGGTTGGCATCGTCGGGCGCGTACGCGCTGCCGACGGGCGGCGAGGTCATGTCGGGTAAGGCGGACATCACGAAGTCGGCGGACGGCAAGACGATGTCGATCAACCAGCACACGGACAAGCTGATCACGAACTGGCAGGACTTCAGTATCGGCGGCGGCGAGCGGGTGTCGTTCAAGCAGCCGACGAACCAGTCGATCGCGCTGAACCGGGTGATCGGGTCGAACGGCAGCCAGATTCAAGGTCAACTGGACGCGAACGGCCGCGTGTTCCTGGTGAATCCGAACGGGGTGATGTTCGGCGCGGGCGCGCAGGTGAACGTGGGCGGTCTGGTGGCGTCGACGCAGAACCTGTCGGACGCGGATTTCCTCGCGGGTCGCTACCGGTTCGCGGGGACCTCGGGCCAGTCGGTGGAGAACGCGGGGGCGATCGCGGCGGCGGACGGCGGCAGCGTGGCGCTGCTGGGGGCGCGCGTGTCGAACACGGGCGTGATCCGCGCGCAGATGGGCCGCGTGGCGTTGGGCGCGGGCAATGCGTTCAACGTGAACTTCGACGGCAACGGGTTGCTGAACCTGCAGGTCGAAAGCGGCGCGGTCGACGCGCAGGCGCACAACGGTGGGCTGCTGAAGGCGGACGGCGGGGAAGTGCTGATGACGGCGCGCGCGGCAGACGATCTGCTGGGCTCGGTGGTCAAGAACAGCGGCATGATCGAGGCGAAGGGACTGAGCAGCCGCGCCGGGAAGATCACGCTGGACGGCGGCCAGGTTCATGTCGGCGGGAAGCTGGACGCGAGTGCGCAGGACGCATCGACGGCAGGCGGCGCAGTCACGACGCGCGGCGAGCGGGTGGTGGTGTCGCGTGGCGTGCAGGTCGATACGCGTTCGGTATCGGGCCGCACGGGTCTGTGGACGATCGAGGCGGCGAACGCCGGGGTCGGCGCGGCTGCGCAGCCCGGCAAGCGCGGTCTCGTCATTGGCGGCGGGGTCAACGGTAATACCGGCAACGGCGGAACAGGCAGTAATGCCGGCAACAGCGGGACAGGCGGTAACGCCGACGGTGCGATCGACGGCGAGACGCTGTCGCGCAACCTGGGTACGACGAACGTGGCGCTGACCAACACGTCGGGTGACCTGACGGTGGGCGACGCGGTGACCTGGGCGAGCGACAACACGCTGGCGCTGATGTCGAAAAAGGGCAACGTCGACCTGAAGCAGGCGTTGACGGCGAGCGGCGCGAACGCGGGCATGACGGTGAACGCGGCAAAACAAATCCGGATCGGCAACAAGCTGACGTTGACGGGCGAAAACGCGAGCCTGGCGCTGAACTCTGGCAGCGGCCACACGTTGACGAACGACGATGCGGTGGTCACGCTGTCGGGCCGCAATGCATCGTTCTCGGCGAACGGCGAAGCGTATCGGGTGATTCACGATCTCGCGGGGCTGCGCAGCGTCGAAGGCAACATGAACGGCCGGTATGTGCTGGGCAATGCGATCGACGGCAAGGGCGCGCAATTCCGCAGCCTCGGGGGCAACACCGCCGGATTCGAGGGCGTGTTCGACGGTTTGGGCAATACCATCGGCAACCTGTCGATCTCGAACCCCGGCGCCGCAGCCGTCGGGCTGTTCGCATTCAACATGGGCCGTATCGCGAACCTCACGCTGGACAAGATCACCGCACGGGTGGTCGTTCCGGCAGGCAGCGAGCCGGTCAGCATCGGCGCGCTGGCCGGCTACAACTACGCGGGTGCTGTTATCTCCAACGTCAAGGCGAAGGACGTCCTGGTCAGCGGCAATGGCCTCGCGATCGTCGGCGGCCTGGTCGGCAGCAACCTGAGCGGTTCGATCGATCGCGCGTTCGTGTCGGGCCATGTCGAAGGCGACAAGGATGCGCTGTATGTCGGCGGTCTGGTCGGGGAAAACCGCACTTTCCTTTGGCCGGATCATGATCCGGCGACCATCAGCAACAGCCGCACCGACGTACGCGTCAGCAGCCGGTCGGCGGGCAGCACGGGTGGCCTGGTCGGGGTCAACCGGGGTGTCGTCACGTCCTCGACGGCCGCGGGCAGCGTCACCGCCCTGGCTAGCGGTGCGCGCGTCGGCGGTCTCGTCGGTTTCAACGAAGGCGGGGACAAGGCCGGGCGCATCAACGCCTCTTCATCGAGCGCGAGCGTGCGAGCCGGTGATTATGCGACGGCGGGCGGCCTCGTCGGCTACAACGCGGCATCCATCGAGGCGTCCGA